>NZ_JBAPLV010000018.1:0-108451 GCF_037083865.1 Klenkia terrae | reverse complement strand
CCCCCCCCCCCCCCACGACCGGATCGGGTACGCGGGACCGGCGGCGGGCTTCGCCGGCGACCTCCCGCCGGCCGCCCCCGACCGGCTGCTGCTGCCCGGCCTGGTCGACCTGCACTGCCACGGCGGCGGCGGGCACGGCTTCCCGGACGGCGACACCGCCGGGGTCCGGGCCGCCGCCGCGCACCACCGCCGCGGCGGGACGACGACGCTGGTCGCCAGCCTGGTCTCCGCACCGACGGAGATCCTGCTGGCCCGGCTGGACGTGCTCGCGCCGCTGGTCCGCGCCGGCGAGCTGGCCGGGGTGCACCTGGAGGGCCCGTTCCTGTCGGCCGCCCGGTGCGGCGCGCAGGACCCGGCCGCCCTGCTGCCCGGCGACCCCGCGCTGCTGCGCCGGTTGCTGGCCGCGGGCGTCGTGGTCTCGGTGACGCTGGCCCCGGAGACCGCGCACGCCGACGAGCTGGTCGCCGTCCTCCGGGAGCACGGCGCGCTGCCCAGCTTCGGGCACACCGACGCCTCCGCGGCGACGACCACCGCTGCCGTCCGGTCGGCTGCCCGGACCGGGCGGGTGTCGGCCACCCACCTGTTCAACGGCATGCCGCCGATGCTGTCCCGCGCCCCGGGACCGGTCGCCGCCTGCCTGGCAGCGGCCGGTCGCGGCGAGCTGGTGGTCGAGCTGGTCGCCGACGGTGTGCACCTGGCGCCGGAGACCGTGGCCGCCGTGTTCGACCTGGTCGGTCCCGCGCAGGTCGCGCTGGTCAGCGATGCGATGGCCGCGGCCGGCATGCCCGACGGCGGGTACCGGCTCGGCGGGCTGCCGGTCACCGTCTCCGGCGGGGTCGCCCGGCTGACCACCGGGGGAGCCATCGCGGGCGGCACCTCCCGGCTGCTGGACGTCGTCCGCTGCACGGTGGCCGCCGGTGTCCCGCTCGCCGACGTGGTGCTGGCCGCGACGCAGACCCCGGCGGACCTGCTGGGCCGCACCGACGTCGGTCGGCTGGTCGCCGGTGCCCGTGCCGACGTGCTGGTGACCGATCCCGACCTCGCGCCCGTGGCGGTCCTCGCCGCGGGCACCCACCTGCTGGAGGACTGACCGTTGGAGCTCGTGCTGCTGCCCACCCCCGAGGACTGCGGGCGGGTCGTCGCCGACGCGGTGATCGCGTCGGTCACCGCCGCGCAGGCCGCCGGCGGGCCGGTCGCGCTGGGGCTGGCCACCGGGTCCTCCCCGCTGCGGGCCTACCGGGAGATGCAGGCCCGGCACCGCGCCGGCAGCTGGACGACGGCCGGCGTCCGGGCGTTCCTGCTCGACGAGTACGTGGGCCTGCCGGCCGGGCACCCGGAGTCCTACCGGGAGGTGATCCGCCGGGAGTGCACCGACGAGCTCGGCCTCGAGGTGCACGGTCCCGACGGGTCCGCCGACGACCCGATGCAGGCCGCCCTGGACTACGAGGCACAGCTGGAGGCGGCCGGGCCGGTCGCCGTCCAGGTGCTCGGCATCGGGGCCAACGGGCACGTCGGGTTCAACGAGCCGGGCTCCTCGCTGGCCAGCCGGACCCGGGTCAAGACGCTCACCGAGCGCACCCGGTCGGACAACGCCCGGTTCTTCGGGGACGACGTCGAGGCCGTGCCGCGGCACGTCATCACCCAGGGCCTGGCCACCATCGGCCGGGCCCGGCACCTGGTGCTGGTGGCCACCGGGGAGTCCAAGGCGGCCGCGGTCGCCGACGCCGTCGAGGGACCGGTCAGCGCCTCCTGCCCCGGGTCGGTGCTGCAGCTGCACCCGCACGTGACGGTGGTCGTCGACGAGGCCGCCGGTTCGCAGCTGGCCCGGGCCGAGTACTACCGCTACGTCCTGGCGCACAAGCTGGCGGCGCAGGGCTGGTGACACGATGAGCGCCGTGCCCGGGCCGCTGATCCAGGACGGGCCGGTGCCCAAGCACGAGCAGCTGCGCGGGCGGTTGACCGAGTTGGCCGCCCGCCTCCCGGCCGGCACGCCGCTCCCCGGCGAGCGGCAGCTGTGCGTCGAGCACGGGGTCAGCCGGATCACCGTCCGGGAGGCGATCGGCCAGCTGGTCAGCGAGGGCGTCCTGGTCCGGGTCCGCGGCAAGGGCACGTTCGTCGCCGAGCGGCCGGCCCGGTCCCGCCTGCACCTGGCCTCCTTCCACGAGGACATGCGGCGGTTGGGGCTGGCGGCGTCCACCGTCGTGCTGGACGTGGTCCGAGCCGTGCCGCCGCCGGTGACCCGGCGGGTGCTGGAGCTGCCGGCCGGTGCGCCGGCCTGGCACGTCCGCCGGCTGCGGCTGGCCGACGGCCAGCCGATGTCGGTCGACGACGGCTGGTACGTCGCCGACCTGCTGCCCGATCTCGGGGAGCGCGACCTCACCGGGTCGCTCTACACGCTGCTCGCCGACGAGTACG
The DNA here is from genome assembly GCF_037083865.1 of Klenkia terrae. Classification (NCBI taxonomy): domain Bacteria; kingdom Bacillati; phylum Actinomycetota; class Actinomycetes; order Geodermatophilales; family Geodermatophilaceae; genus Klenkia; species Klenkia terrae. The sequence continues at coordinate 106,036 of NZ_JBAPLV010000018.1, read as the reverse complement.
ACTGCCCGGTCGACCGGGCAGAGCAGACCGTCCGCGCCGCGGAGGTCGACCGGGACACCGGGGTGCACCTGGGGGTGGCCCCGGGTCGGTCGGTGCTGGTGTTCGACCGGGTCTCCTCCAGCCGCGGACGGCCGGTGGAGCACGCGATCTCCACCTACCGCGGTGACCGCTACGAGGTGCAGATGGCGGTCGGGCTCAGCTGATCCACGTGGAACATCCGGGCACGCCGGCGGCCCGGTCGTCGCGGACGACGACCGGGCCGGGGCGCGTGCTGCCTAGCGGGTGCGGCGGGCGGTGAGGCTGAGGATCAGCCCCATGGCCAGGGCGAGCAGACCGGCGAGCAGCGGGGTGCCGAGGTCACTGCCGGTGTAGGCCAGCGAGGTCTCGTCGGACTGGGCGTCGGCCTGCGCGCCGGTGATGACCGGGGTGCCGTGCAGGGCGACCGGGGTGATGCCGAGCGGGGTGTCGGTGCGGGGGCCCTGCGGGTCCTCGGTGGCCGTCGGCGGGGTCACCGGGGGGACCGGGGTGGTCGGCGGGGTGGTGGTCGGGCCGCAGGCGGCGGAGGCGTTGCCGAGCAGGCTGATGGCGTTGCCGCAGGCGGTGACCGGGACGTCGACGTCGATGCCGCCGCCGGGGCCGCCGGTGCCGGTGGTGGCCGGGGAGCAGGTGGCCGAGGCGTTGCCGAGCAGGCCGATCGCGGTGCCGCAGACGGTCACGGGGACGTCGACGTCGAGGCCACCACCGGTGCCGGTGGTCGGGGTGCCCGTGCTGCCGGTGCCGGTGCCGGTGCCGGTGCCGGTGGTGGGCGTGGTGCAGGTGCCGGTGGCGGTGCCCAGGACGCCGATGCCGTTGCCGCAGGCGGTGACGGGGGCGTCGGCGTCGATCAGGGTGTCGGTCGCGCTGTTGCCCGTCGTGCCGGTGCCGGTGGTGCCGGTGGTCGGGGTGACCGAGCCGGTGCCGTTGCCGATGACGCCGATGCCGTTGCCGCCGACGAGGACGGGGGCATCGACGTCGGCCAGGTCAGCGCCGTCGGCCGGGGCGGCCGGGGTGGCCGGGGTGGGCGTGGCGCAGGTGCCTGTCCCGTCGCCCAGGACGCCGACCCCGTTGCCGCACGCGGTGACGGGGGCGTCGACGTCGACCACGGTGTCGGTCGAGCCGCTGGCCGACCCCGTCGCGGGGGTGCCGGTGGTCGGGGTGACCGAGCCGGTGCCGGTGCCCAGGACGCCGACGCCGTTCCCGCCGACGAGCACGGGCACGTCGACGTCGGCGATGTCGGCGCCGTCGGCCGGGGTGGCCGGCGCCGGGGTGGCGCCCGTGGCGGCGGCGTCGCCGAGCACGCCGACGGCGTTGCCGGTCACGGTGACCGGCAGGTCGACGTCCAGCAGAGCGCCGTCGGCGGCCGGGGCGGCCGGCGCGGGAGCCGGGGCCGGGGCCGGGGCGGTGGTGGCGGCGGTGGTGGTGGTGTCGCCGAGGATGCCGACGGCGTTGCCGCTGACGGTCACCGGCACAGAGACGCTGATCGCGCCCAGGTCCAGGGACAGGTCGGCGGCCGGTGCGGCCGGTGCGGCGGGTGCGGCGGTCGCGGTGCCGAGCACCGCGATCGCGTTGTCGGTGACCGTCACCGGGACGGTCAGGTCGATGCTGTCGTCGGCGGAGGCGATGCCGCTGCCGACGGCCAGGAGGCCGCCGGTGAGCAGCGCCGTCTGCAGGCCGCGCTTGATCCACAGGTTCATGGCAGGTGTCCTTCTCAGGGAGTGGTGCGGTGACTGAGGTGGACCGGTCCCGCACAGCGGGCGGGCCGGGTCGTGCCGTGCTCAGCGCGCAGAGGCTGAGTGGCGGACCGTCAGTCGGGGGAGAAGGAGGGGTCGAACGCGGTGTTGCCCGCGGCGTCGCGGGCGGTGTGCGCAGCCGCGGCGAGCCCGGAGGCGTCGGCGGCCACGACGGCGGCGGAGAGGTCCGCCGCGGTCTGGTCGGTGCTGCCGTGCCCACCGAGGGAGCCAGTCGACCCCGGCGCACCGGGGGCGGTCGGCGCCGGGGCGGCGGGGGCGACGGGGGAGTCCGCGGGCGCGGCCGGGGTGGCCGGGACGGCGGTGGTGGTGGGGGTGGTGGTCGTGGTCGAGGTGCCGGCGGCCCAGGGTGCGGTGGCCGAGCCGGCGGTGGTCATCGCGACCACCAGGCCGGCGTCGGCGCCGGCGAGCAGGGCGGTGGGGTCCACGACCGGGGCGAGCGCCGCGGTGGCCGGCGCGAGCGTGTCGACCACCGGAGCCAGGGCGTCGACGACGGGGGACAGGGCCTCGGTGACCGGGCTCAGGGCGCCGGTGACGGGGGTGAGTGCCCTGGTCAGCGGGGTGACGGCATCAAGGACGGGCTGCACGGCGGCCACCACCGGCGCCGCTGCGCGAACCACGGGCGCGACGGCCTGCGCCACCGGCGTGACAGCCTGGGCCACCGGCGCCACGACAGGTGCGACGACCTGCGTGACGACCGGTGCGACGGGGGCTACGACGGCCTGGGCCACCGGGGCGACGGTCTGCGCCACCGGGGCGACGACCTGCGCGACCGGGGTGGTCACCGGGGCCACGACCTGCGAGACCGGGGCGGCGACCTGGCCGACCAGGTCGGCGACCGGGGTGGTGATGCCCGACAGCAGAGTGCCGGCGGCGGGCTCCTCGGCCGAGGCGGAGGCGGCGGCCTGACCGGCCAGCCACAGGCCGACGCCGAGGCCGGCGACGGTGAGGACCCGGCCGGCGGTGCGGGACAGGTGGGCAGGGCGACGGAATCCGGACATCCTGCTCACCTCCACGCACGGTCATCGGGCGACTACGAATAGTCAACCGGACGGCAGCGTTCCGTGGAGGCCGAGCAGGGTCCCTCGATCGGTGGAGATGATGACCGGACGGTCACGTTCCGTCAGGACGGGATGGTGGACGGATCCCCGGCGACGGCGGTGGACAGCGCCGGCACGAGCTCGTCGAGCAGGTAGGGGAGCGACAGCGGGCTGGTGAAGTAGATCGCCCCGGCCAGCGTGCCGTCGGTGAAGACCAGGTTGCCGCCCTGGACCGCCCGCAGCGACCGGTACACCCCCAGCGACTCCAGCGCCGTCCGGTCCGCCGGCGACTCGGTGCCCCAGATCAGCACGTCGGCCTCGTCCAGCACCGAGGCCTGCTCCAGCGGGACGTAGGCCTGGCCCTCGGTGGCGAACTGGTAGAGCACCGCCGGGACCGTGAAGCCGAGGTCGGTGAGGAACGCCGTCGACAGGCCCTCCTGGTAGGCGATCAGGTCGCCCTCGTAGACCGCGTTCTGCAGGAAGACCGCCGGGGTGCCGGCGAACTCGGGGTGCGCGGCCGCCTCGTCGGCGAACCGGTCCTTGATCCCGTCGACCAGCTCCTGGGCCTCCTCGGCCTTGCCCAGCGCGGTGCCGATGGCGATCGTCTGCACGTCCCACGGCTCGAAGTACGCCTCCTCGGAGTGCGCGACGACCGGGGCGATGGCCGACAGGGTGTCGTAGTCGTCCTGCTCAAGCCCAGCGTTGGTCGCCACGATGAGGTCGGGGTCCAGCGCGGCGATGGCCTCGAACTGCAGGCCGTCGTCGGTGGTGAGCACGGTGGGCTCGGCGTCCCCGAGCGCGTCCTGCGCCCAGGGCCAGGTGGCGTACGGCTGCTCGCCGTACCACTCGGTCACCCCGACCGGGACGACGCCGAGGGCGAGCAGGGTGTCCTGCTCGGTGTAGCCGACGCTCACCACGCGGGTCGGCTCGGACTCCACGGTGGTGCTGCCGAACGCGTGCTCCACGGTGACCGGGAAGCCGTCGCCGCCCGCGGGGGCGTCCGCGCCGCCGTCCTCGGTCGACGATCCGCAGCCGGCGAGCAGCAGCCCGGCGAGGGCGACGGCGGCGAGGCGGGTGGTGGGCAGGCGCACGGGGAGCTCCAGGGGACGATGACGGAACGGCCCGCTGAGGTTAGGCTGCCCTATCATCGTAGGACAGTCCGCCAGCGCCCGGACGACGACGCCCAGCGCTCAGGAGGCCCGGTGACCGCCCTCGACGACGTCGTGACCGACGACCACCCCGGGTCGGCCGAGCGGGACGCCTGGACGTGCGCGTTCGACACCGAGGAGGGCGGCGCCTGGGGGCTGCACCGGCACGACCAGCACCAGCTGGTGTGGACGGCGGCCGGGTCGGCGCGGGCCGTGGCCGGGGGCCGCTCGTGGGTGCTGCCGCCGTCCCGCGCCCTGTTCGTGCCCGGCGGGGTGCCGCACGACGTCGTCCTCCGGCCGCCGGCCGCGCTGCACTGCCTCTACGTCTGGCCGCACGCCTGCCCGCTGCCCTGGACCCGACCGACCGTGGTCGCGGTGTCCGGGCTGCTCCGCGAGCTGCTGCTCGCGCTGGGCCAGACCGGCGGCGAGGGCCCGGTCGCCGCGCCGACCCTGGCGCTCGTGCTGCACGAGGTCGCCGGCGCCGCGGTCGCCGACGACGGGGTGGTGCTGCCCGAGGACCCCCGCGCGGCCGCCGTCGCCACCCGGCTGCTGGCCGACCCCGCCGACGATACCCCGCTCGCCGACTGGGCGGCCCGGCTGCGGGTGGGGGAGAGCACGCTGCGCCGGGCGTTCGTGACCGGCACCGGGCTGACCTGGACCGAGTGGCGCAGCCGTGCCCGGCTGCAGGCGGCGCTGGCGCTGCTCGAGCGGGGCCTGCCGGTCACGTCGGTCGCCGCGCGGGTCGGGTACGCCTCGGTGCACGGCTTCGGCACCGCGTTCCGCCGGCGCTACGGCACCAGCCCCGGCGCCTGGCGCAGCTAGCCGCGGACCGGTGTGGGGTGCCGGCGGGTCAGCAGCGCCGCGGCCGCCGACAGCACGACCACCAGGACGGCGAGCGCGATCGCCGCGGTCGTCAGCGAGGTCGCGGTGGCGATCTCGCCGACCCCGACCACCGGCACGGTGATGCCGAGGTAGGCGACGACGAAGAAGCTCGACGTCACCGCGGCCCGCTCGTCTGCCGAGGCCAGGCCGCCCACCCGCGAGACGGCGGACTGGAAGGAGAAGCCCACCCCAGCGCCGCCGACCACCGCGGAGAGCAGGAACAGCGGCAACGACCCGACGGCGAGCGCCACCACGACGAGGGCGGTGCCGGTCGGCAGCAGCGCGGCGCCGACGAGCGCGGCCCGGTCGGGGTCCCAGCGCTGCACCAGCAGCTGGCAGGCCACCGCCGCGGCGAACATGACCGCCACCGAGAACCCGACCAGCTGCGGGCCCGGGTCGCCGAGCTCCTGACCCAGGAACGAGGACGTGAGCGAGGTGAACAGCCCCAGGACGGCGAAGGCCGCGAACCCGCCCACCGCCGCCGCGGCGAACCGGGCCCGGGTCGCGCGCGGGACCGACAGCCGCTGCGGCCGCATCGCGCCGGCCAGGCTCTCGGTGCGCGGGCGGGTCTCGGGCACCAGCCCGATCGCCAGCACCGGCAGCAACAGGACCAGGAACGCGAGGTAGGGGCCGACCGTCGGGCCGGGCAGGTGCTGGGCGACCAGGCCGGAGACGACCGGGCCCAGGCCGAGGCCGCCCATGTTGGCCACGGTCGCCAGGGTGGTCGCCGTCCGGCGGTCGGGGTGCAGCTCGGCGATGGCCGCGGTCGCCGTCCCGGTGGTCAGGCCGACCGACAGCCCGGACAGCACGCGCGCGAACAGCAGGCCCGGCAGCGTCGGGGCGAGCAGGAAGACCAGCGTGGACAGCACCGCGATGCCGACCGCCAGCACCAGCACCGGGCGCCGGCCCAGCCGGTCGGACACCCCGCCGCCCAGCAGCAGCGCGGTCAGCGTGCCCACCGCGTAGGCGGCGAAGACGATCGTCACCTGCAGCTCGGACAGGTCCAGCGAGCGCACGTAGAACGGGTACAGCGGCGCCGGCACCGTCCCGCCCAGCATCACGACGGTGAAGATCCACACGACCAGCCCGACCGCACCCCGTGTCCGCACGCCGCAGACGGTAGGCCGGTGGCCTGCGCCTCCCGCACCCGTCTAGCTCGGCACGGATCATGGGCACTCCCGACGCGGAATGCGCAGGGACCACGCCGAGCCTCAGCGTCGGCGGGCGTGGAAGGCGCTGGCCATCTCTGCGCGGCAGGTGTCGGGCTGTGCGTGGGCGCGGCGGTGGCTGATGCGGAGCACCGCCCAGCCCTCGGCCAGGGCCGCGGCGTCCCGGCGCAGGTCGCGCTCGCGCTGGTCGGGTGCCCGGTGGTACGCGGCCCCGTCCAGCTCGAAGCCCAGCTTCACCTCCTCCAGGGCCCCGTCGAGGTGGATCGTCCCGATCGACGTCGCCACCGGGTGCTGGCGGGAGACGGTCGGCAGACCGGGGAGGTCGAACAGGTGGGTCAGGCCCCAGATCTCGAACTCGCTGTGCGATCCGCTGCCCACCAGCTCGAGCAGGTCCGCGAGCGCTCGTCGTCCCGGCAGCACCGGGTGGCGGGCGAGCTCACGGCGCACGCCGGCCACCGACACCTCGCGACGGCGGACCCCGCCGATGACCGCCTCCCGGGCCACCCGGACCGCCTCCGGTGAGCCCGACCGTCCGTGCGCCTCGCCCCAGGCGTCGACCAGTGCCCGGCGGGCGGTCACGAGCGGGAGCCCGTCGACCACCGACCACTCCGGCACGGTCGTCCGGTGGACGCGCAGCCACGGCGGCACCGGCGGGACGTGCCGGCGTCGGCCCACCGCCACGTGGGTGCGTGCGCCGGGGTGGCCCAGGAGGTCCCACAGCGTGAGCGCGGTCCGCCCGGTCAGCTGCCCGCCGCTCCACAGCACGGCGGCCGCAGCCCGGCCGCGCCACGTGTCGGCTGCACCGGGCAGTGCGAGCACGCCGGGAAGGGGGCGGACCAGCCGACCGGCACCGACCCAGCGGCTGATGCTGCCCGGGTCGGCGGCGCACAGCACCTGGGCGGTGGGCCGGACCCCGGTGGGACCGAGGAGGACGTGCAGGTCGGTGGTCACGGGTCCGACCGTGCAGCGAACACCCCCTCCGCAGGGCGCTCGCGGACGATCTGTGGACAGCCCACATCCCTGTGCACATCAGCTCGGCACGGATCCTGCGCACTCCGGCCGCGGGATGCGCAGGATCCGTGCCGAGCTACCAGGCGGTCAGCGGGGGAAGGGGTCCCTCGCCAGGCCCAGCTGGCTGACGCCGAGGTAGCCGCTGCGGAAGCCGGCCTCGCAGTAGGCGAGGTAGAACTCCCACATCCGGCGGAAGGTGCCGTCGAAGGCGCCCTCCAGCGAGGGCCACTCCGCGATGAAGCGCTCGCGCCACATCTGCAGGGTGACCGCGTAGTGCGGGCCCAGGTCCCGGCGCTCGACGACCGAGAGCGTCGTGTGCGCGGCCAGGTTGTCCTCGATCGACCGGATCGACGGGATGATCCCGCCGGGGAAGACGTACTTGTGGATCCAGGTGTAGCTGCGCCGGGTGGCCATCATCCGGTCGTGCGGCATGGTGATCGACTGCAGGCCGACCCGGCCGCCGGGGGCCAGCAAGGTGTCCAGCGCGGAGAAGTAGGTGGCCCAGAACTCCTCGCCGACCGCCTCGATCATCTCCACCGAGACGACGGCGTCGTACTGGCCGCGGGCGTCGCGGTAGTCGCACAGCTGGACGTCGACCAGGTGCGCCACCCCGGCGTCCTCGGCGCGCACCCGGGCCAGGGCCTGCTGCTCCGACGACAGCGTCAGCGTGGTCACCCGGGCGCCGCGCTGGGCGGCGCGGATCGCCAGCGCGCCCCAGCCGGAGCCGATCTCCAGCACGCTCATGCCCTCGCCCACCCGGGCCAGGTCGAGCACGCCGTCGATCTTGCGCAGCTGGGCGTCGACCAGGGAGTCGCCGGGCTCGAACCAGGCCGAGGAGTAGCTCATCGTCTCGTCGAGGAAGGTCTCGAAGAGCTGGTTGGACAGGTCGTAGTGCCGGCTGATGTTGTGCCGGCTGTTCTCCTTGGTGTTCACCTCGCCCATCGGCTGGGTGCGCTCGACCAGGTGCCGCATGCGCTGCAGCGCCGGGTGGATCAGCGAGGACATCCGGGCGGCGAACGGGCTGAGCAGGTCGGCGAGGTCGGTGCCAGGCCCCGTCGTCCAGTCGCCGGTCATGTAGGCCTCGCCGAAGCCGATCTTGGCGTCGGCGCCCAGGCGGTGGAAGACGTTGGCCGGGCGGACCAGCCGCATCACCGGGGCGTGCCGGTCACCGGAGCCCAGCACGGTGCCGTCGGGGAAGACCACCCGCACCGGCAGCGTCGACACCGCGTGCCGGAACAGCCGCTCGGCCACGGCCGCGCGCACCGGGGACCGCGGCGGGGTCGCCAGGCCGGGCCAGTGCGCCTCGTCCGGGCGGGGCACGGGGAACCGTGCGTCCTCGGTCCGGCTCTCGTTGTGGTGCACCGTGGTCATGACCTGTCCTCGATCGCTTCAAGGGAATGCTTCCGCGGGGTGTTCGTACCCACCCCCGGTACCGGATCGTGCGTCGGCCTGGGGACCACCGGCAACTTGCGCGCCCAGAGCCGGATCCCCTGCCACCTGATCAGGGCGGCCACCCACAGGCTCATGAACGGCCAGCGCAGGATCGTACGGACGACGGCCCCCGTGGTCGCCCGCCGCGCCGTGCCGCGCAGGGTGGCCACGAACGGCGTCCGCCCGCCCACCTGCAGCGCCATCGTCACGTGCAGCTGGTCGCCCGGACCGGAGAAGCGCATGAGGTACCGGCCGTCCACGGTGTTGAACGGCGAGACGTAGAAGTCCTTCTCCGCCTCCGACCGCCCGGCTTCGTCGGGGTGCAGCAGGTAGGCGTGCCGCTCCCCGTAGGTGTTGTGCACCTCGGCCACGATGCAGGCCAGCGATCCGTCGGCCCGGTAGCACCAGTGCGTCGACAGCGGGTTGAACACGTGCGGCCCGCTGCGCGCGTTGGCCATCATCACCACCCGGACGACGCCGTCCACGCCGTGCAGGCCGGCGAACCGGACCACGTTGGCCTTGATGGAGTCGGCAGGCTCGCCGAGGTGGTCGGCGGCGTCGAACCGGGCCGCCCAGCGCAGCCCGCGCGGCAGCACCGGCAGGTCGTCCAGGTCGACGGCCCACAGGTAGCCGCCGTACTCGAAGGAGTTCTCCAGCGGGTGCGAGCGGCGGTGCCCGACCCGGACGTCGTAGAGCGCCGGCAGCGTGGTCGGGCTCCAGTCGACGGTCGCGGGTCGGACGGCGGTCACCAGCCGCTGCCGAGGGACTCCGCGGCCCGCACGCCCGAGGCGCAGCCGTCCTCGTGGAAGCCCCACCCGTGGTAGGCCCCGGCGAACGCCGTCCGTCCGCTGTTGAGCTCGGGCAGCCGGCGCTGGGCGGCGACCGAGGTCGGGGTGTACTCCGGGTGGTCGTAGACCATCCGGCGCAGCACGGTGCCCGGGTCCACCCGGTCGACGGCGTTGAGCGACACCAGGTAGTCCACCGGCTCGTCGATCGCGTGCAGCTTGTTCATCCAGTACGTCACCTGGACGGCGGAGGTGTCGGTCGCGCAGCCGGGCATCCGGTAGTTCCACGACGCCTTGGCCGCCGCGGCCGCCGGCATGATCGAGGTGTCGGTGTGCAGCAGGGTCTCGTTGCGCGAGTAGGAGAAGGCCCCGAGGACGGCGCGCTCGTCGTCGGTCGGGTCGCCGAGCAGGGCCAGCGCCTGGTCGGGGTGGGTGGCCACCACGACGACGTCGGCCTCGTGCCGCTCGCCGTCGACGTCGACCAGCTCGACGCCGTCCACGTGCCGGGTCAGCGTCCGGATCCCGGTCGCGGTCTGCACCGCCGTCAGGCCCTTGGCCGCCTTCTCCACGTAGGCCCGCGAGCCGCCGGTCACCGTCCGCCACTGCGGGGAGCCGGAGACCGAGAGCATCCCGTGGTTGGCCAGGAACCGGAACAGGTACAGGGCGGGGTACTGCAGCGAGGTGCCGGTCCCCGAGGACCACACGCAGGACACGACCGGGACCATGAAGTGCCGGACGAAGTAGTCGGAGTAGCCACCCAGGGCCAGGAAGGCGCCGAGGGTCAGCCCGTCGAACTCACCGGTGCCGCCGGACCCGCGCTCGTGGTCGGCGCCGGCGAGCTCCAGCAGCCGGTGCGCCGACCGGTGGAACTTCTTCACCTCGACGAGCATCCGCAGGTAGGCCGGGTTGGCCAGCTGCTTGCGCTGGGCGAAGACGCCGGGCAGGCCGCGGGCCCCGGCGTACTCGAGCCCGCAGCCCTCGCAGACGATCGACATGCTCATCTCGGTCGGCTGGGTGGCCACCCCGAGCTCGGCGAAGAGCTTCAGCAGGTTCGGGTAGGTGCGCTCGTTGTGCACGATGAACCCGGTGTCGATCGGGATGACCCGGTCGTCGGGGGTCTCGACGTCGTGGGTGTGCGCGTGCCCGCCCAACCGCCCGTCGGTCTCGAACAGCGTCACGTCGTGCGTGCGCTGCAGGAGGTGCGCGGCGGTGAGCCCGGAGACCCCGGATCCCACGACGGCGGCGGTCGGTCGGTTGCGCACGGCGGACATCTTCTTCTCCTCGGCAGTCGGGGTGCCGTGCGGTACCCCACCGACGAGTCAGAGCGGGACCGCGAGACCCTCCGGGCTCGGCAGCTGCAGAGCGTTCGCCACGTCGGCCCGCATCGGTTCGAGACCGGTGCCGGCCAGGACGACGTCGCGGGCGAACCCGTGCCAGCGGTGGGCGCCGCGCAGCATGCTGTGCCCGCCGGGGGTGGTGAACCGGGCGACCCGCGCACCGGCCCGGCGGGCCCGGACGGCGAAGTCCGCGGACAGCTTGGCGGGCACCCAGCGGTCGCCCGAGCCGTGCAGGATCACCACGGTCTGGTCGCGCAGCTGCATCACCGGCTCGCCGGGCGGAGTCCACGGGGCCAGCGCGCAGACGGCGGTCACCTGCGGGTCGCCGCCGGCCTTCAGCGCGGCCCGGCCGCCCATCGAGTGCCCGACCAGCACGATCGGGACGTCCTTGCCGAGGTCGGCGCGCAACGCCTCGATCGACCAGTGCACGTCCTGGTAGGCGTCGGCGGCCTCGCCGTTCCAGCCCGCCACCCGGTAGCGGACAAGCGCGGTCTCGACCCCGCGGCCGCCCAGGTCGTCGCGCACGAAGCGCTCGAAGGCCCGCATCCGGACCAGGGACAGCGCCCGGTCCTTGGGCGGGGCCTGGCTGGCGGCCGTCCCGCCGTGGCAGAACAGGGCCACCCCCCGGGTCTCGCCGTCGACGGGGTGGCGTTCCAGCTGCGGGTCGGTCACGGGCACCGTTCGATGGTCGGCCGGAACCGGTTCGCCCGCACCCCCGAAGGGTGATCACCGGCCTCCTGGGCTGTGTGATCCGCACCGCTGTGCCGAGAAGGGGGCATGACCTCGTGGCTCGGTGGCTGGCGTGCGGGCACGTCCCTGGCCGCGGCCGAGTGGGAGCTGCGGCACCGCTGGATCGTCCGCGCCGCCCTCACCCAGGCGGTGGCCCTGGCCCTGCTGACCGGTGCGCTGGGGCACGGCCGCGGACCGGCGTCCTCGGTGCTGCTGCTCGCCGGGCTGCCGGCGGTGCTCGCCACCCGGGCCGGCTGGCCCGCCCGGCTGCGCACCGTGCTGGCCACGCTGAGCCTGACCGTGGGCGCCGCGACCCTCGTGCCGATCACCGGCCAGGGCGAGGCGTTCAGCTGGATGCTGCTGGCCATCGCGGTCAGCGCGCTGTACCAGGACTGGGTCATCGTCCCCACCGCGGTGGTGGTCGCCGTCGCCGAGTTCGGCGTGGTCGTCTACCACCCGGGCCGCACCGACCCCTACGACCTGCTGCCGGTGGTCGCCACCCTCCTGGTCTGCCTGGTGCACCACCGCACCTGGCAGCTCGCCGAGGACCGGGCCCGCACCGACCCGCTCACCGTGCTGGGCAACCGCCGCCGGCTGGAGGAGGCCACCGCCCGCCTGCTCCGCCACGACGGCCCGCTCAGCGTGCTGTTCCTGGACCTCGACGGCTTCAAGGCGGTCAACGACGGGCGCGGCCACCTGTTCGGCGACCAGCTCCTCGTCGAGGTCGCCGACCGGTTGCGGACCGGCGTGCGCGCCGACGACCTGGTGGTCCGGCTCGGCGGCGACGAGTTCGCCGTCCTGGTTCCGGGGGTGGCCACGCACGCCTCGGACGTCGCCCGCCGGCTGCAGGCGGCCATGCGGGTGCCGGTGCAGCTCACCGGTCGTCCGGTCACCGTCACCGCCAGCATCGGCGTGGCCACCACGGGCACGGCCGGACGGCGGGACGCCGAGGAGCTGCTGCGCAACGCCGACCTGGCGATGTACCAGGCCAAGGCGACCGGGCGGAACCGCGTGGTCAGCTTCGTGCCGGGCATGGCCGAGGCGGTCACCGACCGCGCCGCCCTCGCCGAGGACCTGACGGCCGCGATGGCCGCCGGCGACCAGCTCGCCGTGCACTACCAGCCCGTGGTCACCCTGCCCGGCGGGCAGGCGAGCGGGTACGAGGCGCTGCTCCGCTGGCGGCACCCCACCCGGGGACCCATCCCGCCGCTGCAGTTCATCCCGATCGCCGAGCAGACCGGTGCCATCACGGCGCTGGGCACCTGGGTGCTCCGGCAGGCCACCCGCGACGCGGTGACCGGGCTGGGCGGGGAGTGCGGTCCGAGCAAGGTCGCGGTCAACGTCTCGGCCGTGCAGCTGGCCGACCAGGACTTCGTCGGCACGGTCCGGGCCGCGCTGGCCGACAGCGGTCTGCCGGCCGAGCGGCTGGTGCTCGAGGTGACCGAGAGCGTGCTGGCCGACGACCTGGTGGCCGTCTGCGCCCGGCTGCAGCAGCTGCGCGACCTCGGGGTGCGCATCGCCATCGACGACTTCGGGACCGGCTACTCGAGCCTGTCCTACCTGCGCCAGCTGCCCGCCGACATCGTCAAGGTCGACCGCAGCTTCATCACCGACCTGGCCCGCGGCGGCGCGGCGACCACGCTGGTGGCCTCCATCGTCGAGCTGGCCCGGAGCCTGTCGCTGGACGTGGTGGCCGAGGGCGTGGAGACCGAGCTGCAGCGCGACACCCTCGCCGCGCTGGGCTGCACCTACGCGCAGGGCTACCTGTTCGGCCGGCCGGAGCCGGTCGCACCGGCCCCGGCGCAGCTGCCGCTCACAACCTGACGAGCATCTTCCCGGTGTTCCCGCCGCGCAGGAGGTCCAGGAACGCCGGGACGGCGGCGTCCAGCCCCTCGCGGACGGTCTCCCGGGCGGTCAGCTCGCCCGAGCGCAGCCAGCCGGTCACCGCCTCGGTGAACTGCGGGCGCAGGTCGGCGTGGTCGCCGACGATGAACCCGCGCAGGCTCAGCCGCTTGCCCACCACCAGGAACATGTTGCGCGGTCCGGCCGGCGGCTCGACGGCGTTGTAGCCGGAGATCGCGCCGCACAGCGCAGCCCGCCCGTGCTCCCGGAAGGCGCCGATCGCGGCCTCGAGGTGGTCACCGCCGACGTTGTCGAAGAAGACGTCGATGCCCCCGGGGGCCGCGGCGGCGAGCAGGTCGGCGACCGGTCCGTCGTGGTAGTCGAAGGCGGCGGTGAACCCGAGGTCCTCGGTCAGCCAGCGGACCTTCTCCGGCGTCCCGGCGCTGCCCACGACGCTGCCGGCCCCCGACAGCCGGGCGAACTGGCCGACCAGGCTGCCCACGGCGCCCGCGGCACCGGAGACGAAGACGTCGTCGCCGGGCTCGAAGGCGGCCAGCCGGTGCAGCCCGGCCCAGGCGGTGAGCCCGGGCATGCCCAGCACGCCCAGGTGCCAGGTCACCGGGACGTCGTCGGCGTCGGGGCGGACCGAGACCTCGGTGTCGGCGAGCACGGCGACGTCCCGCCAGGCCGCGTTGCTCACCACGAGCGCACCCTCGGGCACCCGGGACGAGCGGGAGGCCACGACCCGGCCGACCGCGCCGCCCTGCATCGTCTCGCCGAGCTCCCAGGCGGGGGCGTAGGACGGGCCGGCGTTCATCCGGCCGCGCATGTACGGGTCCACCGACATGGCCAGGTTCTGCACCACGACCTGGCCCTCGGTCGGGTCCGGGCGCTGCAGCTCGACGGTGGCGAAGTCGGTGGGCACGGGCTCGCCGTGGGGGCGGGCGACCAGCTGGACCTCGCGCGTGGTGATCGGCATACCCCTTCCAGTGCGGGCGCGGGGTGGTCTGTTCCCGGTCGGCGGGGTTGCGGGCCGGTCCTACATTCGGGCCATGTCGTTCTTCTCCCGTGCCAAGACGCGCTCGGTCACCGCGGAGGACGCCCTGCCGGGCCGGTCCCGGGTGCTGCCGCACATCCCCGAGCTGCACGCGGTCAACGGCAACCGCATCCAGCCGCCGTTCCCGGAGGGGATGCAGACCGCGGTCTTCGGCGCTGGCTGCTTCTGGGGCGTGGAGAAGGTGTTCTGGCAGCACGCGGGCGTGTACTCGACCGCCGCGGGCTACGCCGGGGGCTTCACCCCGAACCCGACGTACGAGGAGGTCTGCTCGGCGCGCACCGGGCACACCGAGGTCGTGCTGGTGGTCTTCGACCCCGCCGTCGTCTCCTACGACGTGCTGCTCAAGGAGTTCTGGGAGGAGCACGACCCCACCCAGGGCATGCGCCAGGGCAACGACGTCGGCACCCAGTACCGCTCGGCGATCTACGTCACCTCGCCCGAGCAGCAGGCCGCCGCCGAGGCCTCGCGCGACCAGTACCAGGCCCGGTTGAAGGCCGCGGGCTACGGCGCGATCACCACCGAGATCCTGCCGCTGGGCGACTTCTACTACGCCGAGGACCACCACCAGCAGTACCTCTACAAGGTCCCCCACGGCTACTGCCCGGTCAACGGCACCGGCGTCAGCTGCCCGGTTGGCCTCACCGGCGTCTGAGACACCTCCACCCCCCAGCGTCGATCAGGGGGGTGCCCCGAAGTCCGTCCTCCTGCGCCAGATCTGGTGCAGGAGGACGGACTTCCGTGCAGGGGGACGACGACCGGTGGGGCAGAGTGGGCCGAGTGCCTGACGCCTTCCTCGACCAGCTGACCCGGTACCCCGACGTCGAGGCGCCCGACCTGGTCGCGGTGGACGCCACCGACCGGCTGCTGCTCGACGAGGCCGCGGCCGGCATCGCCGCGCACCCCGAAGGCGTGCTGACCGTCGACGACACGCACGGTGCGCTGACCCTCGGCGCGATCGCGCTGCACGGCGCCACCGGCGTCCGGGTGCACACCGACCAGCGGGTCGCCGAGCTGGCCCTGGCCGCCAACGCCGAGCGCACCGGGGTGACCGGCTTCCAGGTGCTGCCGGTGCTGGACGCCGCTGGCGCCCGGGTCGTGCTGGTGCAGGCGCCCAAGTCCCTGGACGCGCTGCGCGAGATCGCCGAGACCGTCGCCGCCGGCGCGGACCCCTCCGTCACGCTGTACGTCGGCGGCCGGGTCAAGCACATGACGCACGCGATGAACGGCGTGCTGGCCGACTCCTTCGACGCCGTTCACGCCACCCTCGCCCGGCAGAAGTCGCGGGTGCTGGTGGCCACCGGACCGCGACCGGGCGCCTCGTCCTTCCCACGGGTCGCCGAGCACGCCGACCTGGGACTCACCGTCGCCGCGCACGGCGCCGCGTTCGCCGGGACCAAGGTCGACATCGGCACCCGGGCGCTGCTGCGCGCGCTGCCCGAGCAGGGCTCGGGCACCGCGGTCGACCTGGGCTGCGGCACCGGGGTGCTGGCCGTCGCGCTGGCCCGGGCCGGGTTCGACGTGCTGGCGTCGGACGCCTCCGCGGCCGCGGTGGCCTCCGCGCGGGCCACCGCCGCCGCCAACGGGGTGGCCGACCGGGTGACCGTGGTGCGCGACGACGCGCTGGCCGGGGTGGCGCCGGGCAGCGTCGACCTGGTCGCCTGCAACCCGCCCTTCCACCAGGGGACGACGGTGCACGCCGGGATCGCCGAGCGGTTGTTCGAGGCGGCGGCGCGGGTGCTCCGACCCGGTGGCCAGCTGCTGTGCGTCTACAACTCCCACCTGCCGCACCGGGACGCGCTGCGGCGCATCGTCGGCCCCACCCGCCAGGTCTCGCGAGACCCGAAGTTCACCGTCACCGCTTCCACCAAGCCCGGCGGGGGCGGCATCCGGCGGGTGTCGTGAGCGCCGCCGCGGACCGCCGGCGGGCCGCCGACCTGCTCGAGGAGCTCGCCGCCCGGACGACGCCGGGCCGGTGGACCACCCGCGGCCTGCTCGCCACCCGCCCGGAGGTCGTCGCGCAGCTCCCGGACGGCGGCACCCAGCACGTCGCCGAGGCCCGGGCCGGCACCGCCGGCTGGATCAGCACGCTCTCCCCGGCGCTGGCCGGGCCGATCGCCGCCTGGCTGCGCCGGGCCGGGGACGACGACGCCGAGGCCGCCGCGGTGGCCCGGCTGCTGCTCGGGGAGCCGTAGACGCCGGGGGCCGACCAGGTCCAGGCTGTGCCGGCATGAGCAGACGGACGGTGCTGGCGCTGCTGGGTGGGCTGGTCGTCGTGGGGGTGGTGGCCGCGCTGCTGGTCTTCGAGCCGTGGCGGTTGTGGACCAGCAGCACCGTGGACGAGGCGCTGCCCGTGGTGGTCGAGCCGGTGCTCCAGCCCGACCTCGCGCCGACGCCCGGCCCGGCGTCGTCGGCACCGCCGCCGCCCGCCGAGCCGGTGGAGCTGGCCGCGGGTGCCTTCGAGGACGGCGAGCACGCCACGACCGGCACCGCCCGGATCATCGAGCTGGCCGACGGCAGCCGGTTCCTGCGGCTGGAGGACTTCGCCACCTCCGACGGTCCCGACGTCGTCGTGTGGCTCACCGACCGGCCCAGCGGCGGGGAGTGGGGGAGCTACGACGACGGCCGGTTCGTCGAGCTCGGCGACCTGACGGCCACCAACGGCAACCAGAACTACCCGATCCCCGCCGACGTCGACCTGGCCGGGCTCACCTCGGTGGTGGTCTGGTGCGACCGCTTCGACGTCGCCTTCGGCACCGCCCCGGTCTCAGTGGGCTAGGCCGCCCCGCCGGTTGACCACGGGGGGCTGCACCGACCAGGGGAAGTCGATCCAGGCGTCGGTGCGCCTCCAGACGTAGTCGCACTTCACCACCGAGCGGGGCTTCTCGTAGACCACCGCGGACCGGACCTCGGCGACGTAGCCGGTGCAGAAGTCGCGCACCAGCTCCAGCGTCTTGCCGGTGTCGGCGACGTCGTCGGCGATGAGCACGTTCGCGCCGGTCAGGTCCACCCGGTCCAGGTTCGGCGGCAGCATCACCGGCAGCTCGAGCCGCTCGTCGACGCCGGTGTAGAACTCCACGTTCATCACGAAGAGGTTCTTCACGTCCAGCGCGTAGCCCAGCGCCCCGCCCAGGAACAGTCCGCCGCGCGCGATGGCCAGGATCAGGTCGGGCTCGAAGCCGTCGTCGGCGACCTGCTGGGCCAGGTCGCGGCCCGCCGTCCCGAACATCTCGTAGGTGAGCGTCTCCCGCTCCGGTGCCGTCACACCGGACATGCTGTCACCGCAGGGCGGACAGCGCGGTGGCGACCTCCGCGGCGACGGCGGCGTTGTTCTCGGCCAGGGCCAGGTTCGCCGGAATGGACTCGCCGTCGGTCTCGGCCTCGATCCGGGCCAGGATGAACGGGGTGACCTTGGGGCCGGTCACGCCGGCCTCGGCGGCCGCGGCCAGCGCGCGCAGCATCTTGGCCTCGATCTCCTCGGCCGGGATCTCCGCGGCCTCGGGGATCGGCACGCCGAGCAGCACGCCGGTGTCCTCGCGCAGCCGGGCGCGCAGCACGCCGGCCACGGTGGCGGCGTCCTCGACGCGGTGCGGCACGGGCAGGCCGACCGAGCGGGAGTAGAAGGCCGGGAACCAGTCGTGCCGCCAGCCCAGCACGGGGACGCCGATGGCCTCGAGGTGCTCCAGCGTGCGGGGGAGGTCCAGGAACGCCTTGGCGCCGGCGCACACGGTGACCACCGGGTGGCTGGCCAGGGCGTCCAGGTCGGCGGAGATGTCGCCGGTGGTGTCGACCCCACGGTGCACCCCGCCGATGCCGCCGGTGGCGAAGACCTCGATGCCGGCGGCGTGCGCCAGCGCGACCGAGGCCGACACCGTGGTCATGCCCTCGGCCCAGCGCTGGGCGATGGCCACCGGGACGTCGCGCTCGGCGACCTTGGAGCTGCCGGTGAGCACCCGGTCGACGTCGTCGGCGGTCAGCCCGACCCGCGGACGACCGTCGAGGAGGGCGGTCACGGCCGGCACGGCACCGCCGGCGCGGACGGCGGCCTCGCACCGGTCGAAGGCCTCCCGGTTGCCGGGGGCGGGCAGCCCGAGGTTGGAGAAGATCGTGGACTCCATGGCGACGACCGGGCGGCCCTCGGCCAGGGCGGTGGCGACCTCGTCGGCGACGACGAGCCCGATGCGTGCGGCGGTGGAGGTCATGCGGGTGCTCCCGAGGGTTCGACGGTGGGGTCCGGGGTGAGGTTCGCGCCCGGCTGCTGCAGGACGCGGGCGGCCAGCGCGTGGCCGGCCCGGCAGGCCGCGACCGGGTCGCGGTCGAGGGCGAAGGCGGTGAGGAAGCCGGCCGCGAAGGCGTCGCCGGCCCCGGTGGTGTCGCGGACGCCGGCCACCGGGTCGACCGGCACCCGGACGACGGCGCCGTCCGGGCCGGTGACCGTGGTGGGCGCCGCGCCGGCCTTGACCACCGTCGTCGCGACGCCGGGCACCGGGCCGAGCGCGGCCGACTCCTCGGTGTTGGCGATCAGCACGTCGGGGACCAACCGGATGATCGCGGCGCGCAGCGCATCGGCGCCGAACCGGGTCACCAGGTCGACGGACGAGACGTCGATGCTGGTCAGCGCACCGGTGTCCCGGGCGGCGAGGAACAGCGTGCGCACCGCGGTGGCCGGGCCCGGGGTGGCCAGGGCGTAGGCGGGGGCGTGCACGACGGACGCACCGGCCACCCAGGACGGCGGCGGGTCGGCCAGCTCGGCGGCCGCGCCGCGGTCGGGGACCATCGTGCGCTCGCCGGAGGGGTCGACCAGGACGACGATGCTGCCGGTGCGGCCCGCCCGCTGGACCCGGACCTCGACCCCGGCCCGTTCCAGGTCGGTGGTGAGCGCGGCGCCCAGCGCGTCGGTGCCGACCCGGCCGACGAACCGGCTGGCCGCCCCGGTGGCCGCGGCGAAGACGGCGACGTTGGCCGCGCTGCCGCCGCGGGTGCGCACGACCCGGCCGGGGTTGTCGGTGCCGGTGCGGAGGGGTCCGTCGGTCCAGACGACGACGTCCTCGACGACGTCGCCGATGCAGACCAGCACGGTTCCTCCTGGGACGGTTAAGCGCTTAACGTCACCGTATCAGGTCGGTCGCCGGTCCGGTGCTGCCGCGGACCACCAGGTGCGCCGGCAGCACGACCGGCTCCCCGGGGGGAGCTGCCGGGTCCTCGATGACCTGGGCGAGCAGCACGGCGCCGCGGTGGCCGAGCTCGCGGGCGGGCAGCGCGACCGTGGTCAGCGGGGGCGCTGACACCTCCGCGAAGGGGATGTCGTCGAACCCGGCCACCGACAGCTGCCCCGGCACCGCGACCCCGGCCCCGTGCAGCCCGGCCAGCACGCCGAGGGCTTGCACGTCGGTGGCGGCCACGACCGCGGTGGCGCCGGACCGCCGCCAGCCCTCCGCCCGCTGCGCCGCGTGGTCCCGGGCGGCGGCCAGGTCGATGTCGCACCGGTCGTCGGTGACCACCGCGCCGGGGACCAGCCGGGCGAACTCGTCGGCGAAGGCGGCCCGGCGCTCGGCGAAGGTGGACCAGGGCCGGTTGCTGTCCAGGTGCACCACGTGCCGGTGGCCCAGGTCGGCGAGGTGCCGGGCCAGCTCGCGGGCGCCGACCGCGACGTCGAGGGACACCTGGTGGCCGCCGGCGGCGGGGTCGTCCAGGTGCACCACCGGCAGGTCGGGCCGCCCGGCCGGGAGGGTGCCCGGGTAGTTGATGAGCACGCCGTCCACCGTGGCCGCGCCGACCGGCTCGACGTCGGGTTCGTCGAGGCCCGCGGCCAGCAGCAGGAGCAGGTGCCCGGTGCCGTCGGTGGCCTCGGCGATGCCGGTGGCCGCACCCGCGGCGACCTGGGCGGTGAACGGGTTGGTCATGTCGTGGGCGAGCAGGGCGACCTGCCGGCGGCGGCCGGTGGCCAGGGCGCGCGCGGAGGCGTCGGTGACGTAGCCCAGGGCGGCGATCGCGTCGAGGACCCGCAGGCGGGTGGCGGGGGAGACCCGGCCCTCGGCCTTGCCGTTGACCACGAAGGACACGGTGGCCACGGAGACGCCGGCCCGGGCGGCCACGTCCACGGCGCGGGGACGCCGGACGGGTCCGGGTCGGCCGATCCCCCCTGCGTCCCGCACGGGTGAACCGTAACCGTGCGCACCGCCCCCCGAGCACCGCGTGCGCCCCAGCGTCCCCGGGCGTGGATCAGCTGGGTTCACCGGTGGCCGTCCTGGCTCACCGGCGCCGGTGAGCCACGACGCTCAGGGGGCTGCCCCCAACACCGTCCACCTGCGCCACACCTGGCGCAGGAGGACGGACGATGCGGCACCCCCCTGATCAACGCTGCGGGGGAGGGCGGTCAGACGAAGCCGGGGGTGCCTTCCCAGGCGACCTCGGCGGCGGGGACGTCGTCGCGCAGGACGGTGCCCTCGATCAGGCCGTACGGGCGGTCGTCGGCGTGGTAGACGACGTCCGGGTTGTCCAGGCCGAACGCGGACAGGTCCTGCAGGAAGTGGTGCTTGTTGGGCATCGACATCCGCACCTCGGCGACGTCGGGGTGCCGCTCCAGCACCGCGGTGGCCATCGCGTACTGGCTCTGCTGCAGGGCCAGGGAGTGCAGGGAGGCGAACGTCTCCAGCATCGTCGTCCGGACGCTGTCGTAGACCGCGGCGAAGTCCAGGTCGGTGCGGGTGTAGCGCCAGCGGGCGGTCACCGCGGTGGCCAGGATCCGCTCCCGGGTCTCGGGCAGCGTCGTGTACGCGTCCCGTGGGAAGCCCCAGAACTCCGAGCCGGTGGTCTTCAGCACGACCAGGTCCGACAGCCCGGCGACGACGTGCAGGTCGTCGCCGTCGGCGGTGACGACGGCGGTGCGCACCTCGCCCCCGGCCCGGCGGAACGCGTGGTCGTGCGGCTGCCCGCCGACGGCGATCCGGTCCCAGCCGAAGGACTCGATGCCGATCCGCGCGCCGGTGATCCAGTCGTAGCTGCCGGCGAAGTGCCGGGCCAGCCGCAGCCCGAACTCCTCGGGCGTGCTGATCCCGTCGCGGGCGAAGGCGAAGACGGTGTTCTTCTGCGAGTCGGTGGCCAGGATGTGGCTGTTGTCGCCGTCGGTGAACGCCCCGGCGAAATCCCCGCGCAGCGCCGAGCTGACGTTGAGGTCCACGAGGGTGTGCCGGGGGGTGGAGCGGTCGACCGCGACCACCCGCACCTCGGCCTTCCCGTACTGGTTGGGTCCGAGCACGATCGCCATGGGCGCACCTTCTCCGATCGGTGTGTCAGCGGTGTTGCACGTGGAACGTCGGTCAGCGCAGCGGGATGTCCCGGCCCCGATCGGCCTCGGGGCGGGGTCCGGTGATGCGGCGGTCGGCCTCGGCGATGGCGGCATCGTTGATGCTCGCCTCGCGACGGCGCATGAGGCCCTGCTCGTCGAACTCCCACAGCTCGTTGCCGTAGCTGCGCCACCACTGGCCGTCCGCGTCGTGCCACTCGTACTGGAAGCGCACGGCGATCCGGTCGTCGGTGAACGACCACAGGCTCTTGCGGAGCGCGTAGTCCAGCTCCCGGGCCCACTTGTCGGTGAGGAACGCGACCACCTCGGCCCGGCCGGTCAGGAACCGGTCGCGGTTCCGCCAGACGGTGTCCTCGCTGTACGCCAGGCTCACCCGCTCGGGGTCTCGGCTGTTCCAGGCGTCCTCGGCGGCCTGCACCTTGGCCGCGGCGCTCGCGGCGTCGAAGGGCGGGAAGGGCGGACGGGGTTCGGCCATGGTGGTCCTCAGCTCCCTCGGTAGGTGCTGAACGCGAAGGGCGACAGCAGCAGGGGCACGTGGTGGTGCGCCGTCCCGTCGACGACGGAGAACTCCAGGGTCACCGACGGGTAGAAGGTCTCCCGGCCCTGCTCGGCGAACCAGGCGCCGGTGCCGAAGACCACCCGGTGGGTGCCGGTGCCGGTGTCCCGGTCGGCCAGCCGGAACCGGCCGTCGGCGTCGGTGACGCCCTCGGCGAGCAGCTCGTCCCCGACCAGCAGCTGCACCACCATCCCGGCCGCGGGCCGACCCAGCACCGCGTCCAGCACGTGCGTCGAGACGCTCACGAGACGAGCCCCCGGACCCGCAGCTCGGTGATCTGGGCGAGCTGCTCGAGCACCTCGGGCCGCTCCTGCTCCGGCGGGTGCGCCAGCCGGCGGCGCAGCTCGGCGAGCATCTCCTCCGGCGTCCGGCCCGCGGCCCGGATGAGGAAGACGTGGTCGAAGCGGTCCTCGTAGTCCCGGTTGCCCTGCAGCAACGCGTCCCGGACGTCGTCGGCGGCCGAGGACATCGAGGACTGCTCGCGCCGGGACGATGCGGCCTCCGCCGAGTCCCCGGACACCCGGTCGCCGATCCGCGGGTGCGCGGCCAACGCCTGGGCCACCTCGTCCCACGGGAGTGCCCGGGACACCTCGCCCGCCCGCGCCACCAGGGCGTCCACCGACGGGTAGGGCCGGCCGGCGGCGACGGTGGGGGCGAAGGACCGGGCGGCGTTGCACGCGCGCAACGCCTCGGTCACCTCGTCGAGGCTCGCTGCGGAGAAGCTGGACAGGTCCACGGCTGCGAGGATGCCAGCACCAGAACCCCGATCGAAGGAGTGCGCGTGGTCGACGTCCAGGTGATCGGTCCCGAGGTCGAGCGGTCGGCGGAGGTGCTCACCCCGGAGGCCCTGCAGTTCGTCGGGCAGCTGCAGCACCTGTTCGGCGCCAGCCGCGACGAGCTGCTGGCCACCCGCGCGCTGCGCCGGCAGGCCATCGCCGACGGCGAGCCGCTGGACTTCCGGGTGGAGACCGCCGACGTCCGCGAGGGTGAATGGTCCGTCCCGCCGCCCCCGCCGGGCCTGGTGCGCCGCCGGGTGGAGATCACCGGACCGACCGAGCCGAAGATGGCGATCAACGCGCTCAACTGCGGCGCCGACGTCTGGCTGGCCGACCTCGAGGACGCCAACACCCCGCACTGGCACAACGTGGTCACCGGCCAGCTCGTGCTGCGCGACGCCGTCCGTGGGTCGCTGTCGTTCACCAGCCCCGAGGGCAAGCAGTACGCCGTCCGCCCCGACGCCGTCCTGCCCACGATCGTGCCCCGCCCGCGCGGCTGGCACCTGGACGAGCGGCACGTGCTGGTGGACGGCGACCCGGTGGTCGGCGCGTTCGTCGACGCCGGCCTGTACCTGTTCCACAACGCCGTGGAGCAGCTCGAGCGCGGCAGCGGGCCCTACTTCTACCTGCCGAAGATGGAGTCCCACCTCGAGGCGCGGCTGTGGGCCGACGTCTTCGTGCACTGCGAGCGCGAGCTCGGCATCCCGCGCGGCTCGATCCGGGCCACGATGCTGATCGAGACCATCCCGGCCGCCTTCGAGATGGAGGAGATGCTCTACGAGCTGCGCGAGCACGCCACCGGGCTCAACGCCGGCCGCTGGGACTACCTCTTCAGCGTGGTCAAGGTCTTCCGGGACGCCGGCCCGGACTTCGTGCTGCCCGACCGCTCGGCGGTGACGATGACCGCGCCGATGATGCGGGCCTACACCGAGCAGCTCGTGGCCACCTGCCACCGCCGCGGCGCGATGGCCATCGGCGGCATGGCCGCGGCCATCCCCAGCCGCCGGGACGCCGAGGCCAACGAGCGCGCCCTGGCCAAGGTCCGGGAGGACAAGACCCGGGAGGCCGGCGACGGCTTCGACGGGTCCTGGGTCGCCCACCCCGACCTCGTCGGGATCTGCCGCGAGGTGTTCGAGGGCGTGCTCGGCGACGCCGACAACCAGCTCACCCGGCAGCGGGACGACGTCCACGTCACCCGGGAGCAGCTGCTCGACGTCGCCGGGGTCCCCGGTGAGCGCACCGAGGCGGGGCTGCGGGCCAACGTCGAGGTCGGCATCCGCTACCTGGCCGCGTGGCTGGCCGGCAACGGCGCGGTCGGCATCCACGGCCTGATGGAGGACGCCGCCACCGCCGAGATCTCCCGCTCCCAGGTCTGGCAGTGGCTGCGCACCGGCGTCGTGCTGGACACCGGCGAGACCGTCACCGCCGAGCTGGTGCACCGGGTGATCGAGGAGGAGGTCGCCGGGATCGGCGACCTGGACCGGGTGGACGACGCCCGCCGGCTGTTCGAGCAGGTGGCGCTGGCCGACGAGTTCCCCGACTTCCTGACCCTCCCCGCCTACACCCTCATCGACTAGTGCTCGGTCCGGAGCACTACGCCGAGCTGGACCGGCGCCTGGGGCCGGTGGACGACGCCCGGGCGGCGGCCTACCCGGGGGAGCGGTCCACCCGCCAGCCGGTGCACACCTGCTACGTGCCGGCCGACGCCGTCGTCCCCGGGCTGGTCGCGTCCTGGGGCGAGCGGGCGCTGGCCGCCCTCGACGAGCACGGCCTGCCCGACCTGGGGCTCGACCCCGCCCTCGTCGAGCAGGTGCTGCCCCGGGTGCGGGCGAAGCTGGCCCGGGAGCCCGTGGAGGACCTGCGGGTCGACAGCGAGGACGGCTACCGCGGCCCGCCCGACCGCGAGGACGACGACGTGCGGACGGCGGCGCGGGTGCTGGCCGCCGAGCCGGTGCTGCCGCCCTTCTGGGGCACCCGGGCCAAGTCGCTGGAGGGCCCGACCCGGCACCGCGGCGTCCGCTCGCTGGACCTCTTCCTGGCCGGCCTGGCCGGTCGGGGCCGCGCGGTCGTCACCTTGCCCAAGGTCACCGCGGTGGAGCAGGTCGCGGCGTTCCTGCCGGTCCTCGACGCGCTGGAGCAGGCGCACGGGCTCGGCCTGGACCTGGAGCTGCAGGTGGAGACGCCGCAGGCGGTGCTCGGCGCCGACGGCGCGGCGACCCTGGCCGCGATGCTGCACGCCGGGGGTGGCCGGGTGACCGGGCTGCACTACGGCACCTACGACTACTCGGCGTCCCTGGGCATCGCCGCGGCGCACCAGGCCAGCGACCACCCGGCCGCCGACCACGCCAAGGCCACCATGCAGGTGGCGGTCGCCGGCACCGGGGCCCGGGCGGTCGACGGCTCCACGAACGTGCTGCCGGTGGGCTCCCGCGAGCAGGTCCACGCGGGCTGGCAGCTGCACGCCGGGCTGGTCCGCCGCGCCCTGGAGCGCGGTTTCTACCAGGGCTGGGACCTGCACCCGGCCCAGCTGGTCACCCGGTACACGGCCACCTACGCCTTCTTCCGGGCCGCGCTGCCCGCCGCCGGGTCCCGCCTGGCGGCCTACGTCTCCCGGGTGGACGGCGGCGTGCTCGACGAGCCGGCGACCGCCCGGGCGCTGGCGTCGGTGGTGCTGCGCGGGGTCGACTGCGGCGCGCTGGACGGCGCCGAGGCCGCCGCGGCCACCGGGCTCGGCCGGGCCGAGCTCGACGCGCTGGCCGGTCGGGCGCGACACGCCGGGGGCGCCGGCACCGGCTGAGGACGCGCTGGCCGGCACGGGGGTGCCCCCCGTCACGCACCCCTTGGTGCGTTGTGCACGGCGGATGCTCCATGATGTCGGGGTCCGGTCACAGGGGCCGGTCTGGGTAGGGGGTGACGTGCTCGGTCACACCGCGGTGCGCACCCACCGCATCGCCGTCGTCGAGACCGACGACGAACTCCTCGCCGTCGTGCTGCCCTACCTGCGGGAGGGCATCGCCGAGGGCGACCTCACCGTGGCCCTGCTGGCCCCGCGGACCGCTGCCCTGGTGCGCGACGCGGTGCCCGGTGTCGAGGTCTACGAGCACGGGCCCTCGACGCCGCGCGAGCCGGACTCCATCGAGGCGCAGTCCCGGTTCCTGGCGACGGCGGTCGGGCAGGGGCGCCGGCTGCGGATGCTGGGCCAGGTCCGCGAGCGGTCCCGGCGGGTCTGGGACGAGCGGGTCCGCGGCGAGCTCGCCCACGAGCACGTGTTCACCGACTGCGGCATGGCCTCGCTGTGCGTCTACGACCGGCGGACCACCCCGCCGGAGGTGCTCGCGCAGGCCCTGCTGGTGCACGCCGAGCAGCTCGTCGGCGGCGAGGTGCGCCCGGTCCCCGGCCACCGCTCCCCGGCCGAGCTGGCCGCGGAGCTCCCCGTCCCCGAGGAGCCGGTGCAGCGGACGGTCCCGGTGCTGGTCGTCGACCCCGCGACCTCCCTCCCCGCGCTGCGGCACCGGCTGCGCGACGCGCTGGTCGGCCGGCTGGGCAGCGCGGCGGCCGACGACGACGCCCACCTGGCGGCGAGCGAGATCGCGGCCAACGCCTTCCGGCACGGCGGCGGGCAGGTGTCGGCCCGGGTGTGGGCCGATGCGGACCGGGTGGTGGTGACGATCTCCGACGGCGGGCACACCTTCGACGGGCGGTTGGCCGGGTACCGACCGGCCCACGGCGAGGACCTGTCCCGGGGCGGGATGGGCATGTGGCTGGCCCGCAAGCTGTGCGACCACGTCGACACCGAGCAGACCGCTGCCGGGTTCACGGTCCGGCTGACGACCGCCGTCTCGCCGGTGCGCGCCGAGGCCGGTTCGTGCGCGCACCGCTCGGTGGCTTGACTCCGCGGTAGCTCACCGCTGAGGTAGTGCCGTGATCGTGGTGACGGCTGCCGGCGGCAGCACCGGGACGGCGGTGGTCCGCGAGCTGCGCTCGCGCGGCCAGGAGGTGCGCGCCGTCGTCGGCACGCCGCGGGCGAGGCCGGAGCTCGACGGCCTCGGCGCCGAGGTGGTGGTCGGCGACCTGGTGGGCGACCCCGCCGGGTTGCCGCTGGCCGATGCGGACGCCCTGTACCTGATCTGGCCGAACTTCGAGCCGACCGAGGGGGCCGGGGCGCCGACGGCGTTCCGCGCGGCCCGCGACGCCGGGGTCGGCCGGGTGGTCTACCACTCGGTGCTCCGGCCCCAGCTGCGCGCGATGCCGCACCACGCGGCCAAGGACCGCGCCGAGGAGGCGCTGGACGCCGCCGGGGTGCCGTGGCGGGTGCTGCAGCCGTGCGCGTACGCCGACAACCTGGACGCCGCGCTGCGCACCGCGGCCGAGACCGGCGAGCTGCGCAGCGCCTGGGGTGTGCGGCAGGCGCAGTCGCTGGTGGACCTGCGCGACGTCGCCGCGGCCGCCGCGGTGCTGCTCACCGAGGACGGCCTGGACGGCGGCACCTTCGAGGCGGTCGGCCCCGAGCGGTTGACCGCCCCGGACGTCGCGGCCGCGATGGCGGCGCACCTGGGCCGGCCGGTCACCGCCGTGGACACCCGGGCGCCGGAGCAGGACAGCTACGCCGGCCGGTGCCTGCGGACGATGTTCGAGCACTACCGGGCGCACGGGTTCACCGGCAGCCCGCGGGTGCTCACCGACCTGCTGGGCCGCCCGCCCCGCAGCTACGCCGAGCACCTCGCCGACCTCGGGGACCCGGCGTGACCGCCGGCGACGCGATGGACGTCATCCTCGCCCAGTGGGCCCGCGAGCGGCCCGACCTGGACTGCGCCCCGATGGGGGTGATCGGCCGGATCTCCCAGCTGCAGCGGGAGGTCTTCCTCGCCCAGCGGGCGACGTTCGCCCGGCACGGCCTGGACGCGCCGTCCTTCGACGTCCTGGCGGCGCTGCGCCGGGCCGGCGAGCCCTACCAGCTCACGCCCACGGCCCTCATGCGGACCGCGCTGGTCACCAGCGGGGCGATCACCCAGCGGCTTGACCGGCTGGAGGAGAAGGGCCTGATCACCCGGGGGCGCAGCGACGCCGACGGGCGGGCGGTCGTGGTGACGCTGACCGCCGCCGGGCGGGACGCGCTGGACGCCGCGCTGCCCGACCACCTGGAGACCGAGCACGCGATGCTGACCGGTCTCAGCGCCGCCGAGCAGGCCCAGCTGGCGGGTCTGCTGCGGCGGTTCTTGGTCTCCCTGGGGCGGACCCCGCCGGAGGCCTGAGCCGGCCGGATGTTTGAACGGCGGGCTTACGGCGTAATGACAGCAGGTCGGCGGCCCCTTACGACGTAGGAACCGTAACGGGCAACCCGATCGCATCCGATCTGTTGTCGCCGTCCCCTTGGAGGAAGCCCGTGTGGGCCTTTCTGTCCCGCCGTCTGCGCACCTGGGTGCTGCTGAGCGTCGCCGTCCCCCTGCTCTCCCGCCTGCTGCGCGGCGCCGGGCAGCAGCTGGAGACCCGCCGCGGCCCCAGCTCGCTGTCCCGCGGGCTGCGCAAGGCCGGTGACCTGACCGGTCGGGTGGCCCGCAAGGGCGCCGCGACCGCGACCGATGCCGCCACCGGCACCCGGCGCGCGGCATGAGCGACACCGCGACCGTCCAGCCTGCCCTGCCGGTCCGCGCGCTGGCCGAGTTCCTCGGCACCGCGCTGCTGGTCGTCGGGGGCGTCGGCACCGCCGTGGCCGCCCCGGACACCGGCACCGTGGGGATCGCGCTCGGGTTCGGCCTGAGCCTGCTGGTGCTGGCCTACACGATCGGCCCCATCTCCGGTTGCCACATCAACCCGGCGGTGACCCTGGGTGCGCTGGTCGCCGGCCGGATCGCACCCGCCGCCGCCGGCGCGTACGTCGTCGCCCAGGTGCTCGGCGGTGTGGCCGGGGCCGGCGTCGTGCTGGCCTTCCGCAGCGCCGACCCGTCCTTCGACCTGTCCGTCGACGGCCTGGGCACCAACGGCTGGGGCGCGGCCTCGGCCGGCGGCTACGGCATCGGCGGAGCGATCGTGGTCGAGCTGGTCCTCACCGCGCTGCTGGTCCTCGTCGTGCTGGCCGCCACGGCCCGCTCGTCGAACGCCGCGGTCGCCGGCATCCCCATCGGCCTGGCCCTGGTGGTGGCCCACCTGGTCGCCGTCCCGGTGGACGGCACGTCGGTCAACCCGGCCCGGAGCCTCGGCCCGGCCCTGCTGTCCGGCGGCACCGCGCTGTCCCAGGTGTGGCTGTTCGTCCTGGTCCCGCTCGTCGGTGCGGTGATCGGTGCGCTGCTGCACCGCGTGCTGTGGAGCGCGGACGGCGGGCACGCCGTCACCGGGTCGCGCACCACCCCGGACCCGACCACCGCCGGGTCCCGGCACTGACCGACCGGCGCTGAACCACCGGCGCCGGACCACCCGCACCGAGACGACCGGCCCGGGCAGCTGCTGCTGCCCGGGCCGGTCGTCGTGGGGTCGGTGCGGTCAGTGCGGCGGCGCGACCGAGCTGGGGACGGGGTCCCCGGCCAGCCAGCTGGTGGCGCCGTCGAGCCCGACGACCGACACCTCGACGACCTCGGCCGGGAGGCCGAGCTGCGCGGTCAGCGTCGCCGTGGTCTGCAGGCCGAGGGCCAGGGCGCGCTGGGCGTCGGCGGCCTCGATGCAGGCCTCCAGGTAGAACACCCCCGGGACGTGCGGGTCCTCGCGGACCACCAGGCCGCTCGGCGCATCCAGCTCGAGCGCGAGGCCCAGCTCGAACGCGTGCGACTCCAGGGTCTCCACGACCGCGCAGGTCACGAAGGTGTTCACGCTTGCTCCTCGTCATCGGGCTGTCTGCACCGGGTAGATCCACGGTGCGGCAGCCCTCTTGTGCCCGTCAACCACCTGGATATACCTCAGCGTTGAGGAATCACTCCGTGGAGTGACGGACACGCGTCGACCCGTCAAGGTCCGGGCTCACCCCAGCAGCTGCTCGCCCGCCGTCCAGGGCAGGCCGTGGGCGGCGGCGACCGGCTCGCTGGTGAGCTGCCCGCCGAGGGAGGTCAGGCCCTTCGCCAGCACCGGGGACGTGCGGGCCGCGCCGCGCACGCCGTGGTCGGCGACCGTGACCAGGTAGGGCAGCGTCGCCGAGGTCAGCGCCAGGGTCGAGGTGCGGGCGACCGCGCCGGGGATGTTGGCCACGCAGTAGTGCACGACGCCGTCGGTGACGTAGGTCGGGTGCGAGTGCGTGGTCGGCCGGCTGGTCTCGAAGCACCCGCCCTGGTCGATGGCGATGTCCACCGCGACGCTGCCGGGGCGCATCGCGGCGATCATCTCGCGGCTGACCAGCTTGGGCGCCTTGGTGCCGGGGACCAGGACCGCGCCGATGACGACGTCGGAGTCGGCCACGTAGGCGGCCAGCCGGGAGCGGTTGGGCTGCACCAGGTCCAGCCGGCCGTCGAAGACGTCGGACAGGTAGGCCAGCCGGGCGGGGTTGGTGTCGAAGACCCGCACGATGGCCCGCATGCCGACGGCGATCTTGGCGGCCTCGGTGCCGGAGACGCCGCCGCCGATGATGGTCACCTTGGCCGCCGGCGTGCCGGGTACCCCGCCCATGAGCACGCCCGCGCCGCCGGCGGGGCTCTCCAGGTGGTGCGCGGCGGCCTGCACGGCCATCCGGCCGGCGACCTCGCTCATCGGCGTCAGCAGCGGGAGCCGGCCGTCGGGGGTCTGCACCGTCTCGTAGGCGATCGAGTCGATCCGCCGCTCGAGCAGGAAGTCGGTCAGCGAGCGGTCGGCCGCGGCGTGCAGGTAGGTGAACAGCTGCTGGCCGTCCCGGAAGCGGTGGTACTCCTCGGGGACAGGCTCCTTGACCTTCACGACGAGGTCGGCGGGGAACACGTCGTCGACGATCCGGGCGCCGGCGGCCGCGTACTCCTCGTCGGAGAACCGGGAGCCGACGCCGGCCCCGGACTCCACGAGCACCTCGTGGCCGTGGTGCACCAGCTCGGCGGCGCCGTCGGGCTGCAGGGAGACCCGCTGCTCGTTGTCCTTGATCTCGCGGGGGATGCCGATCAGCACGGGGGTCTCCTGGGTCGGTGGGTGAGCCGTGCCACCATCCATCCACCAACTGCGGGTGCGGGCCAGAGGAGTCGAACAAGTGCGCAGGCAAGAGCCGATCAGCCGCAGGATCTGCGGCCGGGACCGGTCGGTGCGGTGAGCGGCCGAACGCTGGACGACGTCGACCGGCGGCTGCTGGAGCTGCTGCGCCTGGACGGGCGCCGGCCGAACAACCAGCTCGCCGCGGCGCTGGGCATCTCGCCGTCCACCTGCCTGGCCCGGGTGCGCGCGCTGGTGGCCGACGGGGTCATCACCCGGTTCACCGTGGACGTCGACCCCGAGCTGCTCGGCCGGCCGCTGCAGGCCCTGGTCTCGGTGCGGATCCGCCCCGGTGCGCGGCACCAGCTCACCGCGTTCGCCGACGGGCTGCGGTCGCTGCCCGAGGTCGCGCAGTTCTTCTACCTGGCCGGCGCCGAGGACTTCGTCGTCCACGTCCGGGCCCGGGACACCGCCCACCTGCGCGACTTCGTGACCGACCGGATCTCCACCCAGCCGATGGTCGCCGCGACGAACACCAGCCTGATCTTCGAGCACGAGCGCGGCGGCTGAGCGCGCGCGGACCGGGGCACCCGGGGCACAGTGACCGGGTGAGCGACCCGGCTGCCGCCTACCGCGCCGCCCTCCCGGAGGGCGCGACCACCGAGCTCGACCTCCGCCCGTACGACCGGACCGGCGTCCCGGTGACCGCGACCGTCTGGCGGTCCGCGGACGGCGCCCGGTCCGGCCACGGGGTCGGCTACGGCGCGACCGCCGAGGCGGCGGCGATCGGCGCCTGGGGCGAGCTGGCCGAGCAGGTGCTCCTGGACGACGCGTTGTTGCACGTGGAACCACGGACGGCGAGCCACCGCGAGCTGGTCGGCGAGCGCGGCGCCGGCCGGGTGGCCGACCCCCGCACGCTGGTGCTGCCGGCCGGGGCCGACGTCGACCTCGACCGGCCGCTGCGCTGGCTGCCGACCACCCGGTGGGCGACCGGGGAGGAGGTGCTCGTCCCGGCCGAGTTCGTCGCCCCGCACGCCGGCGGCATCGCCGCGGCACCGCCGCCGGGTGGCTGGTTGGTCACCCCGATCACCAACGGGATGGGGGCCGGGGACACCGCCGAGCGGGCGGTGGCGCACGGGATCGGCGAGCTGCTCCAGCGCGACGGCGACACGGTCGACTTCCGGGCGCTGGACACCGGCCGGGTGGTCACCGGGATCGACGACCCGGAGACGGTCCGGCTGCTGGCCGAGCTGGCCGCCGCGGGGCTCGAGGTCACGGTCAAGCTCGACAGCACCGAGTTCGCCGTGGTCGTGCACGCGGTGGCCCGGGACGCCGCCGCGGACCCGCCGGTGGTGCTCAGCGCGGTCGGCGAGGCCGCGGCCCCGGACCGGGCCGAGGCCGTGCGCAAGGCGGTGCTGGAGCTGGCCTCCTCCCGCGCGCGTCGGGCGTTCGCCTTCGGCCCGCTGGACCGGGTGCGTGCGCTGCACCCCGACTACCTGGCCGCCGAGCTCGCCGTCCCGCTCGGCCCGCAGGAGGACCGCGCCCTCGCCGCCATGACGGCGTGGGGGCGGCTGACCACGGCCGAGCTCGACGAGCTGCTGGCCCCGCTCTGGCGGCGCACCACCGAGGTGCCCTACGCCGACCTGCCCACCTCGACGGTGACCGGCCCCGTGGACACCCTGGCCCTGCACCGGGAGCGGCTGGCCGGGTTCGACCTGCTGGTCGCGCCGGTGCGGGTCGGCGACGTGCACGTGGCCAAGGTGCTGGTGCCCGGCCTGGAGGTCGAGACGCTGTCCTACGGCCGGATCGGCGAGCGGGTGCTGCGCCGCCTGCTGGCCCGGGGGTCCGACCTGGTCGGGCTCGGGGCGCCGACGACGCCGGACCGGCTCCCGGTCCGGCTCACCCCCGAGGCCACCGAGCGGGTGGGCGGGCCGGCCTGGCTGGACGTCGCCGCCGTCGCGCGCACCGTCGGCGAGCTCTACCCGCTCTACCGCGAGCCCGCCCGGCACGCCCCGCAGCGGCTGGGCTGACCCTCAGCGCAGCCCGCTGCGGGCCACGCCCTCCACGAACTGGCGCTGGAAGATCGCGAAGACCACCAGCACGGGCAGCGTGGACAGCAACGCCATGCCCATGAGGGCCGGGTAGTCGGTGCCGTACTCGCCCTGCAGGAACGCCAGCCCGATCGGGACGGTGAACAGCTGCTGGTCGTTGAGCACGATCAGCGGCCAGGCGAACTCGTTCCACCGGTACATGAACGTGAGGATGACCAGCACCGCGATCAGCGGCCGGCTCATCGGCAGCACGATCGACCAGAAGATCCGCAGGTGCCCGGCGCCGTCCAGGCGAGCGGCCTCGAGGACCTCGTCGGGGATGCCGAGCATGAACTGCCGGCACAGGAAGATGCCGAACGCCTCGGCCGCGCGCGGGACGATCACCGCCCAGTACGAGTTGATCCAGCCCAGCCCGGCGACCAGCTGGAACTGCGGCACCATCACGACCTGCACCGGGATCATCAGCGTGGACACGATCATCACGAAGACGACCTGCTGGCCCCGGAACCGGTACTTGGCCAGCACGTAGCCGGCCAGCAGGTTCAGCGTCACCGACAGCGCCATCGCCACCAGCGCGATCGCGGTGGAGTTGAGGAAGAAGCTGCTGAACGGGAGCAGCGCGAACGCCCGCCGGAAGCCGTCGAGGGTGGGGTCGGCCGGGAAGAACCGCAGCGGACCGCTGGTCAGCGCGCCCTGGCCGCTGAAGGCGGTGATGACCATCCAGTACAGCGGGAAGAGCATGACCAGGGCGCCGACCACCAGCGCCACCGCCCGCCAGGACGCCCAGCCGGCGCCCGCCCGCTGCGGCGTGCGGGGCTTTCTCTTCGTCGAGGTCGAGGTCGAGGTGCTCACAGGTCCGCCTCCTGGGCCTTCTGCCGGCGGTACCAGAGCGCGGTGAGGACGGCGATGAACAGGTAGGTGACCACCCCGATGGTGGCCGCGTAGCCCTGCCGGCGGGCGTCGAAGCCCTCGGCGTAGGCGTAGGTCACCAGCATCTCGGTGGCGTTGCCGGGCCCGCCGCCGGTGAGCACGTAGACGATGTCGAAGACCTGGAAGCTCTCGATCACCCCGAGCACGACCAGGAAGATCGTCGTCGGCTTCAGCAGCGGGACCACGATGTACCGCAGCTGGGTCCACCGGCCGGCGCCGTCGGTCTGCGCGGCCTCCAGGTACTCCTTGGGGATCGACTGCAGGCCGGCCAGGTAGACCACCATGCAGAACCCGACCTTCGTCCAGATGCTGATCAGCACCAGCGAGCTCATGGCCCCGACCGCGTCGGACTGCCAGGGCACGCCGTCCAGCCCGGCCGAGCGCAGCAGCCGGTTCACCACGCCGACGTTCTCGTTGAAGATCCACCGCCCGGCCACCGCGACGACGACGCCGCTGATCACGTAGGGCACGTAGTAGATCGCCCGCAGGACGCCGCGCCCGCGCAGCGGCCGGTTCATCGCCAGCGCCACCCCGAGCCCCAGCACCAGCGAGACCGGCACGGTGAGCAGCGCGTACAGGCCGGTGTTGAGGGTGGCCCGCCAGAACGTGGAGTCGGCGAACAGCTCGGCGTAGTTGTCCGCGCCGACGAACTCCCGCGGGCCGAAGCCGGACGAGGAGTAGAGCGACAGCCAGACCGTGGCCAGCAGCGGGACGAAGAGGAAGACGCCGAAGACGACCAGGTTGGGCGACAGCAGACCCCAGGCGGCCACCGCGTCGCGGGAGACCCGGGGCCGCCGCCGCGGTGGCGGGGTGGGCTGCTCGGGGCCGGGTGCGGTGACCGCCGCCGGCGCCGCGGTGGTCACGACAGCCGTCCGGTGATGTCCTCGGCGAGGTCGGCGAGCACCTGGCCGGGGTCGTCGCCGGCGAGGAACGCCTGCTCCAGCCGGTCGACCATCGAGGCGTTCACCGCGTTGAACTGCGGCACCGTCACCTGCGCCGACAGCTCGGGGGTGATGGTGGTGGCCTGCTCCACGAACAGCTCCATGAGGTCGGGCCGGACGGCGTAGTCCAGCTGCTGGCCCAGCAGCGCCGTCCGGGTGGGCAGCACGGTGGCCTGCTCGCAGAACAGCGCCTGCTGCTCGTCGTCGGACAGGAAGGCCAGGAAGTCCGCGGCCGCCTCGGGGTTGACCGACTGCGCGGTGGCCACCACGGCGTTGCCGCCCAGGTCGGCCGAGGCCCGCTCGTCGGCGGGCAGGAAGGTCGCGCCGTACTCCCGGCCGGCCGCGACGAACGCCGGGTCGATGGTGGGCAGCAGGAAGTCCCCGGCGAAGACCATCGCGATGGTCCCGGTGGTGAACAGCTCGTCGACGTAGGCACCCTTGGTCGACGTCGTCGGCGGGACCAGGCCGTCGGTGAAGAAGGACTGGGTGAAGGCCAGGGCCTCCCGGCCGGCCCGGTCGTCGATCGCGGGCCCGGTGAGGTCCTCGGTCAGCAGCCGGCCGCCGAGCTGGTCGACCCAGTTCAGCCACCGGTACGCCCCGGCCAGCTGCCAGTTCACGCCGAAGGCGAACTGCGCGTCCCCGGTGGGCAGGTCCGCCGCGATCGACCGGAACTCCTCCCAGCTCCAGGCGTCGTCCAGGCTGGTGGGGATGCGGGCGCCAGCCAGCGCCTCGACGTCGTAGAGCACCAGCGAGGTGTCGGTGTGGTGCGGCACCCCGTAGACCCGGTCCCCGTTGCTGACCGCCGACACGAAGGCGGGGCCGAACCCGTCGACGAACCCGGCGGGCAGCCGGTCGGTGAGGTCGAGCAGGGCGCCGCCGGCGGCGTAGATGCCGATGTCCTGGTAGGTCACCCGGAACAGGTCCGGCGCCCGGTCGCTGGCCAGGTTGGCGTCCACGCCGGTGAGCGCCTCGCTGAACGGGACGACGTTGAACACCACGGGGATGCCGCTGGTCGCCGTCCACCGCTCCGCCACCGTGGTGAACGCGGCGAGCTCGGCCTCGCCGGCCCACAGCGTGAAGCTGAGCCGGCCCTCCCGGCTGGCGGTGCCGTCGCCGCGCTGCAGCGCGAACCCGGTGCCGCAGCCGGCCAGGGCCAGCGCGCCGACCGCCGAAGCGCCCAGGAATCCCCGTCGGGACAGCTGTGACCTGATCACGGCCCGACCTTGAGGGCTGGCTGTGCACCGCACCAGTCGATCTTGTGCGTCAAGTTTCCTCAGGCGAGCCGCTCGACCGCGGCGTTCGACGTCCACAGGCGCACCCCGGCGGCGGCGACCGCCGCGTCCCCGGGCGCGGCCGGGTCGAACGGGGTGCCGCCCAGCCAGGCCCAGCCGGCTGGACGACGCCCGACGACCTCGGTCAGGCGGGCCAGCGGGCGGTGCACCTGGCGCTCGACGTCGGCCGCGGTGCGCACCGAGACCGAGCTGGCGTGGGTGGCCGAGTGCCCGCAGACCACGTGCCGGGTGGCCAGGTCGGCCAGGGCGTCCCAGGTCATGGCCAGCGGGGCGTCACCGGCCAGGTCCTCGTCCAGCACGCCCAGGTCGTGCTCGGCGGCGAAGCCGCGCTGCTGCGCGGGCGGGCAGTCCAGGAACTCCGTGGGCGGGTAGAACCAGCCGACCAGGCCGAGCTCCTCGCACAGCGGGGCGGCGACCTGCGCGGCGCTGGCGAAGCCGTCGAAGAAGGCCGGGACGACGCCCGGGCGCGGGTCGGCCCAGCGGCCGGTGTCCAGCGCGGCGTGCAGGTCGGCCTCGGTCACGGGGGAGAAGCGCTCCGCGTACCAGGTCAGCTCCTGCCGCAGCTCCGCCGCGTGGGAGGCCGATGTGTTGTGCCAGTTGACCACCCGCAGGTGCCGGCCGTGCAGCACCGCGTCGACCACCACGGCGGCCTCGGCGTCCCGTGCGGCCGCGTCGGGCCGGTCGGTGTCGCGCGGCCGCCACGCCGCCAGCGGGGCGTCGCCGGCCGGACCGCGGCTGGCCGGTGGGCGCAGCCGCAGGTGGGCCAGCGCCGCCAGCGCGTCCTGCACCGTCACGTCGGCGTCCGCCGCCCGCAGCACCTCCCAGGCCTGCTGGACGTCGGCGGCCAGCTCGACGTCCCCGGGCCGTGGGTCGACGGCGGGCGCCGGCCGGGTGCGGTCGACCAGGGCGACCAGCATCGCCACCCCGGTGCGGTCCTCGTCCTCGGCCGCCACCGCCCGGGCGGCCGCCAGCAGCGCGTCGCGCGGGATCGGCACGCACCCGATCGAACACCATGGGCCCGGTGGACGCCCCCCGCCCGGCGCCGCCGTGCGGGGTCGGCGCCCCCGACGGGGGCCGACCTGGTGGAATCGGGGGGTGGAGACCTTTCGCATCCGCAAGCTGCGGGTGGAGCGCGGCATGACCATCGCCGAGCTCGCGACCGCCGCGGAGGTCTCCACCGCGCTGATCAGCCAGGTCGAGCGCGGGTTGACCGACCCGAGCATGGCCACGCTGCGGCAGATCGCCAAGGTGCTGGCCGTGCCGCTGTTCGACCTGTTCCAGCCGGCGTCGCCGGAGTCCGCGGTGACGGTGATCAAGCGGGGCGAGGAGTCCACGATCACCTCGCCGAACGGGGACGCGTCCTACGCCCGCAAGTCCGTGCCGCACGGCCAGGTCGAGGTGCTGCGGGGGGAGCTGCGCCCGGGCGGGGTGTCCCACGAGCAGCCGTGGAGCCACCCGGCCGAGGAGTGCGTGGTCGTCGTCGAGGGCTCGCTGCTGGTGGAGGTCGACGGCGTGGACCACCGGCTCACCGACGGCGACAGCTGCTACTTCGACTCCCGGCTGCCGCACCGCCTGGTCAACGACAGCGACCGGCCGACCGTCTTCCTGGTCGCGGTCACCCCGCCCAGCTACTGAGCGGGGTGACCGGCGATCACTCGACGGGCGTGTTCTGGGTGGGGCTGCCGGCCGGGGTGAAGACCCCCAGCTCGACCAGGTGCTCCTCGGCGCGGTTCTGGACCAGGTGGACGGTGCCGCGCGGCAGGTAGTAGCACCAGCCGGCCGACACCTCCTGCTCCACGCCCTCGATCTCCACGGTCCCCGTGCCGCTGACGATGCACAGCATCTCGTCGTAGGGGTGGGTGTGCCGCGGGGTGCGCAGCGCCGGGACGTAGCCGACGAACTGGGTCATGCCCGAGCAGCCGCAGTCCGGGTCGAACAGCAGCTGGTACTCCCGGCTGCTGACCGCCGGGTGCTTGGCCCGGTCGGCCAGGTCGAGGCTGACCGGCCCGACCGTGGCCGGGGTGCCCGGGTCGACGCGCCCGGAGACGACGGCCACCTCGAGCGGCTCGGCACCGGTGCTGCGCAGCTCGTAGGCGGCGTCGCCGGCCACCCGGACGGCGGTGTCGCGGACGAGGTCGTGGGCGACCCCGTCGACGACGGCCTCCCCGCGGCCGCCGAGCACGTAGAGCAGCTCGTCCCGGCCGGCGTCCACCCGGCGGGTGCCGTGGTCGGCCACGACGAGGACCGCCATCTCCAGCCCGGACCCGTCGGGGTCGGCGTGCACCCGGTGCACGGCCACGCCGTCGGCGGTGACGGCGGGGACGTCGCGGTAGTGCACCGGCATCCCGGCCCGGCCGGCGGGCAGGTCCCCGCCGACCCGGGCCGGGGCGCTCACGGGGCCACCAGCCGGGCGGTCAGCCGGACGTCGGCCCGGAACAGCCGGGACACCGGGCAGCCCTCGTGTGCGGTGGTGGCGATCCGCTGGAAGGCGTCGTCGTCCACGCCGTCGACCTGCGCGGCCACCTCGAGGTCGACGGTCGGGATCCCGAAGCCGTCGGGCCCCTGCACCAGGTGCACCGTCGAGGTCGAGGTGATCCGGGTGGCCGGCGTCCCGTTGCCGGCCAGCTCGTTGGCCAGCGACATCGAGTAGCACCCCGACAGTGCCGAGGCCAGCAGCTCCTCCGGGTTGGTCGAGGGCTCCCCGCCCATCCGGGTCTTCAGGCTGAAGGGCAGGTCGAGGTCGGTGCGGCCGACCCCGATGTGGCCGCTGCCGGTCTCCAGGTCGCCCTCCCAGTGGGCGGTGGAGGTGCGTCGGATGGTCACCATGCTGTTCTCCTGCGGGTCGAGGGGGGTCGGTTCGTCACGCGTCGGTCGCGCGGGGCTCGTAGTCGGGGAGCCGCGTCTCGGCCAGCAGGTGGTCGCACCGCCCGGTCTTCTTCATCACCAGGTAGGTGGCCACCAGCAGGACGAAGAACGGCAGGCCGAACTGCCAGGCCGGGTCCAGGCCCTCGACGAAGTAGGTCGAGACCAGGACGGCGACCAGGAACACCGCGACCACGCTGCGGGTGACCGGCGCGGCCCACAGCTGCACCGGCGAGGGCGGCAGGCCCTCCTTGCGCCGGGTGGCGCGGAAGGAGGCGTGGGTGGCGAGGATCAGCAGCCAGACGACGATCGCGGCGAAGACCGAGATGCCGAACAGCACCAGGTAGGCCTGGCCGGAGTCGTTCGCCGACAGGATCGCGGCCACGACCATGCCCAGGGCGGAGAGCGCCAGGGCGTTGCGCGGCACCCCGCTGGTGCTGAGCCGACCGGCCCAGGCCGGCGCGAGCCGGTGCTCGGCCAGCGAGTGCATCATCCGGGTGGTCAGGTACAGGTTCGTGTTCGCGCTGGACAGCGCCGCGGTCAGCACGACGAAGGTCATGATGCCGGCGGCCGCGGGGATGCCGGCGCCCTCGAACACGGTGACGAACGGGCTGGCGTTGATCGTGCCGCCCTGCGCGGTGAGGGTCCACGGCACGACGAGGACGACGACCATGATCGCCAGCACGTAGAACAGCCCCAGCCGCAGGACCATCGCCCGGGCGGCGCGGGGGATGTCCCGCTGCGGGTTCTCCGACTCCGCCGCGGTGACCGAGACGACCTCGGTGCCGATGTAGCTGAAGAGCACGAAGACCATGGCCAGCATCAGGCCGGTGATCCCGTTGGGGAAGAAGCCGCCGTCCAGCAGCAGGTTGTCGGTGCCGACGGCGGGCCGGTCGGGCAGGCCGAAGACGACGAGGACCAGGCCGAGCAGCACGAAGACGGCGATCGCGGTCACCTTGATCATCGCGAACCAGTACTCGAACGAGCCGAACAGGTGCACGGCGGCGGCGTTCACGGCGAGCACGAGCACCGAGAAGACGATCACCGGCAGCCAGAGCGGGATGTCCGGCCACCAGAACTTCACGTAGACGCCGGCGGCGATCATCTCCCCGCCGATGGCGATCACCTGCATCGCCCAGTAGGTCCAGCGCAGCACGAAGCCGGTGCCCGCGCCGAGGTAGTTGTGCGCGATGGCGCCGAAGGCACCGGCGGTCGGGTGCACCACGACCATCTCGGCCAGCGCCCAGGCGATGACCAGCGCGACCAGCCCGCACAGGATGTAGGCGATGATCACCGCCGGTCCGGCCTGCGAGATCGCGAGGCTGGACCCCAGGAACAGGCCGGTGCCGATGGCCCCGCCGATCCCGATCATGGTCAGCTGCTTGGAGTTGAGCCGGCGCTGCAGCCCGGCGGTGCCGGTGGCGCCGTCGGACCCGGTGCCGGTGCCCGGGGTGTCGGTGGTCGATGACATGTCTGCTCCCTCAGTGGGTCTTGCGGTAGTCGGCGACGGCCTGCACGGCCCGGGTGACGTCGGAGTCGTCGTTGTAGAGGTGGAAGGACAGCCGGACGACGTCGCCGCGGGGGCTGCCGATCACCGAGTGCGCCTTCAGGTGGGCGTCCAGGGCGTGCGGGTCGGCGTCGAGGAGGGCGACCTGCGGGCCGCGGAGCGCGTCGTCCTTGGGGGAGCGGGTCACCTCGCCGGCGGCCATGAGCTGGTCCTGCAGGCTGCGGGTCAGCTCGGTGATGTGCTGCTGCACCCGGTGCATGTCCAGCTGCTCGAGCAGCGAGAGGCCGGCGACGGCGCCGTAGGCCGAGGGGATCGACGGGGTGCCGCCCTCGAACCGGCGGGCGTGCGTCGGGTGGTCCAGGTGCCGGGGGTCGAAGTTGAACGGGTCCTGCCGGCCGAACCAGCCGGTCAGCGAGGGGGCCACGTCGTCGCGCACGCCGGAGCGGACGTAGAGGAACGCCAGGCCGGGGATGCCGAGCATGTACTTCAGCGAGCCGCTGACCAGGTAGTCGCAGTCGAGCTCACGGACGTCGACGGGCTCGACGCCCATGCCCTGGTAGGCGTCGACGAACGTCTTGGCGCCCAGCTCGCGGGCCCGGGCGACGACCTCGCGGACCGGCAGCCGCAGGCCGTTGCGGTAGGAGATCAGCGGGACCGACACCAGCGCGGCGCGCTCGTCCACCAGGGCCAGGTAGTCGTCGAGCTCGACGACGCCGTCGCGGTCGGGCACGTGCACGACCTCGGCGCCCCGGGGCCGCTGGGCCAGCCAGACGTGGGCCACCGAGGGGAACTCCATGTCGGTGGTGACCAGGCGCGGGCGGGTGGACCAGTCCTGGGTCGAGGCGACGTGGAAGGCGCCCTCCGACGCGGTGGACACCACGGCGACCTCGTCGACGTCGGCCCCGATGTGCCGGGCGAAGCCGGCGCGGGCCTCGGCCACCTTGCCCATCCACAGCTCCCACGGGGCGCCGTGCTCCCGGATGGAGAACTGGAACTCCAGCAGGGCCGCGGTCATCGCGTCGGAGAGCGCGCCCTGGCTGCAGCTGGCCAGGTAGGTGGTGTCGGCCAGGGCCGGGAAGTGCGCGCGGAACTCCGCGACGGAGGGGTGGGCGGTCATGGAGGCCTCTCGTGGTGCATCGGGGGAGGTGGGCGTCGGCGGGGCGGCTGCCGGGACGCACCGCTGCAGCCAGTGCCGTGCAGGTGCCGGGGACGGCGTCGCGGGATCCGCGGACCGTGACGAGATGTCAGCCAGGCTGAACGAGCGGAGCGTAGGAGTGACTTTTTGGGGTGTCAAGGGCCACATCGCACGCTTCGAAGGCCTACGCTCGAGGAGCTCGCGACGACCCCAGGAGGCGGATCCGTGCCCCGTTCGGCGGTCCCGCTGTCCTCCCACCGCATCCTGCGGACGACCAGCATCGAGGCCGCCCAGTCGGCGATCTCGGCCTCGCTGGCCCCGCACCGGCTGGTGCCGGCCGACCGCGGCGGCACCTTCTGCGCCCGGCACAACGGGGCCGACCTCGGCGGGGTCGGCCTGCACTTCCTGGACTACGGGGTGGCCGCCGACGTCGCGGTGGACGCCATGGACTTCCACCTGGTGCAGATCCCGCTGGGCGGCCGGACCACCGTCGACGCAGGCTCCGGGGTCGTCGGGGCCGGGCCGGGCGCCGCGGTGGTCACCCCGGCCGGTCGGCCGCTGCGGATGGGCTACTCCGGGGACAACCCCCGGCTGGTGGTGCAGGTCGCCGAGCGGCTGCTGGCCGACCGGTCGGCCGTGGCCCGGGAGGCCGGCCTGGACGTGCCGGCGCCCGGCGGGGCGGCGCTGGACCTGACCCGGGGCGCCGGCCGCTCCTGGCGCAGCCTGGTCGAGCTGGTGCTGACCGACCTCGAGCGGCCGGACGGCCTGGCGGCGTCCCCGGTGGCCGCGGCGTCGCTGCGGACGGCGCTGGTGGACGGCCTGGTCGCCGGTCTCGCCACCCGCCGGGCGGCGCCGCCGGCGACGTCGGACACCGTCGTCCGGCGGGCAACCCGGCTGATCGAGGAGCACTGCGCCGAGCCGCTGGGCACCCCGGACGTCGCCGAGGCCCTGCACGTCAGCGTCCGGGCGCTGCAGGCCGGGTTCCGGGCGCAGCTGGGCTGCACGCCGATGGCCTACCTGCGCCGCACCCGGCTCGAGCGCATCCGGGCCAGCCTCGCCGACGGCACGGCCGGCACCGTCACCGAGGCCGCCGCCCGCTGGGGCCACCCGCACCTGGGCCGGCTGGCCGTGGACTACCGGGCCGCCTTCGGGGAGAGCCCCGCGGAGACCCTGCGCCGCTCCCGCTGACCCGCGCGGGACGGACCGGTCAGGCCCACATCTGGGCATAAGGGTGGGAGCACAGCTCGATGACGGTGCCCCAGGGGTCCTGGCAGTAGACGATCGTGTAGCCCTTCTCGGCGTCCAGCACCACCGGCTCCGCCCGCACCCGGCCCCCGGCCGCGGCGATCCGGTCGGCCACCTCGCGCACGTCGGGCGCGGTGAGCGAGAAGTGGTTGATGCCGGTCTTCCAGAACTCGAAGTTGTCCTCGCGGACCTCGAGCGCCGGGACGTCGAAGGTGAACAGCTCCAGGCCGACCGCGTCGGCGAAGGCCAGGTGGGCGAACCGGAACCGGCGGAAGCCCTGGCCGTAGATCGCCGCGGCCGCGTCGCCCAGCGGCGAGCCGTCCTCCAGCACCTCGATCGGCCCGACCAGCAGGTAGGCGCCGAGGGTCTCCCGGTACCACCCGACCGCGGCCTCGAGGTCGGGGACGGTGGCGCCGACGTGGGAGAAGGCGTGGGCGGGCGATGCCATGGCGGGGCTCCTGGGGACGGGCAGTCGGGTGGGTCATCGCATCGAAAGCCCAGGTGGGGACGGCGTCAACGCATCCGTGCGGAATGCGGACAGCGGGTGCGCCGGGCGGATGGACCCAGGGGGTGTGACCTCCCTAACGTCCCGCGGCAGCTCGACCGCGACCCCACTCCCGAAGGACACCCGATGGCAGACCGCATCCCCGTGGAACCGGCGCTCCGTGCCCGCATGGAGGACCACGCACTCACCGCCGTCCCCGACTCCGAGCGCCGCTCGGGATGGGGTCTGATGACCAACACCGCGGGCATCGCCTCCACGCTGATCCAGCTGGCGATCGGCGGCACCGTCACCCTCATCGCCGGCGTCTGGTGGGGCCTGCTCGCCGGCGTCGTCGTCGCCGTCTTCGGCGGCACGCTGGGCTGGCTGGTCGGGCACGTCGCCTACAAGTCGGGCACCTCGAGCACCGTGACCGCCCGCTTCTACGGGCTGGGCACCCGCGGCTCGGCGCTGGCCTCGCTGATCTTCGCGTTCATGATCCTGGGCTTCCTCGCCCTGGAGAACGCGCTGCTCTACTACGGCACGCTGTTCATGTTCGGCTGGGCGCCCACGCTGCTCAACGCGGTCGTCATCTACGGCCTGCTCACGCTGGCCTGGATCGCGCTCACCGTCTTCGGCCTGCCGCTGGTGCAGAAGACCTCGATGGTGCTGCTGGTCGCCTTCGTGGCGCTGACCGTCGTCCTGGCGTTCGTGGCGCTGGCCGACTCCAGCGTGTCGCTGGGCGAGCTGTTCGCCGCCGGCCCCGTGGTCCCCGGCTTCGAGAGCGGCACCGCCCGGTTCACCGCCGTGCTGTCGATCCTGGCCGGCTCGGCCGGTGCGCTGGCGCTGGTCGACGCCGACTTCGCCCGCTACGCCCGCTCCACCAAGGACGTCGGCATCCTCGCCGTCGGCGGCGCGGTGATGATCGACGTCGTGGTCGTCGTGCTCGGCACGATCATCATCCACGCGGGCTCGGGCGAGGTCAGCGACTACCTGACCGCCAACCCGGACATCGCCGCCACGCAGGTGGGCGACACCGTGGCCGACAAGCTGGCCTGGATGATCGCCAACAACGCCGGCGCCTTCTTCGTCGTCCTGGCCGGGACGCTCGGCTTCGTCCTGATGTACGTCGCGCAGGTCAAGGCGCAGGTGCTCAACACCTACAGTGGCTCGCTGTCGCTGTCGAACCTGGCCGACGGCCTCTTCGGCCGAAGCCCGGGCCGGGTCACCATGGTCGTGGTCGGCAACCTCATCGCCCTGCTGATGGTGGCCGGCGACATCCTCGGCCTGATCGGCAGCTACCTGGGCATCCTCGGCGTCACCACCACCGCGCTGGCCGGGGTGATCATCGCCGACTTCTTCATCGTCCGGAAGCGCCGGGTGGCCGACCCGGGCGA
Organism: Klenkia terrae; assembly: GCF_037083865.1. Classification (NCBI taxonomy): domain Bacteria; kingdom Bacillati; phylum Actinomycetota; class Actinomycetes; order Geodermatophilales; family Geodermatophilaceae; genus Klenkia; species Klenkia terrae. The sequence goes on along the minus strand of NZ_JBAPLV010000018.1, from coordinate 61,272 downwards.
GACCGAGTCGGTCAACTGGGCCGGGGTCATCTCGGTGGTCGGCGCCGCGCTGCTCGGCGGGATCCTGCAGGAGACCGGTGTGACGGCGCTGGGCTTCGTCGTCGCCCTCGTGGTCGTGCTGGTCGCCTACCCGACCCTGCGGACGACGGTGCTCAAGCCCGCCGAGACCCGCCTCCCGGTCGGCTGAGCGGGTGGGTACCGGGCGGGTCCGACGCCCGCCCGGTACCCAGACGTAACATGACATTGCATTGACGTTCGCTCCGAATTGGTCATACGCTTCCCTCCGCGCCGCCGTCCGGCGCAGAGGGATGGTGCGCGATGCTCGCTGCCACGGTGCTGCGCAGTGCTGACCTGGACGAGACCCGGGACGTGGTGGCCGCCGCGTTCTGCCCGCACACGCTCGAGCTGCCCGACCGCTCGGCCGCGCTGTCGGCCCGGTGGCGGGCGCACCAGGTCGAGGACATCGGCGTCACGGTGCTCGACTACGGCGCGCCCGTGCGGATCACCACCCGCGGCGGCTGCGACGCGTTCCTGGTCGAGATCCCGCTCGGCGGCCGGTCCACCATCACCCAGGGCGCCGACACCGTGGTCGCCGACCGCACCACCGGCGCGATCCTGTCGCTGGCCGAGCCGATCAGCACGGTCCGCTCGGCCGGCAGCCCGCAGCTCATCGTCCGGCTCGAGCGCGCCGCCCTCGACGACCAGCTGCGCACGCTGACCGGCGCCGAGGTGCACCGCCCGCTGCGCTTCACCGCGGCCCTGGACCTCACCTCGCCCGAGGGCCGGTCGTGGCACCGGCTGGTCGACCTGCTGCGCACCGAGGCCGAGCAGGACGGCGCCCTGGTGCACTCGCCGGTCGCCCGGGCCCAGCTGCGCAGCCTGCTGCTCACCCAGCTGCTGTGCGGCCAGCCCAACAACTACAGCGACGTGCTGCGGCAGGGGTCGGGCACCCCGGTGCCCCGGCTGCTGCAGCGGGCCGTCGACCTGATCCGGGACCACGCCGCCGAGGCGCTCACCGTCGAGGACGTCGCCCAGGCCACCGGCATGAGCGTGCGGGCGCTGCAGCAGGGCTTCCGCCGCTACGTCGGCTGCACGCCCACCGAGTACCTGCGCGACGTCCGGCTGGACCGGGTGCACGCCGCGCTGCAGGCCGGTGACCCCGGCAGCCTGACGGTCACCGACGCGGCCTTCCGGTGGGGGTTCACCCACCTGGGCCGGTTCGCCGGGGACTACCGCCGGCGCTTCGCCGAGCCCCCCTCGGCCACGCTCCGCCGCTGACCCGGTGGGCCCGGTGGCTCAGCCGGCCAGGGTCTGGGAGGGCAGCTCGCGGTAGGTCTCGCGGTAGACCTGGGAGAACCGGCCCAGGTGGAAGAAGCCCCAGCGGGCCGCGACGTCGGTGACCGACGTGGTGCCGGGGTCGGCGGCCTGCAGGTCGCGGCGGGCCCGGGTCAGCCGGACCAGGCGCAGCTGCTCCAGCGGCGTGCTGCCGAGCTCGCGCTGGAAGGCCTCCTGCAGGGAGCGGGCGGAGACGCCGGCGGTGCCGGCCAGGTCGGCCAGCCGCCAGGCCCGCCCGGGCTCCGCCTCGATGGCGGCCAGCACCCGGCGCACCGCCCGGGAGCCGACCGGTGCCGGCACCGCGTCGGTCGTGCTGTTGGGCTGGGCGGCCAGCAGCGCGGAGATCAGCGTCTGCTCGAACTGGGTGGCCACCAGCGGCGACCGCAGCAGCGGGCCGCCGGCGCCCAGGTCGTCGACCGCCAGGTGCACCAGGCGCAGCCACGACCGCAGCGGTGCCGCGGTCAGGTCGACCAGCGGGTCGAACACGACCGGACCGCCCGCGGCCGCCTCGACGGCGGACCGGCGCAGGTAGACCAGCAGCTGCTCGCAGCCGGCCTCCCAGGTCATGTCGACGTGCTCGGTGGGGGAGCCCAGCGAGGCCCGCGTGGTGTCCGACGGGACGACGCGGTCGCCGACCCGCACCCGCGCGCGACCGGCCAGCGGGACCTGGACCAGGAAGAAGTCCTCGAACCGCCCGGGCACGATGCGCACCTCGTCGCCGTAGCGCAGGTAGTCCAGCGTGACGTCCTCACCGAGGGCGGCCGCGTTGTGCACCATGTCCAGCCGCCCGTCGCGGCGGGTCAGCCCGAGGTGGTGGGGGCAGAACCGCTGCGCGACCTCGCTGCGCGCCTCGTCCAGCTCCGTCGTGACGACCAGCGGGTGACGGGCGAGCAGTGCGGTGGCCATGCGGGCTCCTCGTGGGCGGCGCGTCCATTGGGGCACGCGGTCCCGGCGCGCGTCAACGCCGGGACGCCCGTCATCTGCGCGGAACGTGCAGGTCAGGGCCGGACGAGCCGCTCGTCGGGGATGACCGCGGTGCCCACGATCTCGATCAGCGCGTCGGTCTGCCACAGGCCCGTGGTGCCGATCCCGGCCATGGCCGGGTAGACCGGGCCGGCCAGCTCGCGCCAGACCTCGCCGATCTCCTTGCCGTGCGCCTGGTAGTCGGGGATGTCGGTCAGGAAGATCGTGATGCTGACCAGGTCGCCCGGCTCGCCGCCCGCGGCGCGCAGCGTGGTGAGCACGTTGCCGAAGGCCTGCCGGAACTGCGCCACGATCCCCCCCGGGACGATCCGCATGTCTGCGTCGAGGGCGGTCTGCCCACCCAGGTACAGCGTGTTGCCGCTGAGCGTGCCGTGCGAGTAGCCGCGCGGCGTGGGCATTGACGACGGGTTGACGGCCTGCGGCTCGAGCGACATGACGGGCTCCTGGTGGTGGGGGCGGTCCGGACGCAGCCACTCTGTCATCGTATTGACAACGACGCAACGATCGTGCGCAGAATGCAACACCGAACGAGAAGGGGGACCGATGCGGCTCGCCACGGTCAGCACACCGACCGGCACGACGGCAGCGGTGCAGGACGGCGAGGACTGGCGCGCCCTGCCCGCGCGCGACCTCTCCGCGGCCTTCGCCGACGGCTCCTGGGCCGCGGCGCCCGGTGCCGTCGTCCCCGGGGCGGTGCCGGTGCTCCCGCTGCCGCGCCCGGGCAAGGTGGTCTGCTGCGGCCTGAACTACGGCGAGCACATCCGGGAGACCGGCCGGGAGCTGCCCGCCCACCCCACGCTGTTCGCCAAGTTCGCCGACACGCTCACCGGCCCGACCGACGACCTGCGGCTGGACGCCTCGGCGCAGTGGGACTGGGAGGCCGAGCTGGCCGTCGTCGTCGGCACCCCGCTGCACCGGGCCGACCGCGCCGCCGCCCGCGCGGCCATCGGCGGCTGGACGGTCGCCAACGACCTGTCCGCCCGGGACTGGCAGCGCCGCACCCTGCAGTGGTTCCAGGGCAAGGCGTGGGACGCCACCACCCCGCTGGGCCCGGTCGTCGTCACCCCCGACGAGGTCGACCCCTTCGCCGGGCTGGCCGTCTCCTGCCGGATCGACGGCGTGGAGGTGCAGCGCGACAGCACGGCCACGCTGGTCTTCGACGCCGCGGACCTGCTGGCCTACGTCTCCACCTTCACCGTGCTGCGCCCCGGCGACCTGGTGCTCACCGGCACGCCCGGCGGCGTCGGCATGGCCCGCGATCCGCAGCGCTGGCTCGCCGACGGCGAGGTGCTCGAGACCGAGGTCGAGGGCATCGGCACCCTGCGCAACACCATCCGTCTCACCCAGGAGGAGTCATCGTGGACCCCAGCAACGACCGCCTGATCACCCCGGCCACGGGCCTCGTCGTCCCGGTCGTCACCCGCTCGGGCCAGGAGCCCGACCGGACGGCGCAGAGCGAGGGCGCGACCCGCATCTCCGGGGTCAGCCCGCAGCACACCCCGGCCACGAAGATCTGGTTCGGCCAGGTGCACAACCTGGCCGGCTACCGCTCGGTGCCGCACCACCACGGCGAGGCCGAGACCGGCGGGTTCGTGCTCAGCGGCCGGGCCCGGATCTACTTCGGCGAGCGGTTCGACGACTACATCGACATGTCCGAGGGCGACTGGGTCTTCGTCCCGCCGCACATGCCGCACGTCGAGTGCAACCTGGACCGGAACAACCCGCTGACCTGGATGACCACCCGGACGCCGGACAACATCGTGGTCAACCTGCCCCAGGTGGACGACGCCGACCTGCGCGACTGGGCGGACCGGCCGTGACCGCCACCTCGGAGGTCTTCACCGCCGCGGTCACGCTGCAGGAGGCCCCGGCGGAGGTGCACGACGTGGCCTTCACCGCGACCACCCAGCCCTGCCCGTGGCCCAAGGCCTACGGCGGGGACATGGTCGCCCAGGCGCTGGTCGCCGCGCTGCGCACCGTCACCGACGGCAAGACCGTGCACTCGATGCACTCCTACTTCCTGCGGCCGGTCGACATCGGCGGGCAGGTCCGCTACGAGGTCGAGCTGCTGCGCGACGGCCGCGGCTACGCCACCCGCCAGGTCCGCGGCTTCCAGAACGGCAAGCCGGTCTACACCTGCCTGGTCAGCTTCGCCGCGGGCGAGGCCGGCGGCAGCTGGGCGCCCGCCGCCCCGACCGGCGTCCCCGCGCCCGAGGACCTGCCGTCGGCGGCCGACGTGCTGGCCGGACGCGAGGGCGGCACCAGCACCGAGGCCTCCCGCGCCTACTGGGCCGGCGGCCGCAGCTTCGACATGCGGCACGTGCCCGGCCCGCTCTACCTCGACGTCGCCGGCGGCACCGGCCCGCAGCAGGCGGTCTGGGTGCGCCCGTTCGACGCGCTGCGCCCGGTGCCCGGCGTGGACGACGCCCAGCGGGACGCCGCCGCCCTGGCCTACGTCTGCGACTACACGATCCTCGAGCCCGCCCTGCGGGTGCTCGGGCACGCGTGGGCCGACGAGGGCCTGGTCACCGCCAGCCTCGACCACGCCATGTGGTTCCACCGGCCGGTCGTCATGGGCGACTGGCTGCTCTACGCCCAGGAGGTGGTCTCGGTCGAGGACGGCCGCGGCACCGGGGTGGGCCGGTTCTACGACACCGACGGGGTCCACCTGGCCACCGTCGTCCAGGAAGGTCTGATCCGGGCGGCCGTGCCGCAGACGGGGGAGCAGTCGTGAAGGTCGCGATCGTCGGCGGCGGGCCCGGTGGCCTGTACCTGGCCGCGCTGCTGCGCCAGCTGGACAGCAGCCACGAGATCACCGTCTGGGAGCGCAACGCCCCCGAAGACACGTTCGGCTTCGGCGTCGTGTTCTCCGACGAGACGCTGGGCAGCATCGAGGGCGCCGACGAGGTCGTGCACCAGCGGATGGAGTCCCGCTTCGCCCGGTGGACCGACATCGACGTCGAGGTCGACGGGCAGTCCTTCACCGTGGGCGGCCAGGGCTTCGCCGCGATGAGCCGCAAGGAGCTGCTGTCGATCCTGCAGGAGCGGGTCGCCGAGCTCGGCGTCACCGTGCACTACCGCGCGCTGGCCCCCGACGTCGAGGAGCTGCGCGCCACCCACGACCTGGTGGTGGCCTGCGACGGGCTGAACTCCCAGATCCGGACGGCGCACGCCCAGGCGTTCGGCCCCACGCTGGACCGCCGGCACAACAAGTACATCTGGCTGGGCACCGACCTGGTCTTCGAGGCCTTCCAGTTCATCGTCAAGCACACGGAGTGGGGGACGATGCAGATCCACGGCTACCCGTTCTCCGACACCGGCTCGACCTTCATCGTCGAGATGCACGACGACGTCTGGGAGCGCGCGGGCTTCGGCGCGACCGAGGGCCAGGAGTTCCCGCCCGGGGTGAGCGACACCTACGCCGTCGAGCGGATCCGGGAGATCTTCGCCGACGAGCTGGCCGGGCACGAGGTGCTCACCAACAACTCGAAGTGGCTGAACTTCCAGACCGTCCGCAACGAGTGCTGGCACGAGGGCAACCTGGTGCTGCTGGGCGACGCGGCGCACACCGCGCACTTCTCCATCGGCTCGGGCACCAAGCTCGCCATGGAGGACGCGCTGGCGCTGGCCGCCTGCCTGCACGAGCACCCCACGATCGAGCAGGCTCTGGCCGCCTACCAGGACGAGCGCAAGCCGGTGGTCGAGTCCACCCAGCGCGCGGCCCAGGCCTCGCTGGAGTGGTTCGAGCGGATCGGCATGTACGCGGGCCAGGAGCCGACCGAGTTCGTGTTCAACCTGCTGACCCGGTCCCGCCGGATCACCTTCGAGAACCTGCGCGACCGGGACGCCGTGTTCGCCGCCCAGGTCGAGGCCGCCTTCGCCGCCCGGCACGGGGACGGCGAGCCCGCCCCGGCCATGTTCCAGCCGGTCCGGATCGGCGGGCTGGAGCTGGCCAACCGGGTCGTGCTGGCGCCCATGGACATGTACGTGGCCGACGAGGGCGTGCCCGGTGAGTTCCACCTGGTGCACCTGGGCAGCAAGGCCCTGGGCGGCGCCGGCCTGGTGATGACCGAGATGACCTGCGTGTCCCCGGAGGCCCGGATCACCCTGGGCTGCCCCGGGCTGTGGACCGACGAGCAGCGCGACGCCTGGGCCCGGGTGACCCGGTTCGTGCACGAGCGGTCGCCGGCCAAGATCGGCGTCCAGATCGGGCACTCGGGCCGCAAGGGCTCCACCAAGCTCATGTGGGAGGGCATCGACCAGCCCCTGGAGAGCGGCAACTGGGAGGTCGTCGGGCCCAGCGCGCTGCCCTACGGCCCCGGCTGCCACGTGCCCCGCGAGGCCACCCGCGCCGACCTGGACACCGCGGTCGCCGACTTCGCCGCCGCGGCCGGCCGGGCGGTCGACGCCGGGTTCGACCTGGTCGAGGTGCACGCCGCGCACGGCTACCTGCTGTCGTCGTTCCTGTCCCCGGCCGCCAACCAGCGCACCGACTCCTACGGCGGGAGCCTGGCGAACCGGCTGCGGTTCCCGCTGGAGGTCTTCGACGCCGTCCGCGAGGTCGTCGCGGGCCGGGTGCCGGTGACCGTGCGCATCTCCGCGCACGACTGGCTGCCCGACGGCAACACCGACGACGACGCCGTGGAGATCGCCCGGGCCTTCGTGGCGCACGGCGCGGCCGCCGTCCACGTGTCCTCCGGCCAGGTGTCCAAGGAGGAGAAGCCGGCGTTCGGGCGGTCCTACCAGACCCCCTTCGCCGACCGGATCCGGCAGGAGGTGGCGGCGCCGGCCGGCGCGATGGTGATCGCGGTCGGGGCGATCTCCTCGCACGACGACGTCAACTCGATCCTGCTCGCCGGGCGCGCGGACCTCTGCGCGCTGGGCCGCACCCACCTCTACGACGGGCAGTGGACGCTGCACGCCGCCGCCGAGCAGGGCTACGCCGGTCCCGGCGCGGTCTGGCCGACGCCCTGGGCCGGCGGCAGCCGCAAGCCCCCGACGTCGCGCACGGACAAGGTGCCGCCGCGGTTGTCCCTGCTGCGCGACGGCGTCGTGGAGCCCGAGCACGTCCGGTGGCGGCCGCGCACGCCGGTCGCGGCGGGGTGAGCGGGCCCAGCGGCACCTGTCGCCGCCGGGTGGAGTGGGTGGACACCGACGCGTCGGGGATCTACCACAACACCGCGGTGGCCCGGTTCGCCGAGGCGGCCGAGGCGGAGCTCATGCGGGGGGTCGGGCTGGACTTCGCCCCGACCGCCCCGCGGGTCCGGTACGAGGTCGAGTTCGTGTCCCCGCTGCGCTTCGGCGACGAGGCGGTGACCACCGTGCAGGTGGCCGAGATCGGCCGGACCTCGATGACCTTCGACTTCGAGGTGCGCCGTGGGGACGACGTGCTGGCCGCCCGCGGCCGGTACGTCGTGGTGCACGTGGACGGGTTCGAGGGCGGCGGGCCCAGCCCGTGGCCGGACGCCTGGCGCGCGGCGCTGGGGGCCGACGGGTCGTGACCGGGTCGGCTGGCACGATGCTGCTGGTGAGCCCGGAGGTGGAGGAGCGACGGGACGGCGGGGGGCGTGCCTCCCGCACCGTCGTCGTGACGTTCCTCGGTGCCGTGGTCCGGCGGATGGGCGGCTGGCTGCCCATCGGCGGCAGCATCGACCTGCTGGCCGCCCTCGACCTGGACGGGCCGACCGTGCGCACCGCGGTCTTCCGGCTGAAGAAGCGCGGCTGGCTGGACCCGGAGAGCCGGGGCGGGGTGCGCGGCTACGCGCTGACCCCGCTGGCCGCCGACTCCTTCGCCCGCGGCGACGAGATCATCTGGCACGCCCGCCAGCCGGCGGCGCTGACCGACGGCTGGTGCATCGTGAACTTCTCGGTGCCCGAGTCGATGCGCAGCCGCCGCCAGCAGCTGCGGTCGCACCTGTCCTCCCTCGGCTTCGGGAACGTGGGGACGGCGACCTGGATCGCCCCGGCCCGGATGCTGCCGGCGGCGCAGGCGGCCATCACCGAGCTCGACCTGGTCGGCCACAGCGCGGTCTTCGTCGGCGACCACGTCGCCGGGCAGGACCTGGCCACGCTGATCCGGGAGAGCTGGGACCTGGCCGGCATCGACCAGCGGTACCGGGAGTTCGTCGCCGAGCACGCCGACACCCTCGCGGTGGTCGAGGGCGGCGTGGACCCGGCGACGGCGTTCGCCACCTATCTGCAGGTGGTCGACGCCTGGCGCCGGCTGCCCTACCGGGACCCGGGCCTGCCCCGCACCCTGCTGCCCGACGACTGGGCCGGCCCGCGGGCCGCCGCGGTGTTCGAGCAGCTGGTGCAGGCCCTCGAGGGCCGGGCGCTGGCGCACGCCGCGGGGCACTGGCCCGCCTGAACCCGACCGGTGTGTATTGACACCTGCGCAACGATCGCGCTTGATGTGTCATGTCACCCGGACCAGAGTTGAGGAGCGCCCGTGCAGCTCTCGCCGTCGGCCCACACCGACACCTTCGCCCGGGACCACCTCCCGCCGGCCGAGGACTGGCCGGTCCTCGAGTTCACCACCCCCGAGCTGCAGCACCCGGCCCGGCTGAACGCCGGGGCCGCCCTCGTCGACGAGGCCGTGGCCCGGTTCGGCCGGGACCGCCCGGCGCTGCGCACCCCGGACGGCGAGGTGTGGACCTACGGCGAGCTGCAGGACCGGGCCGATCAGGTCGCCCACGTGCTGGTCGACGACCTCGGCCTGGAGCCGGGCAACCGCGTGCTGCTGCGCGCACCGAACACGCCGTGGATGGTCGCGGCCTGGCTGGGCACGCTGAAGGCCGGCGGCGTCGCCACGGTGGTCTTCGCCGCGCTGCGGGCCGGTGAGCTGGCCCCGGTCGTCGAGCGGACCCGGCCCGCCCTCGCCCTGGTCGACCACCGCAGCGTCGCCGACGTCGAGGCCGTCCGGGACTCCTCCGCCCCGGACCTGCGGGTGACCACGATCGGGGCCGGCACCGACACCGACCTGGTGGCCCGGGCGGCGACCAAGCCGGCCGGGTTCACCGCCGTCGACACCGCCGCCGACGACGTCGCGCTGCTGTGCCCCACCTCGGGCAGCACCGGCGTCCCCAAGATCACCATGCACTTCCACCGGGACGTGCTGAGCATCGACGCCACCTTCGGCCGGCACGTGCTGCAGCTGGGGCCCGACGACCTGGTGGCCTGCACTGCGCCGTTCGCGTTCACCTTCGGGCTGGGCATGCTGGTGGTCTTCCCGCTGCGCGCGGGCGCCTGCGCCCTGCTCACCGACGCGCTGGCCCCGCCCGCGCTGGCCGACCTGGTCGCCGAGCAGGGTGTCACCGTGCTGGCCACCGCGCCGACGGCCTACCGGCAGATCCTGGCCGCGGGCAAGGGATCGCAGCTGGCGGGCCTGCGGATGGCGGTCAGCGCCGGCGAGCACATCTCCGACGACACCTGGGCCGCGCTGCACGACGACCTCGGCCTGCAGGTGGTCGACGGCATCGGCGGCACCGAGCTGCTGCACATCTTCATCTCCGCCGCCGGTGAGGACGTCCGGCGCGGCACGACCGGCCGGCCCCTGCCCGGGTACCGCGCGGCGATCCTCGACCCGGACGGCGCTGAGCTGCCGGCCGGCGTCGAGGGCCGGCTCGCGGTGATCGGCCCGGTCGGCTGCCGGTACCTGGACGACGACCGGCAGCGCAGCTACGTGCAGGGCGGCTGGAACGTCACCGGCGACACCTTCCGGCGCGACGAGGACGGCTGGTTCACCTACTGCGCCCGCACCGACAACATGATCGTGTCCTCGGGCTACAACATCGGCGGGCCCGAGGTCGAGTTCGCCGTCGACGGGCACCCCGACGTGGTCGAGTCCGCGGTGGTCGGGCGCCCGGACCCCGACCGCGGCGCGGTGGTCTGCGCGTTCGTCGTCCTGCGCGCGGGCGTCCCGGCCAGCGAGGCGACGGCGCGGTCGATCCAGGACCACGTGAAGGCCGTGCTGGCCCCGTACAAGTACCCGCGCGACGTCCGGTTCGTCGACGCCCTGCCGCGCAACACCAGCGGCAAGCTGCAGCACTTCAAGCTGCGCGAGCAGCTCGCCGGGACCGCCCCGCGCTCCGCGGACGCCGGTCGCGCAGAGCGGATAGCCCCCGGTCCCGGGCCTTCCTAGCGTCGCCCTCCACACGTTGTGACCGATGTCGCAGCGTCGGAGGAGAGGAGCCCGCATGACCGACCTGACCGGTCGCACCGCCGTCGTCACCGGCGGTGCCACCCTGCTCGCCCACGGGGTCGTCGAGGCCCTCGCCCGGGCCGGCGCCCGCGTGGTGGTCGCCGACGTCGACGAGGTCGGCGGCGCCGCGGCCGAGGCGCTGGGCACCGACGTCGTCTTCGTCCGCACCGACGTCACCGACGACGACTCGCTGGCCGCCCTGGTGCAGACCACCGTCGAGCGGTTCGGCGGCATCGACGTGGTGGTCAACCTGGCCGCGGTCTACCTCGACGAGGGCTTCGCCACCTCCCGGCAGGACTGGCTGCGGGCGCTGGACGTGAACGTGGTGAGCATGGTCGAGGTGGTGCGGCACGCGCACCCGCACCTGGTCGCCAGCGAGCACGCCGCGGTCGTCAACTTCACCTCGATCTCCTCGAAGGTCGCCCAGACCGGCCGCTGGGTCTACCCGGCGTCCAAGGCGGCGATCGCCCAGCTCACCCGGTCGATGGCGCTGGACCTGGCCCCCGACGGCATCCGGGTCAACTCCATCAGCCCCGGCTGGACCTGGTCGAAGATCATGGACGACCTCTCCGGCGGCGACCGCGCGAAGACCGACGCCGTCGCGGCCCCGTTCCACCTGACCGGCCGGGTCGGGGACGGCGCCGAGATCGGCGCCGTCGTCGCCTTCCTGGTCTCCGACGCCGCCTCCGTCGTCACCGGGGCCGACTGGGCCGCCGACGGCGGCTACTCCGCGCTCGGCCCCGAGCAGACCGTCCCCGCCATCCCGCAGCTCGCAGAGTGAGGTCCTCCACCATGAAGATCGGCATCGTCGGGGCCGGGTTCGCCGGCCTGTCCTCCGCCAAGGTCCTCCGCCAGCTCGGCCACGAGGTGGTGGTCTGGGAGAAGGCGCCCGACCTGGGCGGGGTGTGGAGCGGGACCCGCCGCTACCCCGGGCTCAAGACCCAGAACGACAAGGGCACCTACGCCCTGTCGGACCTCACGATGCCCGTGGACTACCCGGAGTGGCCCTCGGGCGCCCAGGTGCAGGCCTACCTGCAGACCTACGCGGAGAAGTTCGACCTGGTCCGGCACGTGCAGCTGGGCACCGAGGTGGTGCAGGCCCGCCCGTCCGACGGCGGCGGGTGGGACGTCGAGACCGCCGAGAGCACCACGCACGTGGACCACCTGGTGCTGGCCAGCGGGATCTTCTCCCGGCCCTTCGTGCCGCCGATCGAGAACCTCGACCTGTTCGAGAAGCTGGGCGGCGAGGTGCTGGCGGCCAGCGAGTGGCACAGCCACGAGCAGGTCCGCGGCAAGGACGTCGTCGTGCTCGGCTACGGCAAGAGCGCCTGCGACATCACCGTGGAGATCGCCTCGGTGGCGGCCTCGACCACCGTCGTGGCCCGCGAGCTGCTGTGGAAGATGCCGCGCAAGGTGGCCAACGCGGTCAACTACAAGTTCTTCATGCTCACGCGGATGGGCGAGGGCCTGTTCCGCTACCGGTCCACCACCGGTCCGGAGAAGCTGCTGCACGCCAGGAACTCGGCGATGGCCAACTCGATGCTGGGCAGCGTGGAGAAGGTGACCACCGGCCAGCTCAAGCTCACCGACCTCGGCCTGGTGCCGCTGGGCCAGTTCTCCGACATCGCCCGGTCGACGGTCTCGCTGGCCACCGAGGGCTTCTTCGAGGGCGTCGCCGAGGGCCGGATCGCCGTCAAGCGCGACACCGTCGTCGCCCGGTTCGTGGAGCAGGACGGGAAGGCGCTCGCCGAGCTCTCCACCGGGGAGCTGGTGCCCGCCGACGTCGTCGTCGCCGCCACCGGCTGGACCCAGGACCTGCCCTTCCTGCCCGAGGACGTCGTCGACCGGCTCACCGACGACAAGGGGGACTTCCTGCTGCACCGGCAGATCCACCCGATCGACGTCGCCGACCTCAGCTTCGCCGGGTACAACTCGTCGTTCTTCTCCCCGTTGTCGGCGGAGGTCTCGGCGATCTGGATCGGCTCGCTGCTGGGCGGCAACCACGAGCTGCCCAGCCGGGACGAGATGCACCGGCAGCGGCGCGAGACCCTGGACTGGATGCGCGAGCGCACCCACGGCGCGCACGCCCGCGGCACCAACATCATCCCGTTCTCGGTGAAGAACATCGACGAGGTGCTCTCCGACGTCGGCATCGGCGTCGGCCCGCTCACCCGGGCCAAGCAGTGGCTGCTGCCGATCGACCCGGGCGACTACGCGCACGTCACGCCCACCCTGGCGAAGCGGCTGCAGGGGTCGCCGGCATGAGCGACCGGTTCGACGCCGTCGTCGTCGGCGCGGGGATCAACGGCATGGTGGCCGCCGCCGAGCTGGCCGGCGCCGGCTGGCGGGTGGCGCTGGTGGACGAGCACGACCGGATCGGCGGCTTCATCGCGTCGGACGAGCTGACCCTGCCCGGGTACACCCACGACACGTTCAGCTCGTGGCACCCGCTGTTCATGGCCGGCGGCGCCTACGCCGCGCTCGGGGCGGACCTGCACCGGCACGGCCTGGTCTACCGGAACGCCGAGGGCCCGGTGACCGCCTCGGTGTCCGAGCGGGGTGCCGTCGTCGCCGACCGCGACCCCGCCGCCACCGCGGCCACGTTCGAGCACCCGGAGGACGCCGCGGCCTACGCCGCGATGCTCACCCAGCTCGAGCGCTGGTCCCCGCACGTGTTCGGCGCGCTGGGCTCCCGGCTGGGCGGCACCGACGCCGCCCGGCTGGGCCTGGGTGCGCTGCGCGGGCTGGGCCGGGCCGAGGTCGTCGAGCTGGTGCGGGTGGCCGGCCAGTCCGGCCGCGGCCTGGTGCGCGAGCGGTTCGCCGGCCACGAGGTCGACCAGCTGTGGGCGCCGTGGCTGCTGCACGCCGGGCTGGCCCCCGACCAGGCCACCGGCGGGCTGATGCTGCCGGTGATGGCCTTCACCATGCACGCCGTCGGGCTGCCGGTCGTCGAGGGCGGTGCCGGCCGGTTCACCGAGGCCTTCGGCCGGCTGCTCGCCGAGCGCGGCGTCGAGGTCGTGCTGGGGGCGCCGGCCGAGCGGATCGAGGTGCAGGACGGGCTCGCCGTCGCCGTGCACGTCGGTGGCCGGCGGCTGTCGGCGACCAAGGCCGTGCTCGCCTCCACGGCGACCGGCCGGCTGTACGGGGACCTGCTGCGGCCCGAGGACGTGGACGACGGCGGGCGGCAGGCCGTGGTCCGGCACCGTCCGGGCCGGGCCGCCGCCCAGCTGCACCTCGCCCTGGACCGGCCGCTGAGCTGGGCCGACAGCCGGCTGGACGCCGTCCCGCTGGTGCACGTGAGCAACGGGTCCGACAGCACCGGGGTGGCGTGCGCGCAGGCCGAGGCCGGGTTGCTGCCCGCCGAGCCCACGGTGGTGGTCGGCCAGCAGACGGTGCTGGACCCCACCCGCGCCCCCGCGGGCGGCGCGACGCTGTGGCTGCAGCTGCAGGAGCTGCCCTGGGCGCCGACCGGGGACGCGGCCGGCGAGATCGACACGACCGGTGGCTGGACCCCCGAGGTGGCCGACGCCTACGCCGACCGCGTGCTGGCCCGGGTGGAGCGGTACGCGCCTGGGCTGGGCGACCGGGTGGTGGGCCGGCACATCATCTCCCCGGCCGGGCTCAGCGCGGCCAACGCCAACGCCGTCCAGGGCGACCCGTACGGCGGGGCGGCCGAGCTGGACCAGTCGCTGCTGTGGCGGCCGGGCACCGGCACCGGGCACCGCACCGGGGTGGCCCGGCTGTTCCACATCGGCGCCTTCACCCACCCGGGCCCCGGCCTGGGCGGCGGCTCCGGCCACATCGTGGCGCAGGGCCTGCTCCGGCCCCCGGCTGCCCAGCGCCTGGCCGCAGCCGTGCGGTCGAAGCTGGCCGCCGTCCGCAGCTGACCCCTCCGGCGCCGGGGCAAGGGATCCCTTCCGCAACGTTCCACGTGAATCCGTTGCGGAGGGATCCCTTGCCCGCGCCGGGATGGGGCGCCCTACCCACCCCCCGCTGGGGCAAAGGAACCTCTGCATCCCCTTCCGAGCTCACGAGGGGGTGCAGAGGTTCCTCTGCCGCGGTGCGAGAGGGGGAGCCTCAGCCGACCTCGGGGCGGAGGCCCTTCTTGGCCAGGCGCGGCATGACCTCCTGCGCGAAGTACTCCAGCTCGCCGGCGTAGTCGACGAAGGCCATCGTGATGCCGCCGAAGCCGGCCTTGGCGAACCGCTCGATCTCGTCGGCGACGTCGTCCGGCGAGCCGATCACCGGGCAGGTGCCGTGCCCGGCGGCGAACCGGCCGCGGAAGGTCTCCAGCATCTCCGCGCTGAAGGACTGCGCGTGCAGGCCCTGCAGCCGCATCAGGTTGTCCACGGCGTCCCAGTCGGCCTTCTCGTCGGCGTAGTGGTGCAGGTACTCCTCCGCCTCGGTGCGGGTCGGCCGGCAGACCACGTGGGTCGGGGTCATGACGCCGGCCCGGCGGCCCTGCGCGGCGGAGTCCGCGGTGAGCTGCTCGACGACGCCGGCGCCGTCCTCGGGACCGCCGACGATGGTGAACACGAAGTCGGCGTTGCGGGCGGCGTAGGCCCGGCCCTGCGTGCTGGACCCGGCGTTGAGGATCGGGATCCGGCCGGCGACCGGCTTGGGCAGCGCCTCGACGCCGGTGAGGTCCCAGAACCGGCCCGGCAGGTCGAACCGGCCCTCCCGGCTCCACAGCTCGGTGACCACGTCGATCCACTCCTGGGCCAGCGCATAGCGGGAGTCGTGGTCGGTGGGCAGGTCCACGCCCATGGCCTCGTACTCGGGCTGGTTCCAGCCGGCGACGACGTTGAGCCCGACCCGGCCGGGGGCGACCTGGTCCACGGTGGCCAGCTGCTTGGCGGTGACCACCGGGTGGTTGAACGCGGTGTGCACGGTGGCGAAGGCGGTCAGCCGCTCGGTGCTGGCCACGATCGCGGTCGCCCACGGCACCGGCTCGAGCACGCCCTCGTGGAAGTTGGTCTCGCCGCCGTAGCCGATCCAGCGGGCGATCGGCAGCATGAAGTCGATGCCCACCCGGTCGGCGATCCGGGCCAGCCGGAGGTTGTCCTCCCACGAGCCCGACCAGCGCTCGGGCACGGTGGTGACGGCCAGGCCGCCGCTGCAGTTGGACGAGAACAGGCCGAGGCGGAAGTGGTCCGCCTCGAGGATCGGGGTGCTCACGGTGGCTCTCCTCGGATCGGGGTGCCGGCGATCATGCGGGCGCGGGTGCACCGGTCGCCATCCACCCGCGGCGCCGGCTGTCCAGGAAGCGAGGTGTTCCGTTCTGCGGACGTTCGTCGCACACTCGTGAGGACGACGACGCGGCGAGGAGGTCCCGGTGGCCCGCACGGCGACACCCCTGGCCTCCCACGGCGTCCTGCGCACGACCAGCGTGGACGCCGCCCGCGCCTCGGTCTCGGACTCCCTGGCTCCGCACCGGCTGACCCCGGTGGGCCGCGGCGAGGGCTTCCGGGCGCTGCACAACGCGGTGGACCTCGACGGCCTGAGCCTGCACTTCATCGACTACGCCACCGAGGTGGAGGTCGCCGTCGACGGCCTGGACTTCCAGCTGGTGCAGATCCCGCTGGCCGGGCGCACCACGATCGGCGGTGTGGTCGCCGTCCCCGGCACGGCGGCGGTGACCCCGGTGGGTCGGTCGCTGCGGATGCACTACTCGGCCGGCAACCCGCGGCTGATGGTCCGGGTCGCCGTCCCGCTGCTGCGCGACCGGGCGGCCGTCGCGCGGGCCACCTGCCCGGCCGGCGGCACCACCCTGGACCTGACCCGGGGCGCCGGCCGCTGCTGGCGCGGGCTGGTCGACCTGCTGCTGGTGGACCTGGAGCGGCCCGACGGCCTGGCCGCACACCCGGCCGCGGCGGCGTCGCTGCGGCTGGCGCTGGTCGACGGCCTGGTCGCCGGGCTCGCCGACCCGGGCCCGGAGCCGGCCACCCCGGCGGAGTCCGTGGTGCGTCGCGCGGCCCGGCTGCTGGAGGAGCACTGCGCCGAGCCGCTGGGCACCCCGGACGTCGCCGAGGCGGTGCACCTGAGCGTGTGGGCGCTGCAGGCCGGGTTCCGCGCGCACCTGGGCTGCACGCCGACGGCCTACCTGCGCCGGGTCCGGCTGGAGCGGGTGCGGGAGTCGTTGAGCGACGGCAGCGCCGCCAGCGTCACCGACGCCGCGCTGCGCTGGGGCGTGCCGCACCTGGGCCGGCTGGCCGGGGACTACCGGGCGGCCTTCGGGGAGAGCCCGAGCGACACCCTGCGCCGGTCTCGGTAACCGATCCTCTTGGGCTCAGCGTGTCGTCGCGCAAGACCGGCGTCAGGCGTTCAAAATTACCCTATGTTCACAATCATTGAACGGTGTGCGAAGTGAACACCGACGATCTGCTGGACGCGCTACCTCGGGTTCTTGACGAACTCGGGGCTCGGGTCGAGCTAGGGGTGACGCACCACCACGACCGGCTCGAGGATGCCCGGATCCGGGTCTCCGTGCCCGGGGTGGGAGCACGGTCGTACGTTTTGGAGGTCAAGCGTCGTCTTACGCCGGGCCTGGCGACCACCGTGCGGAGCAATCACGAGCTGCCGCTCATGGTGGTGGCCCCGTACATCTCTGACGCGGTCGGCGCGGTGCTTCGCGGGATGGCAGTGGACTACGTGGACATGGTCGGGAACGGCTGCCTGCGGTGGCCGGGGGTGTACATCGACGTGCGGGGGAAGCGCCCTGCAAAGAACTCCGTCCAGTCCGGGCCCGAGCGCGGGGACCGGGCCTTCACGCGGGCGGGTCTGCAGGTCCTCTTCGTCCTGCTGACCCAGCCCGCTGCGGCCTCGACAAAGCTTCGACAGCTGGCCGAGGCATCGGGTACGTCGCTCGGGACGGCGCAGGGCGTCGTCGGCGAGCTAGAACAGACGGGCGCCCTGGTTCCGACGTCGACGGGGCGACGTCTGCACCGACCGGGGCAGCTGTACGACAGGTGGGTCGAGGCGTATGCCACGCGACTGTCGCCGAGCCTGTACCTCAGGTCCTTCAGAGCCGACCGGCTCGACTGGTGGCGGGCAGCCCGGTCGGAGGATCCGGACCTCGTCGTCGGCGGTGAGGCAGCGGCCGCAGCCCTGGACACGATGCTCCGTCCTGAGTCCGTGACCTTCTATGTCACCCGCACCCCCACCCAGCTGGTTCGGCAGCACCGGCTCGTCCCGGTGCCCAGGAAGGAGGCGAACGTCCACCTCAAACGGCGATTCTGGGACGAACAGGTCGTCCGGGGAAGCAAGGGGCTTGCCCCCACAACGTTGGTGTTTGCCGACCTCGTGACCTCCGGTGAGCCACGCCTGCGCGAGCACGCCGAGCGACTGAGGAGGGCAGATGCTCGACTTCTCGAACTCGACGGATCCTGATGTCGTCGGAATGGCGGTCGCCCTCGGAACCCTCGGGGCCCGAGCTGAGGAGGTCGGACTGGAACCCATGCTCGTAGGGGCAAGCGCACGGACGCTGTGGTCGATTGCCCTGACCGAGGGCCTGCCGTCCCGGGCGACCCAGGACGTCGACGTCGCCGTGGCGGTCAGCAGCTGGGACCAACTCCGCACGCTGACCTCGCTCCTGACCCCGGAGGGAAACGTGGAGCACCGCTTCGTGGTCGAGGGCGTGCCGGTGGACGTCGTGCCCTTCGGTGAGGTCGAGGCCGAAGACCGGACCATCCGATGGGCGGACGACCACGTGATGAACGTGCTCGGTCTCCGCGAAGCACTGGATGTGCGGGTACCGGTGCTCCTGCCCGGAGGAGTCCGGACCTCTGTCCCGTCCGTCCCGGCCCTTGCTTCGCTGAAGGTGATCGCATGGCTCGATCGCCGCCTCGACACCACCAGGGACGCCGTCGATCTGGCGATCATCATGGGCTGGTGGGGAACAGGACCGCTGCTCGACGAGGTCTACGCAGCTGAGCACGAAGAGGTGCTGGCCGACTGCGACTTCGACCCGTCCCGGGCGGGAGCTGCACTGCTGGGCGCCGGTATGGCCGACGTCCTGGGTCCGGATGGCGCGGCCGCAGTGCTCGGAAGGCTGGACGACGACTCAGCCTCTCGGTGGGCGGCCGATGCCGGGTGGTCGAACCCGGTGTGGCGGCAGCGCTTCTCCGACCTGGTCGCTGCCCTCGGTGGCCGGTCCGGGAGCACCACCGGCTCATCGCACAAGCTCCGCTCCTAGCTCACTGGCCGACGAGCAGTCCGGCCAGCGCGCCGGTCGCGCTGAGGTCGGGGCCGGGCACGGCGCAAACCGGCTGCCGGCTGCGCATCGCGGATAGATCCGGGACGGCGACCGGCCTAGCGTCGCACGCCACGGCAGCTGTGACCTGCCTCATGCGACCGGAAGGACGACCCTCCCCGTGACCGTCATCGACGCACTCCTGGCCTCCCTGGACTCCGGCGAGGTCGAGATCATCGACCTCACCGCCCCGCTCTCCCCGGAGACGCCGGTGCTGCAGCTCCCGGCGCCGTTCGCCAACACGATCCCGCTGTCGCTGGAGAAGGTCAGCGACTTCGACGACGACGGCCCGTTCTGGGGCTGGAACAACATCCACACCGGCGAGCACACCGGCACCCACGTCGACGCCCCCGCGCACTGGGCCACCGGCCGGGACGGCGCCACCGTCGACGTCATCCCGCCGCGCCGGCTGGTCGGCCCGGCCGTCGTCCTGGACTTCACCGAGCAGGCCTCGGCCGACCCGGACTTCCTCCTCGAGCCCGAGCACCTGGACGCCTACGTCGCCGAGCACGGCCCGCTGCCCGAGGGCGCCTGGCTGCTGTTCCGCACCGGCTGGAGCCGGTTCGGCCACGACGCCGCCGCCTTCGCCAACGCCGACGATGCCGGCCCGCACACCCCCGGCGTCTCCGCCGCGGGCGCGCAGTGGCTGGCCGCCTCGCCGATCACCGGCTACGGCGTGGAGACCGTCGGCATCGACGCCGGCCAGGCCGGCGGCCTCGAGCCGCCGTTCCCGGTGCACCACTTCCTGCTCGGCGCCGACAAGTACGGCCTGACCCAGCTGCAGAACCTGGACAAGCTGCCGCGCACCGGCGCGCTGCTGGTCGTCTCGCCGCTGCCCGTCGTCGGCGGCACCGGCTCGCCCGCCCGGGCGTTCGCCGTCGTCCCCGCCTGACCCACCCCGAAGAGCACGACCCCCAGCTCGAGAGGAGCACCGACCATGGCCGAACGCTCGTTCGCCCACGAGGTGACCAAGCTGCGCGACGGCGCGGGCACCACGTTCTCCGGCGAGGGCATCCTCGCGGTGACCAAGGCGCTGCTGCAGTCCGGCGTGGCCTACGTCGGTGGCTACCAGGGCGCCCCCATCTCGCACCTCATGGACGTCCTCGGTGACTCCCACGAGATCCTCGAGGAGCTGGGGGTCTACTTCGAGAACAGCGCGTCGGAGGCCACCGCCGCGGCGATGCTCGCCGCCTCGGTCAACTACCCGCTGCGCGGTGCGATCACCTTCAAGTCCACGGTGGGCACCAACGTGGCCGCCGACGCGCTGGCCAACCTCTCCAGCGGCGGGGTGACCGGCGGTGCGCTGGTCATCGTCGGTGAGGACTACGGCGAGGGCTCGAGCATCATGCAGGAGCGCTCGCACGCCTTCGCGATGAAGTCGCAGATGTGGCTGCTGGACCCGCGGCCCAACATCGGCGCGATCGTGGACGCCGTCGAGGCCGGCTTCGAGCTGTCGGAGGCCAGCTCCACGCCGGTGATGCTGCAGCTGCGGCTGCGCTCGTGCCACCTCTACGGCAGCTTCGAGGCCAAGGACAACGTGCGGCCCCCGATGACGGTGACCGACGCGATCGAGAACCCGAAGCGGCAGCTGGACCGGATCGTGCTGCCGCCGGCGAGCTTCCTGCACGAGAAGGAGAAGATCGAGGACCGCTGGCCGGCCGCGGTCGAGTTCATCAAGGCCCGCGGGCTCAACGAGGTCCTCGGCGCGGACACCGCCGACGTCGGGATCATCGTGCAGGGCGGGGTCTACAACACCCTGAACCGCTCCATGGAGCTGCTGGGCTGCTCGGACGCGTTCGGCAACACCCAGGTGCCGGTCTACGTGATGAACGTGACCTACCCGGTGGTGGACTCCGAGATCGTCGACTTCTGCGCGGGCAAGCGCGCCGTCCTGCTGGTCGAGGAGGGGCAGCCCGACTACATCGAGCAGAACCTGAACACGATCCTGCGCCGGGCCGGGTCGCCGGTCGCGCTGCACGGCAAGGACCTGCTGCCGGTGGCGGGGGAGTACACCACCGCCGCGGTCACCCGCGGGGTCGACGCCTTCCTCACGAAGTACCTCCCCGAGGTCAAGAAGACCGAGCCGGCGCTGCTCAAGCCGGCCGAGGACCCCGGCAGCCCGTTCGCGCCCCGGGTCGACCCGCAGGTGGTCAAGGCCCGCCCACCGGGTCTGTGCACCGGGTGCCCCGAGCGGCCGATCTTCTCCGCGCTCAAGCTCGCGGAGAAGGAGATCGGCAAGGAGCACCACGTCAGCGCCGACATCGGCTGCCACCTGTTCGCCATCAACGAGCCGTTCAACCTGGGCGCCACGACGATGGGCTACGGCCTGGGCTCGGCCGGGGCCGCGGCGCTGAACAGCAAGGACGCCGACCGCCGCACGATCGCGGTGATGGGCGACGGCGGGTTCTGGCACAACGGGCTGACCAGCGGCGTGGGCAATGCCGTGTTCAACAACAACGACCAGCTGCTGCTGGTGGTGGACAACGCCTACAGCGCGGCCACGGGCGGGCAGGACGTGCTGTCGTCCAAGGCCGACAACGCGCTGCGCTCGACCAAGCACCCCATCGAGAAGGCCGTCCGCGGCATCGGCGTGGAGTGGGTCCGCTCGGTCACCGACACCTACCGGATCGGCGAGCTGCGCGACCTGCTGGTCGAGGCGCTGACCACCAAGGAGCGCGGGCCCAAGGTCGTCGTCGCCACCTCGGAGTGCCAGCTCAACAAGGACCGCCGGGAGAAGCCGCTGCGCGCCAAGGCGGTGAAGGAGGGCAAGCGGGTCGTGAAGGAACGGTTCGGCGTCGACGCCGAGACCTGCACCGGTGACCACGCCTGCATCCGCGTCTCGGGCTGCCCGTCGCTGACCATCAAGGCCAACCCCGACCCCATGCGCCAGGACCCGGTGGCCACCGTCATCGACTCCTGCGTCGGCTGCGGGGTCTGCGGGGCCAACGCGCACGCGGCCTCGCTGTGCCCGTCGTTCTACCGGACCGACCTGGTGCACAACCCCACCCGCAAGGACCGCGTGCTCGCCCGGGCCCGGAAGACCTGGACCAGCGCGCTGTCCACCGGCGTGGAGAAGCGCGCCTCCCGGTACGAGGCGGTGACCGCGTGACCAGCTGGACCGAGGGACGCCGGCCGATCACCATCGCGATCCTCGCCATGGGTGGCGAGGGCGGCGGCGTGCTGGCCGACTGGATCGTCGCCGTCGGCCAGGGCGCCGGCTTCTTCGCCCAGACCACCTCGGTGGCCGGGGTCGCCCAGCGCACCGGCGCCACCGTCTACTACGTCGAGCTCTACCCGGCCGGCGAGGGCGGCGGCGTCCGTGCGGAGCCGGTGCTGAGCCTCTTCCCGACCCCGGGCGAGGTCGACGTGGTCATCGCCTCGGAGCTGATGGAGGCCGGCCGCGCGGTGCAGCGCGGGTTCACCACCCCGGACCGGACGACGCTGATCGCCTCGACCAACCGGGTCTACTCGATGGACGAGAAGCTCGCCCTGGGCGACGGCCGGGTCGACAGCGCGGGCCTGCTCGACGCCGCGCGCCTGGGCTCGAAGCGGCTGGTCGCGGCCGACTTCAACGCCCTCGCCCGCCAGGCCGGCAGCGTCATCAGCGCCTCGCTGTTCGGCGCGCTGGCCGGCTGCGGCGTCGTCCCGGTCGAGCGGTCCCGGTTCGAGGACGCCATCCGGGCCGCCGGCAAGGGCGTGGAGGCCTCGCTGCGGGCCTTCGCCGCCGGCTACGACGCCGCGCAGGAGCCGGTGCCGACCCCCGCACCGGCACCCGCACCCGGCCCCGGGGCGGTGCCGATCACCCTGCTGACCCGCCGCCCGGTCGACCCCGAGGAGGCGGCGGCGCAGAGCGAGGAGCAGCGCCGGCGCGAGGTCGCGGAGTCCGACCCCGAGAGCCTGGTCGGCCCGGCCCTGCGGGGCCGGGTGCAGCGCGTCGTCGCCGACTTCCCGGCCTCCGCGCGGGACATGCTGCTGCAGGGCATCGTCCGGACGGCGGTCTACCAGGACACCGCCTACACCGACCGCTACCTCGACCGGGTCGCCCGCGTGGTGCCGCTGGACCCCGAGGACGCCGCCGGGCTGGTCACCGAGACCGCGCGGCACGCGGCGCTGTGGATGACCTACCAGGACACCATCCACGTCGCGCACCAGAAGATCCGCCGCCGCCGGCTGGCCGGGGTCCGCGCCGAGGCCGGGGCCGAGGACGACACCCAGCTGGTGGACGTGAAGGAGTACCTGCACCCGCAGGTCGAGGAGATCACCGACACCCTGCCCACCGCGCTGGGCCGCCGGCTGGCCGCCTCGAAGGGGTTCGCGAAGGTCGTCGGCAAGGTGACCCGCGACGGCATCGTGGTCAACACCACCGGCATCGTCGGCTACTCGATGCTGTGGACCATGGCGCACGGCCGGCCGCTGCGGCCCCGGTCGCTGCGCTTCGGCCGCGAGCAGGAGGCGATCGACGCCTGGCTGGACCACGCGGTGCGGCTCGGCGCCACCGACCCCGCGCTCGCCCGCGAGGTCGTGGAGTGCCAGCGGGTGCTCAAGGGCTACGGCGCCACCCACGAGCACGGCCGGGAGAGCTTCGCGCTCCTCATGGAGGCCGTCGACGCGTTCACCGGGTCCGACGACGACGCCGCTCGGCTGGCCCGGCTGCGCACCGCAGCCCTGGCCGACGAGGACGGCGCCACGCTCCGCGCGGCGCTCGGGCAGCGGGCGGTCGCCGCCGTACGTTCCGTGGGGTGAGGCAGGGGCTGACGGCGCCGGTCACCGCCGGCGTCGTCTCGGCCCTGGTCGGGTTCACCAGCTCGTTCGTCGTCCTGCTCACCGGCCTGTCCGCCGTCGGGGCGACCCCGGCGCAGGCGGCCGGCGGGCTGCTGGCGGCCAGCGTCGCGATGGGCGTCGCCTGCGTCGTGCTGTCGGTGACCACCCGGCTGCCGATCGCCGCGGCCTGGTCCACCCCCGGCGCGGCGCTGCTGGTGACCACCGGCGGGGTGGCCGGGGGCTGGCCCGCCGCGGTCGGGGCCTTCCTGGTCACCGGCGTGCTCGTCGTGCTGACCGGCCTGGTGCCGCAGCTGGGTGCGCTGGTCGCCCGGATCCCGGCGTCGCTGGCGCAGGCGATGCTGGCCGGGGTGCTGCTGCAGATCTGCCTGCAGGTGCTCACCGGCCTGCAGCGGTCGCCGGTCGCGGTGGGCGTGGTGGTCGCCGTCTGGCTGCTGGGTCTGCGGCTCGCCCCGCGCTGGGCCGTGCCGCTGGCGTTCGGGGCCGCCGCGGTGGTCACCGTGGTCGCCGCGACGGGCGCGGCGGGGCAGCTGGCGCCGGGGCTGGAGCTGACCACGCCGACGTTCACCTGGCAGGCGCTGACCGGCATCGCGCTGCCGCTGTACCTGGTCACGATGGCCTCGCAGAACGTCGCCGGGGTCGCCGTGCTGGCCGGCCTGGGCTACCGGGTGCCGTGGCGCCGGGCGATGCTGGTGACCGGGGTCGCGACCGTCGTCGCCGCGCCGGCCGGGGCGCACGCGGTGAACCTGGCCGCGATCAGCGCGGCCCTGACCGCCGGGCCGGAGGCGGGGGAGGACCGGTCACGGCGGTGGATCGCCAGCTCCACGGCCGGCGTCGTCCTCGTGGTCCTCGGGCTCGGCTCCACGGCGGTGGCCGCCCTGGTCGGGCTGGCCCCGGCCGGGGTGGTCGCCGCGGTGGCCGGGCTCGCGCTGCTGGGCACCCTGGCCGCCTCGACCCAGGCGGCGCTGGCCGACCCGGCCGACCGGGTCCCGGCGATCGCCGCGCTGGTCACGGCGGCGTCCGGGGTAGCCTTCCTCGGCATCAGCTCCGCGTTCTGGGCGCTGGTCGCCGGTCTGCTGGTCCGCGCCGTGGTGGGGCGGGGTCGGGGCTGACGTCTTCCGCAGGAACCGCCCGGCCGCCATGCTCGACCCGTGGCCCGACTCCTCTACTCCGCCATCTGCTCCCTGGACGGGTTCGTCGCCGACGAGGCCGGCGACTTCGGCTTCGCCTTCCCCGACCCCGAGGTGCTGGCCGCGGTCAACGAGGACACCGCGCAGGTCGGCACCTTCCTGCACGGGCGCCGGATGTACGAGCTGATGCAGGGCTGGGAGACCGACCCGTCGTGGGCCGAGGGCGACCAGGGGTCGGCCGACTTCGCGGCGCACTGGCAGCGGGCGGAGAAGGTCGTCGTCTCCACCACGCTGACCGACGTGGTGACCCGCCGGACCCGGCTGGTGCGGTCCTTCGACCCGGTGGAGGTCGCCGCGCTGGTGCGGGACGCCGAGCAGGACGTCACCGTGGACGGGCCGACCCTGGCCGCGCACGCCTTCCGGGCCGGCCTGGTCGACGAGGTGCACCTGCTGATCGCCCCGGCGAACGTGGGCCGCGGGCTCAAGGCGCTGCCCGACGACGTCCCCCTCGCCCTGGACCTGCTGCGCGACCCGCGCCGGTTCGCCGGCGGCTTCCTCGGCCTGCGCTACGCGGTCCGCCGCTGAGCAGAGGGGGACTCAGACGTGGACCGGCTGGCCCGTCGCCTCGAGGACCGACAGCCACAGGTCACCGCGCGGGTCGACCTGGTTGCGGGTGCGCGTCACCAGCGGGATCGGCAGGTTGACGAACCGGCCGTGCCAGCGCCCGGCGACGGTCGCCGTCCGGCCGGCCATCGCGGCGTGCACGGCGGCCTGCGCCAACCGGGTGCAGTAGACGGAGTCGTGGCTGTTGGCCGGCACGCTGCGGATGGCGTAGCCCGGGTCGACGTAGCGCAGCTGGAAGTCGGTGCCCGCGGCGGTCAGGTGGCTGCCGAGCTCGTCGCGCAGCTTCTTGCCGATGTCGAACAGCTTGGCGTTGCCCGAGGGGTCGGCGCCGCCCTCGGTGCCGGCGAACATGTCCTGCCCGTAGCCCTCGGCGACCACGATCAGCGCGTGGCCCTGCCGGTCCAGGGTGCGCTCCACGTGCGCCAGCACGCCGCGCTCGCCGTCCAGGGGCATCGGCACCTCGGGGATGAGCACCAGGTCGACGTCGTCGCTGGCCAGCGTGGCGTAGGCGGCGATGAACCCGGAGTGCCGGCCCATCAGCTTCACCAGGCCGACCCCGCCGCGGTGCGACCGCGCCTCGGTGGCCGCTGACCGGATCGACTCCGCGGCCCGGCCGAAGGCGGTCTGGAAGCCGAAGCTGCGGTCGATCCAGGGGATGTCGTTGTCGATCGTCTTCGGGACGCCGACCACCGCGATCGGCAGGCCCTGGCGCAGCGACTCGTCGGCGATGGCCTGGGCCCCGCGCAGCGACCCGTCGCCGCCGATCACGAACAGCACGTCGATCTGGCGCAGCCGCAGCGTCTCGACCATGACCTTGGGGTCCTGGCCGCCGCGCGAGGTGCCCAGCACCGTGCCGCCCTGCTGGTTGATCCAGCGCACCGACTCCGGGGTCAGCTCCACAGGCTCGGCCCCCAGGGGGGTCAGCCCGAGGTAGCCGTCGCGGAAGCCCAGCACCGAGTGCACGCCGTAGTGCTCGGCCAGCTCGCCGACCAGGCCGCGGATGACGTTGTTCAGCCCGGGGCACAGGCCCCCGCAGGTGACGATGCCGACCTTGGTCTTCTTCGGGTCGAAGTAGAGCTTGCGGCGCGGACCGCCGGGTTCGAAGGTGGGCAGCTCCTCGACCGGGACGCCGCGCCGGGACGCCACGCCGAGCGTGCCGTCGACCAGCACGCGGTCGTGCTCGCCCACGTAGTGCATCGACTCCCCGCGCTCGAGCAGGCCGCCGTCCAGCGGGGACGGGAAGGTGAGCTCACCCAGCGTGCGGACGGCGAGGTGCTCCGGGGTCAGCTGGAGCTGCTCGTCGGTGTCCACGGTCACCAGTCTGCCCTGTCCGGGCCCCCCGGCCGCCACCCGGCTCGCCGCTGACCTGCACGAACGAGGTAGACGTCCCAGACGTGTTGCGCCCCGGAACACCGGTCCGCCACCCCCCGTTCGACCAGGCGTGACCTACTCCCTCGCCGTCCTCGGTGACTCCATCGCGTTCGGCACCGGTGCCGCGGACCCGTCCGACGCGATCGGGCCCCGGCTGGTGCAGGCGCTCGCCGAGGACGACGTCGACGTGGCGCTGCAGGTGGTCGCCGTCCCCGGCGCGACCTCGGCCGCGCTGGCCGGGCAGGTGCGGCTGGTGACCCGCTGCGACCTGGCGCTGGTCGTCGTCGGGGCCAACGACCTCACCCGCCTGGTGCCGCCGGCCACCGCGGCCCAGCAGCTGGGTGCGGCGGTGCGCGACCTGCGGGTGCTCGGCGCCGACGTCCTCGTCGTCCCGGCCCCGGACCTGTCCACCGTGCCGTGGGTGCCGCCGGCGTTCCAGGCGCTGGTGGCGACGGCGAGCGCGGAGCTGCAGCGCCGGCAGGACGAGGCCGTCAAGGCCGCCGGCGGGGTGGCCGTGCCGATCGGCGCCGACCTGGGGGAGCGGTTCCGCAACCAGCCCGGGCTCTTCGCCGCCGACCGCTTCCACCCCTCGTCGGCGGGCTACGCGCTCATCGCCGAGGCGCTGCTGCCGGTGGTCCGCTCGATCGCCCGGGGCCGCACCGCCGCCTGAGCCTCCGGTGGCCGGGTCGGGCGACAGGTCCTCATGATGGCCGCGGGTGAAGACCACGCCCTCGCCGTCGCACCTGCCGTCGAGAGGCCAGCGTTGCTCCCCGACCTCCCCTTCCCGGGCTCCACCCTGGGCGCCGTCGCCGACCGCGCCCGGGCCACCGCCGACCTGCCCGACCCCGGCGCGCCCGTGGCCGACCTGGTGATGGACTCCCGCCGGGTCCGCCCGGGCAGCCTGTTCGCCTGCGTCCGGGGCGCCCGGTCCGACGGGCACCGGCACGCCGCCGAGGCAGTGGCGGCCGGGGCGGTCGCGGTGCTGGCCGACCGGCCCGACCGGCTGCCGGCCGACCTCGGCGTCCCGGTGGTCGTCGTCCCCTCGGTCCGGGCGGTGCTGGGCCCGGTCGGTGCGCTGCTGGCCGGCGACCCGGCCGACCGGCTGCGGCTGGCGACCGTCACCGGCAGCAACGGCAAGACGACGACGAGCACCCTGCTGGCCGGGGTGCTGGACCGCTGCGGGCTGGTGACGACGGTCGGGGCGACCTTCGGCCCGCACACCCGCAGCACCGCGCTGACCACGCCGGAGGCGCCGGACCTGCACCGGCTGCTGCGCTGGATGGTGCAGCGGGGCGCCGCCTCGGCGGTGGTCGAGGCGTCCTCGATCGCGCTGGACATGGGCCGGGTCGACGCGCTCCCGGCCGAGGTCGCGGTGTTCACCGGCTTCGAGGCCGACCACCTCGACCACCACGGCACCCTCGAGCAGTACTGGGCCAGCAAGGCCGAGCTGTTCACCCCGGACCGCACGCGGGCCGCCGTCGTGGTCACCGACGACCCCTGGGGACGGCGGCTGGCCGACCAGGCCCGGGTGCCGGTCACCCGGGTGGGGCGGGACGCCGACTGCGACGTCCGGGTGCTGCTCGGGATCTCCGACGCCACGGGCACCGAGGTGCTGCTGGTCCACGACGGCCGCCGGCACCTGGTCCGCACCCCGGTCGTCGGCCGGGTGCACGTGACCAACGTGGCCGCAGCGTGGGCCGCGGCCGTCGTGCTGGGCTGCGACCCCGAGACGGTGCGCGACCGGCTGGCGGTGGTGCTGCCCCCGCCGGGGCGCAACACCCTGCTCAGCGCGCCGGGGTCACCGCTCGTGGTGGTCGACTACGCGCACACCCCGGCGGCGTTGGCCGCGGCCGTGTCCACCGCGGCCGACCTGCGCCCGTGCGGCCGGGTGCACCTGGTGCTCGGGGCGCGCGGCGCCCGCGACCGGTGGAAGCGCCAGGGCCTGGGCGAGGCGGCGCGGGCGGCCGACGAGGTGTGGCTGACCAACGAGGGCAGCCACGGCGAGGACCCGGCCGCGATCGTCGCCGAGCTGGCGGTCGGCCTGCTCGGCTCCGACGCCCGGGTGCAGACCGTGCTGGACCGGCGGGAGGCGATCACCGGCGCGGTCGACACCGCCGGACCCGACGACGTCGTCCTGGTGGTCGGCCGGGGGCACGAGACCCTGCTGCAGGACGCGCCCGGCCAGGTCGACGCGGCGACCGCGGTGCGGTTCTCCGACGCCGACGTGGCCCGGTCGGCCCTGGGCAGCGGCCGCCGCCGGGCTGCCTGCTGAGGTCAGTCCTCCTCGGCCTCGTGCGCCTTGAGCTCGCGGGTGGCCATGCCGCCCTCGCCGCCCTCGTCGCGCGGGCCGGGGTGCAGCTCGGTCTCGGCCTGTTCCTTCTCCGGTTCGGTCATGCGTCCAGCGTCGCGCGCGCGGGCGCGCTCTGCAGGGTGGGCCGCGGTCGACGCCGGCCCACCCCGCAGGCGGGGCCTACAGGACGTCGAACTCGTTGAACGCGGCGCCGCCGGACAGCGTGGCGTAGCCGGGGCCGCGGTCGAAGAACGGCTCCTCGCCGGTGCGCTGCGACCGCATCTCCGCGCGCAGGGCGTCGGTGGCGGTCAGGTCGGCGTCACCCTCGTCGTCCACCACGACGCCGTAGTCGCGGCGGGCGCCCTCGACGCTCACCTTGAGCCAGGCGATGTCCTGCAGCACCTCCTCGACGGGGCGCTCCAGCGGGTCGCCCCAGCCACCGCCCCCCGTCGTCCGGACGCGGACGACGGTGCCGGCGGTCAGCGGCTCGGCGTCGGCGAGCGCGTCGACCTCGTGCTCGTCCGGGCCGCCCGGGTCCACGGTGATCTGGAACGGCCGGCCGGCCTTGCCGCCCTTGACGCCCCAGCAGGCCAGGATCGAGCGGTCCGCGATGGACATGAAGTGCGCGTCGCGGAGCACCCGGATGTGCTTCTCGTAGCCGCAGCCACCCCGGTACCGACCGGGGCCGCCGGAGTCCAGCGCCAGGCCCAGGGCCTCGATGCGCAGCGGGAAGCGACCCTCGGTGAACTCCGTGGGCAGGTTCCGGGAGTCCGGGACGACGTGGATGGTGTCCTCGCCGTCGGCGTAGTACCGGCCGCCCGAGCCGCCGCCGAGCACCTCGCGCATGAGGTAGGACTCGCCGTCGGCGTCGGTGCCGTAGACGCCGGTGTAGCGGATCGTCTCCTGGTCGGCGGGCATCCGGCCGCCGGTGGCCTTGGCCAGCACCCCGGCCAGCACGCCGAGCAGCCGCAGGATCACGAACGTGCGGGCGTTGGTGGGTGCGGGGAACACCGGGGTGAGCAGCGTGCCCTTCTCCGGGAAGCGCATCTCGATCAGCGGGACGACGCCCTCGTTGACGTCGAGCTCGGCCATCCGCTCCGGGGTGGCCGCCAGGTTGCGCAGCACCGGGGCCAGCCACTTCTTGAGGAAGTTGCCGTCGGAGTAGTCGCCGCAGTGGTTGATCGGGCCCTTGGCCTGCGGGCCGGTGCCGGTGAAGTCGATGATCAGCGGCACCTCGGCCGTGGAGTCCATCGTCAGCGTGATCCGCTGGCGGTGCAGCATCGGCTCGTCGACGCCGTCGTGCTCGGCGTAGTCCTCCCAGACGTAGGTGCCGTCGGGGATCTGGGACAGGATCTCGGTCCGGTAGACCTCGGTCGAGCTCGACAGGATCGCGTCGAAGCACGCCTCGACCGCCGCGACGCCGTACCGCTCGAACAGCTCGCCCAGCCGGCGGGCACCGGCCAGGCAGGCCGAGCACTCGGCGTCCAGGTCGGCGGCCAGCGAGTCGGGCATCCGCGAGTTGCGGGTCATGATCTTCAGCGCCGACTCGTTCGGCACCCCGCGGTCCCACAGCTTGATCGGGGGGACCATCAGGCCCTCCTCGAACATGCTGGTGGCCGCCGAGGGCATGGACCCGGGGACGGCGCCGCCGATGTCGTCGTGGTGGCCGAACGCCTGGATGAACGCGACGACCGCGCCCTCGGCGAAGACCGGCACCGTGACGCACAGGTCGGGCAGGTGGCCGATCCCGCCCTCGGAGAGGTAGACGTCGTTGTGGAAGAAGACGTCGCCCACGTTCATCTGGTCGATCGGGTAGTCCCGCACGACCGGCTGCACCAGTGCCGAGTACGACCGGCCGGTGAGCTTGCGCAGCTGCCGGTCGTGGATGCCGGCCCGGAAGTCGTGCGCGTCGCGGATCATCGGGGAGCGCGAGGTCCGGCCGATGGCGGTCTCGACCTCCATCTCGATCGCGGCCAGCGTGCCGGCGACGATCTCGACCAGGACCGGGTCTGCAGCGGTCATCGCGAGGACTCCTTGGTGAGCAGCAGGTTCGAGTAGCTGTCGACGGTGGCGGTGAAGCCGGGGTGCACGGGGACCGTGGAGCCGAACTCCTCCACGACCGCCGGGCCGACGACGACGTCGCCGGGCTGCAGCTGCGTGCGGGCGTACAGCGGGGTCTCGGTCCAGTCGTCGAAGAAGACCGGCCGGGTGCCGGTGACCGCGTCCGCGACGGTGCCCTCGGTGCGGTCGGGCAGCGCGACCAGGTCGGGACGGCGGATCGGGCCGATGCCGCTGACCCGCAGGTTCACCCACTCGACGGCCTGGCGGGGGTCGGCGGCGAAGTCGTAGCCGTAGAGCTGGCGGTGCGCGGCGTGGAAGGCGGTCGCCACGTCGTCGAGTGCACCGTCGTCCAGCGGTCCGTCGCCGACCGGCACCCGGACCTCGAAGGCCTGCCCGACGTAGCGCAGGTCCGCCGTCCGCTGCATCCGCTGGTCGGCCCGGGCGAAGCCCTCGCCGTCCAGGGCGGTGGCGGCCTGCTCCTCGAGCCGGCCGAAGGCGGTGGCCACGGCGTCGGCGTCCAGCGCGGTGTGCTTGGCCACCATCGTCTGCACGTAGTCGTTGCGCACGTCCACGGTGAGCAGCCCGAACGCGCTGACGTTGCCCGGGTTCGGCGGCACCAGGGTGCGCAGCAGGCCCAGGATGTCCATCAGCCGGCAGGCCAGCAGCGAGCCGGAGCCGCCGAAGGTGGTCAGCGTGAAGTCCCGGACGTCGAGACCGCGGGCGACGGTGACCTGGCGCAGCGCGTTGGCCTGGTTCCACGCCGAGATCTCCAGGATCCCGGTGGCCGTCTTCTCCGTGGCCAGACCCAGCTTCCCGCCGAGGGACTCCAGGCCGCCGCGGGCGGCGTCCACGCTGAGCGGGATCTCCCCGCCGAGCAGGTGCGGGGGGATCCGGCCGAGGACGACGTGCGCGTCGGTGACCGTGGGCTCGGGGCCCCGGCTGGGGTAGCACATCGGGCCGGGGTCGGCGCCCGCGCTCTTCGGGCCGACCTTGAGCGTGCCCTCGGGGCTCAGCCAGGCGATCGAGCCGCCGCCGGCGCCCACGGTGACCACGTCGATCATCGGGATCTTGGACGGGTACTCGCCGACCGTGCCCTCGGTGGTGAGCGCGGGCTCGCCGCCGATGACCACGGTGACGTCGGTCGAGGTCCCGCCGCCGTCGCAGGTGAGGATCCGGTCGAAGCCGGCGGTCTGCGCGATCAGCGCAGCACCCAGGGCGCCGGCGGCCGGGCCGGACAGCATCGTCGTGATCGGCTGGTGCACGACCTCCTCGGCGCTCAGCACGCCGCCGTTGCTCTTCATGACGTAGAACGGCACGCCCGGGGCCAGGGAGTCCAGCCGCTCGCGGATGCTGGTGACGTAGGCGCCGACCTTGGGCTTGACCGCGGCGTCGACCAGCGTGGTCACCGACCGCTCGTACTCCCGGTACTCCCGCAGCACGCCGGAGGAGATGGAGACGACGCAGTCGGGGTGCTCGGTGCGCAGCACCTCGAGCATGGCCAACTCGTGGGCGTCGTTCGCGTAGGCGTGCAGGAAGCAGACGCCCACGGTGGTGATCCCGGCGTCCTTGAAGAAGGTCGCCGCGGCGACGGCCTGCTCCCGGTCGAAGGGCCGTACCTCGGCGCCGGTGTGGTCCAGCCGCCCGCCGACGGTCTTCACCAGGTCCGCCGGCACGATCCGCGGCGGCTTGACCCAGAAGTAGCTGTTGCCGTAGCCGTCGGGCACGGACTGGCGGGCGATCTCCAGCACGGAGGCGTAGCCCTCGGTGGTGATGAAGCCGATCCGGTCGAGCTTGCCCTCGAGCAGCTGGTTGGTGGCCACCGTCGTCCCGTGGCTGACCGCGGTGACGGCGTCGCCGGTGAGGTCCATGAGGTCCAGGACCTTCTGCACCCCGGCCAGGAACCCGTCGGCCGGGTTGCCCGGGGTCGACGGCGTCTTGGTGGTCGTCGTGGCGCCGGTCTCCTCGTCCACCGCCACCACGTCGGTGAACGTGCCGCCGGTGTCGATGCCGATGCGTACCCGCCTGCTCGTCATGGGATTTACCTTAGCGTTGAGACATCTCCGGCGGAAGGGTTCGGCGACACCGCCCTGGCAGGGTGGCGGTGTGACGCTGACCCTGGCCGACCTGTGCGACGACGCCGCTCTGCTGTCCTTCGAGACCCAGCTGCACCTGGCCGAGGTGATCGGTGACCGGCGCTGGGACGTCGACCTCGCTGCCGGCCGGTTCGTCTTCGGCGGCGGCACCGGTGAGCACACCGAGGACCTGGTCTGCGCCCGGGTGCACCTGCTCGGGTCCGCGGCGCCCGGTCCGCGGTCCTGGCTGTGGTCCTGGGCCACCTCCCAGGGCTGGTCGGACGACGTCACCGACCTGGCCCGCTGGCTGCGCGGGTTCGGCCAGCAGCAGGGCGTCCGCGAGCTCGTCGAGCCCGAGGTGGGCTTCGCCGACGTCCCCGGTGCCGACGACCCGCTGGTCGCCGGCGCGGTGCTGATGGACGCCGCCAAGGCCGCGGCGGGTCGGTGGGCCGGGTACAGCGGTCCCGTCGGTGGCGGCACCCGGGCGGCGTTCCTCCTGGAGCACCCCTCCTTCGTGCTGCCCGCACCCGAGGGGGGTGCGCGTGGTCCGGGTGCTCAGCGAGGGGCTGATGGCCGCACCCCTGCTGACCGACCACCGGCGCGCCGTCGCCGCCTACGCCGCCGCGCGCCCGCTGGCCTCCCGGTGGGCGCCGGACGGCACCGAGGTGGAGCTGTCCCTCCCCGGCGCCGTCGTCACCGTGCGCTTCGACGAGCTGGGCCGCGTCGGGGGCATCGCCAGCACGCTGGGCTGACACCGTTTCGTGGGGTTGCAGGTACCGGCGCCGTCCGTCATGCTGTTACACGTGACCGACGGTTACACACACTCTTCCCCGACTGCGGAGGAACGCCAGCCATGACCAGCACCCTGCCGAACCCGACCACCGACCACCTCGGCGCCGCGTTCAGCGCGCACGAGCGGGACGGCGAGGCGGTCTCCGCCCGGCTGCTGGACTCCGCCGCCCAGCTGTCCTACGACCCGGCCACCGAGGTGGACTGGGACGAGCCGCTCGGCGAGGGGCTGCACGGCCTGAATCCCGAGTGGAGCACGCTCTACGGGACCAAGCTGTGGGACGAGATGACCGAGGAGCAGCGGGTCACGCTGACCCGGCACGAGGTCGCCTCGATCATGAGCACCGGCATCTGGTTCGAGATGATCCTGCAGCAGATGCTGCTGCGCGAGCACTACGCCGGGGACACCACGCGCAAGGACTTCCAGTTCGCGCTGACCGAGATCGCCGACGAGTGCCGGCACTCGATCATGTTCGCCCGCGCCTGCGAGAAGCTCGGCGCGACCGGGTACTCGCCCAAGCGCAGCGGCATCGAGCTGGGCCGGTTCTTCAAGACCTTCGCCGGTGCCGAGCGGGCCTTCGGCGCCGCCCTCGTGGCCGAGGAGGTGCTCGACGTCATGCAGCGCGACTGGATGCGCGGCGAGGACGTCCTGCCGATGATCCGCACCACGAGCCGGATCCACGTGGTCGAGGAGTCCCGGCACATGACCTACGCCCGCCAGGAGATGCGCGAGTCGCTGGTCGGGGCGTCCCGGGCCCGGGTGCGCTCCTCGGCCCTGCTGATCGCGATCGTCACCTCGGTGGTCGTGACCAACCTGGTGCACCGCGACGTCTACACCGCCGCCGGCCTGGACGCCGACCGCGCCGAGCGCGAGGCCGCCGGCAACAAGCACCACCAGGCCATGATGCGGACCAGCAGCCGGCACCTGATGGCCTTCCTCGGCGAGTGCGGCATGCTCACCGGTCCCGCGGTGGCGATCTACCGCCGCCTGCACATGATCTGAGGCCGGCCCGCCATGGCGTTCGCGATCACCCAGAACTGCTGCTCGGACGCCTCCTGCGTCTCGGTCTGCCCGGTCAACTGCATCCACCCGACACCGGACGAGCCGGAGTTCGGGCACACCGAGACGCTCTTCGTCGACCCGGCCACCTGCATCGACTGCGGGGCCTGCGCCGACGCCTGCCCGGTCGACGCGATCGCGCCCACCTGGGTGCTGCGCGCCGACCAGCAGGTCTACGCCCAGGTCAACGCCGACTGGTTCACCCGCCCCGACGCCCCGGCCGCCCCGGTATGGGACGCCCCGCGCTTCCCGACCGTCGACCTGTCGGCGATCGGCCGGCTCGAGGTGGCGATCGTCGGCACCGGTCCGGCCGCCGTCTACGCCGCGCAGTCGATCCTGCGGGCCACCGAGGCCCGGGTGACCTTCCTGGACCGGCTGGACACCCCGGGCGGGCTGGCCCGCTACGGCGTGGCCCCCGACCACCCGGGCACCCGCCGGGTGCTCGAGCACACCACCGCCGTCCTCCGGCACCCCCGGGTCACGCTGCGCACCGGGGTCGAGGTCGGCCGCGACGTGACCCCGGCCGAGCTGGCGCAGCGCTACGACGCCGTCCTCTACGCCACCGGCGCGGCCGGCGACAAGGCGCTGGGTGTGCCCGGCGAGCAGCTGGCCGGCAGCGTCTCGGCCCGCGAGGTCGTCAACTGGTACACCGGCCACCCCGAGGCGGCCCCGGTGGACCTGTCGCAGGTGCAGCGGGTGGTCGTCGTCGGCACCGGCAACGTGGCGCTGGACGTGGCCCGGATGCTCGCCGGGGACGCCGGGCGGCTGGCCGGCACGGCCACCTCGCCGGCGGCGCTGGCTGCGCTGCGCACCAGCGCGTTGCGCGAGGTCGTGGTGGTCGGTCGGCGCGGTGCCGACGCGGCGGCCTGCAGCCGGTCGGAGCTGCGGGCGCTGACCCACCTGGACGGCGTCCGCACCGTGCTCACCGGCAAGGCCCCCGACGGCGCGGCGCCCGGCAGCCTGGGCGAGCTGTTCGCCGGGCTGGACCGGTTCGACGACGACCTGGCCGCCCCGCCCGAGCCCGGCCGCCGGATCGTCTTCGCCTTCGGGCTGGCCGCCGAGGAGGTGGTCGGCGACGAGCAGGTCGAGGGCATCACCTTCACCGGCACCGAGGGGACGACGACCGTGCCCGCCGAGCTGGTGGTGCGGGCGATCGGCCACCGCGGCACCGAGCTGCCCGGGCTGCCCTTCGACGACGAGGCCGGCCGGGTGCCGCACGAGGCGGGCCGGGTGACCGGTGCGCCGGTGGGCACCTACGTCGTCGGCTGGGCCAAGCGCGGCCCGTCGGGCGGCATCGGCGCCAACCGCTCGGACGCCGAGGAGACGGTGGGGTCCCTGCTGGCCGACGCCGCCGCCGGCCTCATCGGCCGCCCCGCCCGCTCGCGCCGCTGACCCCCTCCTCCCCCCAGCGTTGATCAGGGGGGTGCCGGGAATTCCGTCCTCCTGCACCAGAGCTGCTGCAGGAGGACGGACTCCGGCGCACCCCCCTGATCGACGGTGCGCCACCGGGCCTGGTCCTGGGGGGTGTGACCGTGGTCTCCTCCGTGCGCGGCCCGTGCGGACCGCTCGGACGAGGAGGTCTGGATGGATGTGACCGGGGACTGCGACCCGCGCTTCGAGGGCGTGCGGACGGCGCTGGCCGCGCAGCTGGACAGCGGCGAGGAGCTGGGCGCGGCGATCGCCGTCGACCTGGACGGCGAGCGGGTCGTCGACCTGCACGGCGGCTGGCGCGACGAGGCCCGGACGACGCCCTGGACGGCGGACACCCTGGTCAACGTCTGGTCGTGCACCAAGACGGTGACCAGCCTGGCCGCGCTGCTCTGCGTGGAGCGCGGGCTGCTCGACGTCTACGCGCCGGTCGCCGAGTACTGGCCGGAGTTCGCGCAGAACGGCAAGGCCGGCGTGGAGGTGCGGCACCTGATGTCGCACACCTCCGGCGTCTCAGGCCTCGACCAGCCCGCCGTGGTCGCCGACCTCTACGACACCGCCGCGGCCGCCGAGCGGTTCGCCGCGCAGGCGCCCTGGTGGGAGCCGGGCACCGCGTCGGGCTACCACGCGCTGAACCAGGGCCACCTGGTCGGCGAGGTGATCCGGCGGGTGACCGGGCAGTCGCTGACCGACTTCGTGGCGACCGAGCTGGCCGGACCGCTGGGCGCCGACGTGCAGATCGGCTGCCGGGAGGCCGACCGGTCCCGGGTGGCCCCCGTCGTCCCGCCGCCGCCGTTGCCGTTCGACCTGGCCGCGATGGACCCGACGAGCCCCGTCGTCCGGACGTTCACCGGGCCGGTGGCGGACGCGAACGACGCGAACACGGCCGGCTGGCAGGGCGCCGAGATCGGGGCCGCCAACGGCCACGCCACCGCCGTCGGGCTGCTGACGATGCTGCGGGTGCTGAGCCTGGGCGGCACCGTGGACGGCCGGGCGCTGCTGTCGCCGAAGACCATCGACCTCGTCTTCGACCAGCAGAGCGACGGCGTGGACCTGGTGCTCGGCGTCCCGCTGCGGTTCGGCATCGGCTACGGGCTGCCGGTGCCGCAGACCCTGCCGTTCATCCCGGAGGGCCGGGTCTGCTTCTGGGGTGGCTGGGGCGGCTCGCTGATCGTCATGGACCTGGACCGCCGGCTGACCATCAGCTACGTGATGAACCGGATGGGCCCCGGCATCATCGGCTCCGAGCGCTCGGCCGCCTACGCCACGGCGGTGTACGCCGCCCTCGGCTAGCCCCTGCCCGCGGTGATCATGGGGTTGCGGCCCGCTGGACACGCCGTCCCCGGCGCGTCGGTGGGCGACAACCCCATGATCACGGGGGGACCGTCAGCCCTGGGCGAGCTCGGCCAAGTGCTGGGTGTCGTTCCAGCTCTGCAGGCGGGACTCGTAGTCCTTGGTCGCGATGGCCAGCGGGGCGCTGCCGAAGAAGACCCGCAGCGGCGGGGTGTCCATGTCCACGAGCTGCAGGACGGCGGCGGCGGACGCCTCGGGGTCGCCGGGGGAGGACACCCGGGCCTTGCGCTGCTCGGCGGCCTTCACCCGGAACTCGTCGTAGGCGGGGTTCGGGGTGGCGTGCTTGGCCGAGGCGCCGGGCCAGTCGGTGTCGAACCCGCCGGGCTCGATCAGCGTGACGTGGATGCCGAAGTCGGCCACCTCGGCGGCCAGCGCCTGGGAGAAGCCCTCCAGCGCCCACTTGGACGCGTTGTAGATGCCGATGTTCGGGAACGCGGAGATCCCGCCGATGCTCGACACCTGCAGCACGTGCCCGGAGCCCTGCTCGCGCAGGAACGGCAGCGCTGCCTGGGTGACCCAGAGCGCGCCGAACACGTTGGTCTCGAACTGGGCGCGGGCCTCGGCCTCGGAGATCTCCTCGACCATCCCGAACTGGCCGTAGCCGGCGTTGTTGACCACGACGTCCAGGCGGCCGAGGTGGGCGTGCGCCCGCTCGACGGCGGCGAACACCGCCGTCCGGTCGTCCACGTCGAGCTGCACGGGGAGCAGCCGGTCGCCGAACCGGGCCACCAGGTCCTCCAGGGAGGCGGTGTCGCGGACGGTGGCGGCGACGGAGTCCCCGCGCTCGAGGGCGGCGATGGTCCACGCGCGGCCGAAGCCGCGCGATGCACCGGTGATGAACCAGGTCTTCGACATGCCACCTGGCAGCGCACCTCGAGCGCGGGGTGTTCCCGTCAGCGGCGGTCGTCCTGGTTCGGCGGCAGGTCCTCGTCAGTGATCCGGGGCAGCTGGGCGGTGCCCGGCTCGTCGGTGCGCTGCTGCTCCTCGAGGCGGTAGGGGTCCTCGGTGGGCATCGGCGGGCTGTCGTAGGCCTGCTGCGGGTCCGGCGCCGCGGTGGCCGCGGTGGACCCGGTCGACCAGGGCTGCGGCTGGCCGTACTGCTCGTCGTACCGCTGCTCCCCGGGCTGGACGTCGTCCGCGGCCTGGCCGTCGTACGGGGCCTCGTACGGCGCCTGGGTCTCGTACGGCGCCTCGTACGGGTCCTGCGTCCCGTACGGGTCCTGCGTCCCGTACGGCTGGGCGGCGGGCCGCCCGTAGCCGGACTGCTGCGGGTCGCCGGTCAGCGACTGCGGGTCGTAGGCCTGGGTCGGCTGGTAGCCGGACTGGTCGTAGCCCTGCGCCTCGGGGACCGGTGCGCCGTAGGCCTGCGGCGCGGCGGCCTGCTGCTGCGCGGCCCGCTCGGCGGCGGCCCGCTCGGCCGCCATCCGCTCGGCCTCGGCCCGCTGGGCCTGCTGCCGCTCGGCCTCCGCCCGCTCGGCCTGCTGCCGCTCGAGCTCGGCGCGCTGGCGCTCCTCCTCGGCGCGGCGGCGCTCGGCGGCGAAGCGGTCGGCCTCGGCCTGCAGCACCTCGCCGGCCGGCCGGGCCTGCTGGGCCTCGCGGCGGACGTTGGGGGCCTCGGCCTCCACCTTGCTCAGCGCGTTCTCCCAGCGCTGCCGCATCGGCACGATGCCGCCACCGCCGACGGCGACCACGACGACGCCCACGACCGCGACCAGCACGGCGTACAGGACGGCGTTCACCACGTTCTGGGCGATCTCCAGCTGGTTCAGCGCGGCGATGACGCCCAGCGCCAGGACCACCGTGGAGGCGGCCGTGGCCAGCGTGCGGGCGTAGCCCAGCGAACCCAGCGAGTTCTGCACCACGAGCTTCACCGCGGCCGCGATCGCCGCGGCGATGACCAGGATGAGGATCGCGACGAAGACCTTGGGCAGGTAGCCGATGATCGCCGACAGGTAGTCGCTGATCGGGTTCTGGCCGAAGACGCCGAAGGCGGTGGAGAGCACGAAGAGCATGACCGCGTAGAAGACGATCTTCGCCAGGATCTGCGAGGCGTCGTACGAGCTGTTCTGCAGGGCCCTCTTGATGCCGCCGCGCTCGACGGCGCGGTCGAAGCCGACCTTCTCGAGCACCTTCACCAGCAGCTTCTCCAACGCCTTGGCGATGAAGTACCCCACCACCAGGATGATGGCCGCGAGCAGCAGCTTGGGCAGGAACGTCACGATGTCGCTGAGTGCGTTCCGGAGCGAGTCGCCCATGGTCTGGACCTCCGAGTCGGGTGGGTGTGCTCCGGTCACCCTGCACCAGGTGGAGCCACTCCACCCGTCGAGACGTCAGGTCCGGGGTCGTCCGATGCCGCAGAGGTACAGCGTCAGCAGGACGACGCCGGGGGACAGCACGAACAGCGGCCACGGGAACGCCGGGTCGCCGGTGCCCAGGCTCACCGCTGCCCAGGTGACGACGTTGATCGAGAACACGCAGGCCCAGATGATCGCCAGCACCCGCATCGCGGTGCCGCCGCCGGTGTCGCTGAACACCGGCCGGCGTTCCCCGCGGACGGCGGGTTGCCGGGACGCCGCGGTCACCTCGGGCGGGGGCAGCGGCCCGAGGTCGGCGGTGACGGCGTCCAGGTCGCCCCGGGTCCGGGCCGCCCAGGTCAGCGCGGCCCGCTGGTCGAACTCGCGCAGCTCCAGCTGTCCCACCTCGACCGCGCGGCGCAACCGGGTCTCCACCAGAGCCCGCTCGGCGTCGGACACCCGTAGCAGGGACGGCGGCACCGGCTCGCTCACGAGCAGCATCCTGGCAGCCGCCGGGCACTGCGCTCCACCGAGTGCGGAAGGAGAGCGGCCAGAAGGTTCTCGTGACCGTCCTGGCTCAGCACTCGACGGCGGCGACCCGTGGGCAGCGCCGTCCGCCGCGCCACGGTGCCGGGCCGGTGCGACCGCGGTGGGTCAGCCGTGCCAGCTGTCCAGCAGGTGCCGAGCCGCCGCGACATCTCCCTGGGCCATCGCGCGGACAGCGGCGTCGACGGCGGCCCGCGCCGACTCCGCCCGCTGACGTGTCCCGGTGCGCCGGCTGCCGAGGTCCCGGTCGGTCCAGTCGAGCGTGTCGTCGAGGGTGTAGACGAGTTCGTCGATGTCGGGGTCGGTGGTCACCCCCCGGCTGGGCCAGAGCAGGCGGGTGAGCCACCGGAGATCACGATCACCGGCCAGGACGAGTTCGGCGCCCCAGGCCATCGCGGCCCGCTGGCCGTCGGGCGGCGCCGCACCCAGCTCGGCC
Organism: Klenkia terrae; assembly: GCF_037083865.1. Classification (NCBI taxonomy): domain Bacteria; kingdom Bacillati; phylum Actinomycetota; class Actinomycetes; order Geodermatophilales; family Geodermatophilaceae; genus Klenkia; species Klenkia terrae. The sequence goes on along the minus strand of NZ_JBAPLV010000018.1, from coordinate 20,269 downwards.
AGGGCTGCAGGCCAGAGCTCGCTCACCTCGGGCTCGTGACCGCGCAACGAGGCGAGCTCCAGGACTGCGTCGCCCTCCCGCCCTTCAGCGATCCAGTGTGCGGCCAGCATCGGCCGATCCTCGTGTCGGATCTGCCCGCGCTCGAACAGGGCTGCAGCGAGGAGAGGAGTGAGGGGCGCGGTAGACATCGGAGCGGGCCGGGGTGCCCAGAGAGCTGGTCCGAGCAGTAGGCGCCCGAGTCGCGCGGGACTGCAGGGCTGCGAACTCGCTCGGGCACTGGACTGCTCCTCGGCCGGTTCACCCGACGCCGAGGTGCGCATCCGGATGCGGGGGAAGGTGGCAGCGAGCCAGTCCGCGTCCTCGTCGTCGAAGCGTGCACCCGACGGTTCCCCATCCAGGACGGCGGGCTGGCCGTCGTCGCCGGGCTGGCCGAGCTCGGTGAGCACCTCGTCCGCTAGGTAGCCCACTGCCTCGGCCACGTCGAACGACTCGCCATCTGGGCCCCACGGCAGCTCGGCGAGCGCATCGGGGTCGGCGAGGACCAGCTCGAACGCAGACCGGCCCTGGAGCACCAGCCAGAGTCGGAAGTGTTGGAAGGCATCGTCGCTCATCCCGCCGGCCGCGGCGAAACCCGCCGCCCAGAGTTGCCAGCTGTTGGCCTGGGTCGTCTGTTCCCGGAGCACCTGCTGGAAGCCGCGGACCGACTGCGGGTCCAGATCGCGGAGTGCGGAACGGAGCGCGGTGATCCGCTCCTCCACCGCGGTGACCGGATCGGTCGATCGGATCGAGGCACGGGACGGTTCGAGGATTCCCCAGAATTCGTCGGCGTCCATGCCGCCCAACGCTACGTCGACCCTGAGCCAATCCCGGCGTCGCGCCGCACGGCCGGCGTGACCGACCGGTAGCTGTGCGCCATCTGCATCGAGTGCGCCACCGGTCCGGTCCGCGGGGATCGGGGACCGGACTGGTGACGCACTCGACGAGTGCGGGACCGACTAGGAGCGGCGGCCGAGCAGGTAGCCGACGCCCACGCCCAGCAGCGTGAGCGCGGCACCACCGAGCGCGGCCAGGGCGAGCTCGGCCGGGGCGGACCCGGACGACCCGCCCGCGGGGGGCGCGAACCGGGTGGGGGCGGCATTCGTGCTCGGAGCGGCAGCGGGCGCGGCGGCGGGGGAGCCGCCGTGCACCGCGGTGTCGCTGACCGCGGCGGCCGACGGGGTGACGTCGGCGTTGGCCGGCGCCGCGGCGGCCGGGGCGGTGCCGGTCAGCTCGGCGTCGATGGCGGAGAAGAACTGGCCGGCCAGCCGCTTGGCGACCCCGGTGATCATCCGCTGGCCGACCCCGGCCACGGCGCCGCCGACGACGGCGTCCGCGTCGTAGGTCAGCTTGGTGCCGCCGTCGACGGCCTCCAGGGTGATCGGCACGGTGGCCCGCACGGAGCCCGGACCGCCGGAGCCCGAGGCGTGCATGACGTAGCGGGTCGGCTCCTGCTTGTCGGTCAGCTTGACCTCGCCGGCGTACACGCCGCGGATGGCGCCGACGCCGACCGAGACGGTCATCGCGTACTCGTCCTCGCCGGTGCGCTCCAGGCCCTGGCAGCCCGGGATGGTGCGGGCCAGCACGGCCGGGTCGGTGATCGCCGCCCAGACCTCCGCCGGGGGCGCGGACAGGGTGGCGGTGCCGTCGAGCTTCACGCGGGGACTCCAGTGGGTGCGGCGGGGACGCGCTCGGCGTCGGGGTTGCGGACCAGGTCGTAGAGCTCGGTCGGGCTGATCGGCATGGCCGCGATGCGGCGGCCGACGGCGTCCTCGATCGCCGAGGCGATGCAGGCGGTGCCGGGGATGACCCCGGCCTCGCCGGCGCCCTTGAGCCCGAGCGGGTTGAGCGGGGACGGGGTCTCCTGGTGGTCGATGACCACGTCGGGGACCTCGCTGGCGTAGGGCATGAGGAAGTCCATGAACGAGGCGTTCTGCAGCTGGCCGTCGCCGTCGTAGGCCATCCGCTCGTAGAGGGCACCGCCCACGCCCTGGGCGACCCCGCCGTGGACCTGGCCCTCGACGATCATCGGGTTGATGATGTTGCCGCAGTCGTGGACCACCGCGTAGTCGACGACGTCGATCTCCCAGGTGGTCGGGTCGATCTCCACCACCGCGGCGTGCGCGCCGGAGGCGAAGGTGGACCGGATGGGGGAGTAGTAGTCGACGTGCTCCAGGCCGGGGGCGTCGCCGACCGCGACGGGGGGCTTGCTGTCGTCGCCGGGGCCGGCGAACTGGGTGGCCTGCCGGGCGGCCTCGTCGAAGGCGTAGCGCAGCGGGTTGGACAGAACGGCCACGGTCCGCAGCGGGATCGACGCCCCGGGCGTGCCCTTGACCTGCACCAGGCCCTCGTCGATCTCGAGGTCGTCGACGTCGGCCTCCAGCACGTCCGCGGCGATCCGCAGCGCCTTGGCCCGGACGCCGCGGGCAGCCAGCGCGATGGCGTTGCCGCTCATCACCGCCGCCCGGGAGGCGAAGGTGCCCACCGCGTAGCCGAAGCGCCGGGTGTCGCCGGTGGTGACCTCGACGTCCTCGATCGGGACGCCGAGCTCGTGCGCCACGATCTGGGCGAACGCGGTCTCGTGGCCCTGGCCCTGCGACGTGAGGCCGGTGGAGACCAGCACCTTGCCGCTGCCCAGCACCTGCACGTGGCCGCCCTCGTAGGGGCCGGGGCCGGTGCCCTCGACGTACATCGCCATGCCGATGCCCAGCTGCTTGCCGCGGGAGGCGGCCTCGGCCCGGCGCTCCTCGGCGCGGTCCCAGCCGACCAGGGCGACCAGCTTGTCCAGCAGGCCCTCGTAGTTGCCCGAGTCGTAGATGACCGGCCGGCCGTCCTGGAACGTCAGGTGGTGGTCGTAGGGGAACTGGTCGGGCTGGATCAGGTTCCGGCGGCGCACCTCGGCGCGGTCCAGCCCCAGGTCCTGGGCGATCCGGTCCATCGTGCGCTCCATGGCGTAACAGCCCTGCGGGCGACCGGCGCCGCGGTAGGGAGTCACGATGACCGTGTTCGTGTAGACGCTGTCGATGCGCACCCGGTAGACCGGGACCGCGTACGGGCCCACCAGCTGGGTGGCCGTCACGATCGGCACGATGATCCCGTAGGGCGTGTAGGCGCCGTTGTCGTGCCAGGCCCGGACGTCGAGGGCGGTCACCCGGCCCTCGTCGTCGTAGCCCACGGTGATCTCCTGGCGCTGCTCGCGCTCGTGCGCCGAGGAGATGAAGTGCTCGCGCCGGTCCTCGGCCCAGTGCACCGGCTGGCCCAGCGCGATGGCCGCCATCGGCACCAGCAGCTCCTCGGGCCACGGGTGCACGATCTTGACGCCGAACCCGCCGCCCACGTCGGGCGCGATCACCTCGACCTTCTCCAGCGACAGCTGCAGCTTCGCCGCGATCGCCGCGCGCACCGAGGTGGAGGCCTGGGTGGAGGTGTGCACCCGCAGCGAGGAGTCGTCGTGGTTCCACACCGCGTGCACGCCCTTGCCCTCCATGGGCATGCAGGCGCTGCGCTCGATGTACTGGGTGAAGCTCAGCGTGCGGGCCGACGCGGCCAGGGCGGCCTCGACGTCCCCGGTCTCCTGGTGGTGCCGGGCGGCGACGTTGTCGGGCACGTCCTCGTGCACCGCGTGGGCGGCGGCGCGGGCGGCGTCCACGCCGACCACGACCGGCAGCTCCTCGTAGGAGACGGTGATCCGGTCGCAGACGTCCTCGGCCACGTACCGGTCGGTGGCGACCACCATGACCACGGCCTCGCCCACGTGCTGCACCACGTCGCGGGCCAGCGGGAAGCCGGTGCGCGGGGCGGTGAGCTGGGGGTGCGGGATGAGCACGGGCAGCGGCTCGGCCATCGGGCCCACGAGGTCCTCGTAGGTGTAGATGGCGATGACGCCCTCGACGTCCAGCGCGGCGTCCACGTCGATGCCCAGGATCCGGGCGTGCGCGTACGGGCTGCGGACGAAGGCCGCAGCGGCGGCGCCGTGCCCGATGTCGTCGGTGTACCGGCCGCGGCCGGTGATCAGCCGCAGGTCCTCGCGCCGGCGGACCGGCTCGCCCATCAGCTTGGTGGTCACTCCGCGGCCTCCTTCATGAGGCCCGCGGCGTGCCGGCAGGCCTTCTTGATGTTGGCGTAGCCGGTGCACCGGCAGAGGTTGCCGCCGACGATCTCGTCGACCTCGTCCTCGGTGATGTCCGTGCTGCGGTCGCGGGCCTCGAGCCCGGCCGCCATGGTCATGAGGAAACCGGGGGTGCAGAAGCCGCACTGCAGGGCGTGGCACTCGCGGAAGGCCTCCTGCACCGGGTGCAGGATCTCCCCGCCCCGGCCGTCGTCGCGGGCCAGGCCCTCGACGGTGGTGACCGCCTTCCCGTCGACCTGGACGGCGAGCACCAGGCAGGACCGCACCGGGGTGCCGTCGACCAGCACGGTGCAGGCGCCGCAGACGCCGTGCTCGCAGCCGACGTGCGTCCCGGTCAGCTGCAGGTCGTGCCGCAGCGCGTCGGACAGCAGCCGGCGGGCCGGCACGGTGGTTTCACGTGGCACACCGTTGACGGTGACGGAGATGGTGCGCTCGGTGGAGACGATCATCGGTTCTGTGCCTCCTGGGCGGCGCGGGCGAGGGTGCGTTCGGTGAGGACGCCGACCAGCAGCCGGCGGTAGTCCGCGCTGGCGTGCAGGTCGCCGTCGGGGTCGACGAGCGTGCGGGCCAGCGCGCCGGCGGCGGTCCAGTCGGCGCTGTCGACGGACTGGCCGACGACGGCGTCGGTCAGGTCGTGCACCTCGGGGACGAGGCCGACGGAGATGTAGGAGGCGCGGGCGGAGGTGACCCTCGAGTCCTCGTCGAGGGTCACGGTCACGCCGGCGCCGCAGACCGCGTAGTCGCCCTTGCGGCGGGACACCTCCTCGAAGGCGGTGCCGGTGCGCGGGGGCAGCGCGGGGAAGAAGGCCTCGGTGACGACGGCGGGGCCGTGCACCGAGGTCTCCAGCGGGCCGACGAAGAAGTCGGCCCAGCCGACGGCGGACGAGCCGGCCGGGGTCGCGACGGTGACGGAGCCACCGGTCAGCGCCAGCACGGAGGTCATCTCGCCCGAGGGGTCGGCGTGGGCGATGGAGCCGACGGTGGTGCCGCGGTTGCGGATGGCCGGGTGGGCGACGTTGGACGTCGCGCGGGCCAGCAGCGGCTGCACCTGCGCGGCCTCGGCGTGGTGCAGCAGCTCGACGTGCCGGACCAGGGCCCCGACCCGGACCCCAGCGCCGTCACCGCTGGGGGTGACGACGACGGAGTCCAGGCCGGGGATCCGGTTGATGTCCACCAGCGTGGCCGGGGAGGCCAGCCGCATGGACAGCAGGGGGAGCAGCGACTGCCCTCCGGCCAACACCTTGGCGCCGTCCTCGGTGAGGAGGGTCAGCGCCTCGTCGAGCGAGGTGGGGTCGGCGTAGCCGAAGGGCGCGGGCTTCACGGGTTGCGGGTCTCCCTCTCGATCGTCTGCGTACCGGTCTGCTGGTCCAGCGTGGAGGGGTCGGCGCTGCCGGCGGCGTCGTGCGCCCCGGTGTTGCCCAGCGCCGGCCCGGTGCCGTGCCGGAAGCCGTCCTCGGCCAGCAGGGACTCCTTCATCTCCCGGGGGGCGAGGGCCCGGGCCACGTGCCAGCCGACCACGGCCACGATCGTGCCCAGCGAGATGCCGCCGAGGGAGAAGTTGTCGGAGAACTGCAGGTTGACGTTGCCGACACCGATGATGATCCCGGCCGCGAGCGGCACCAGGTTGATCGGGTTGGCGAAGTCGACCCGGTTCTCCTTCCAGATCTTGGCGCCCAGCAGACCGATCATCCCGTAGAGGACGACGGTGATGCCGCCGAGCACACCGCCCGGGGTGGCGTTGACGACCGCGCCGAACTTGGGCACCAGGCCCAGCACGATGGCCACGATCGCGGCCACGTAGTAGGCGGCCGTGGAGTAGACGCGGGTGGCGGCCATGACGCCGATGTTCTCCGCGTAGGTGGTGGTGGGCGAGCCACCGACCGAGCTGGCCAGCACCGTGCCGACGCCGTCGGCGAAGACCGCACGGCCGAGCACCGGGTCCAGGTTGCGCTTGGTCATCTCGCCGACGGCCTTGACGTGCCCGGCGTTCTCGGCGATCAGGGCGATGACGGCGGGCAGCACCAGCAGCGAGAAGTTCACCGAGAAGCTCGGGGCGGTGAGGGTGGGGAAGCCGAACCAGTCGGCCGCGCCGACGCCGTCGAGGTTGACCCGGTCGTGCGCGCTGACCACACCGGCGCCGTCGGGCGCCGTGATCGGGCCGGAGAGGGCGTCGAGCACCAGGGACAGCACGTAGCCGAAGACCAGGCCGAGCAGGATCGAGATGCGCGACCAGAAGCCGCGCAGGGCCAGGGAGACCACGACGACGAAGGCCATGGTGGCCAGGGCGACCCACTGGTCCTGGGGCCAGTACGTCTGCGCGGCGACCGGGGCCAGGTTGAAGCCGATCAGCAGCACGACGGCACCGGTGACCGCCGGGGGCAGCACCTTGTTCACCACGACCGGCCCGGCCTGCTGGATGACCAGGCCGACGAGCGCGAGCACGACACCGGAGACCAGGATCGCGCCGACCACGTCGCCGGAGTCACCGCCGCCGGCCCGCACCGCGGCCACGCCGCCGACGAAGGCGGCGGAGGTGCCCAGGTAGGAGGGCACCTTGCCCTGCACGATGAGCAGGAAGACGATCGTCGCGATCCCGCTCATCATGATCGCCAGGTTGGCGTCCAGCCCCATGATCAGCGGGAAGACGAAGGTGGCACCGAACATGGCGACCACGTGCTGGGCACCGATGCCGACCGTCAACGGCCACGAGAGCCGCTCGTCGGGGGCCACGGCCTCGCCGGGCGGCGGGGTCTTCCCGTCGCCGTACAGCTTCCACCCGAACGCCATTGATGTTCCTCCTGCTCGGTGCGGCCACCACGGGCCGCGGACCCTGCCCGGCGAGCACGATCCCGCCGGGAGCGGCCACTGTGACACCGACCACCGACACTGCGGAAGTACCTCAGCGCTAAATCTTCGTACCCGTGATGTTGCCACCACATTTCTCTCACCGCTGAGGTACTTCCGGGGTAGCGTGCGCCACTGTGAGCGGCTCCGCACCTGACCCCACCGACGCCCGGCACGTCTCCCTCCGCAGCGGCGTGTACGCCGACTCGGTGAAGTTGATGCAGGTCAGCAAGGCGGTCGGCGGCCGCGACGGCGTCACCGCCGTCCTGGTCGCGATGGCCACCCCGCTGAACCTCGAACTCGCCGCCGGGATGGGCCTGTCGCCCGACGCCGGGGCGAAGCCCGACCAGCTGCTCATCGCCCTGCGCGCCGTCGACGAGGCCGAGCTGGCCGCCGCGATCACCGCGGTCGACGCCGCGCTGACCGCCCGGGAGGAGCGCGGCTCGGCCGACGCGATCCCGCCGCGCACGGTCGGCTTCGCCCTGGGCGAGCAGCAGGAGACCCCGCTGGCGATCATCAGCGTCCCCGGCCCGTACGCCGTCGCCGAGGCCATGGACGCCGTCGCCGCCGGCCGCAGCGTGCTGGTCTTCTCCGACGGCGTCCCGGTGGAGCACGAGATCGCGCTCAAGCGGGCCGCGCACGAGGCCGGGGTCCTGGTCATGGGCCCGGACTGCGGGACGGCGATCGTCTCCGGCGTCGCGCTCGGCTTCGCCAACGTCGTCCGGCCCGGGCCGGTCGGCCTGGTCGCGGCGTCGGGCACCGGTGCCCAGCAGGTCAGCTGCCTGCTGGACATGGCCGGCGTGGGTGTCAGCCACGTGCTCGGCGTCGGCGGGCGGGACCTGTCGGCCGCCGTCGGCGGCCTGGCCACGCTGGACGCGCTGCGGATGCTGGACGGCGACGCCGCCACCGAGCGGGTGCTGCTGGTCAGCAAGCCCCCGGCACCCGAGGTCGCCGAGCAGGTCGCCGGGACGGCCGCCGAGCTGGGCACCCCGTTCTCCAGCGCCGCGCTGAGCGCCGCCAGCCCCGACCTCACCGCCTCCGTCGAGGCGCTGCTGCAGGAGATGGGCGTCGACGTCCCGACCTGGCCGACCCGCGCCGGCGCCGACCGCGCGGTCCCGGCCGGTGCCGTGCTCAAGGGCTTCTACTCCGGCGGGACGCTGGCCGACGAGGCCATGCTGGTCGCCGCGCCCGCGCTGGGCGACGTCCGCAGCAACACCCCGCTGCGCCCGGAGCTGGACCTGGGCGCCGACTTCGGCGCGACGGGCCACGTGGTCGTCGACTTCGGCGACGACGCGCTCACCGTGGGCCGCGCGCACCCGATGATCGACCCCACGCTGCGGCTGGAGGCCATCGCCGGCCTCGCCGCGGGCGGGGAGCCCGCCGTCCTGCTGCTGGACGTCGTCCTCGGGTACGGGGCCGACCCCGACCCGGCCGCCGCGCTGGTCCCCGCCGTCCGCGACCTGCCGTTCCCGGTCGTGGTCGCGCTGGTCGGCACCGAGGGCGACCCGCAGGGGTGGTCCCGGCAGGCCGACGCGCTGGCCGCGGCCGGCGTGCACGTGTTCGCCTCCAACTCCGCGGCCACCCGGTACGCGATCGACCTGATCGGGGCTTCGAAGTGACCAACCTGCTGAGCGGACCGCCGGCCGTCGTGGCCGCCGGGGTCGACGTGTTCTCCGACGCGCTGCGCGCCCAGGGTGCGGCCGTCACCGACGTGGAGTGGCGGCCCCCGACGATCGGGTCCGCGGACGACCTCACCCAGCTCGCGCTGGACCCCCGCCGGGCCGCCGCGAACCGGGTCGCCGTGGAGCGGGTGCTGGCCAGCCGGTCCACCCTCACCGACGTCGCCCCCGCCTCGGAGGTCATCGGGCTCACCGGGCGCACGCTGCTGCACTCCGGCCCGCCGCTGAGCTGGGAGACCGCCTCGGGCCCGATGCGCGGTGCGCTGATGGGCGCCTGCCTGTTCGAGGGCTGGGCCGACACCCCCGAGGCCGCCGAGCAGCTGCTGGCCTCCGGCGGCGTCGCGCTCGACAGCTGCCACCACCACCGCACCGTGGGCCCGATGGCCGGCGTCACCAGCCCGTCGATGTGGATGTGGTGCCTGACCGACCCCACCGACGGCCGGCAGGCCTTCTCCAACCTCAACGAGGGCCTGGGCAAGGTGCTGCGGATGGGCGCCTACGGCCCCGAGGTGGTCACCCGCCTGCACTGGATGACCGACGTGATGGGCCCGATCCTGCAGGCCGCCGTCCGCTCGCGGCCCGAGCCGCTGGACGTCACCGGCGTGCTCGCGCAGATGCTGCAGATGGGCGACGAGGGGCACAACCGCAACCGGGCCGGGTCGCTGATGACCCTGCGCGAGCTGTCGCCCTCGATCGTCGCCGTGGACGCGCCCAAGGACGACATCGCCGAGGTGCTGCGCTTCATCGGCGGCAACGAGCACTTCTTCCTCAACCTGGGCATGCCCACGGCCAAGCTGGCCATGGACGCCGTCGGGCACGTGCCCGGCTCGACCATGGTGACGACGCTGGCCCGCAACGGCACCGAGTTCGGCGTCCGGACGGCGGGCACCGGCGACCGCTGGTTCACCGCGCCGGCCAACACCCCGGTCGGGCTGTTCCTGGGCGACTACGGCCCCGAGGACGCCAACCCCGACATCGGCGACTCCGCGATCATGGAGACCTACGGCGTCGGCGGGTTCTGCATGGCCGCCGCCCCGGCGATCGTCCGGTTCGTCGGCGGCACCGTGCCCGACGCGTTGGCCACCACCGAGCGGATGTACCAGATCACCCTGCAGGAGAACCCGGCCATGCAGGTGCCGATCCTGGGCTTCCGCGGCGCCCCCACCGGCATCGACGTGCTGTCGGTGGCCCGCACCGGCTGGCTGCCGCAGATCAACACCGGCATGGCCGGCCGGGTGGCCGGCACCGGCCAGGTCGGCGCCGGTCTGGTGCAGCCGCCGGCGTCGTGCTTCGAGCAGGCCGTCGCCGCCCTCGCCGAGGAGTCCCGCGCCGCCCTCGGCTGAGGGCGGCGCGGCCCCCGCGTCAGCGGATCAGCGTGCCCAGGTCCACGGGCAGCTGGATGCCGGTGATGTGCCGGGCCTCGTCCGAGGCGAGGAAGGCGACGGCGTTCGCGATGTCCTCGGGCTGGGAGACCTGGTCCGGCAGCGCCTGCATGAAGATCGGTGCGAGGGTCTGGGCGTTCGCCGCGATCAGCGGGCCCAGGTCGTCGACGGTCATGCCGGTGGCCACGCCGTGCGGGTGCACGGTGTTGACCCGGATGTTGTGCTGGGCCAGCTCGTTGGCCAGCGACTTCGCGTACCCCACGACCCCGTGCTTGGTCGCCGCGTAGGCCGACAGGAACGGCAGCCCGCGCAGCCCGGCCACCGAGCTGGTGATCACGATCGACCCGCCGGTGCCCTGCTCGAGCAGGGTCGGGATGGTCGCCTTGGCGGTGTGGAAGACGCCGGTCAGGTTGACCGCGACCGTCTCGTTCCACTGCTCGAGGGTGATCTCCCAGCTGTTGCCGGCCGAGCAGATCCCGGCGTTGGCGACGACGACGTCCAGCCGGCCGAGCTCGGCGACGCCCTCGGACACCGCCGCGGACAGCGCCGCGAAGTCGGCGACGTCGGCCTGCCGGGCCACGATCCGCCGGTCCTGCGCCTCGACCAGCCGCACGGTCTCGGCCAGGTCGTCGGCGGTCGCGCCGGCGTAGTGCGTGGTGGCCGGCTGGGCGCAGACGTCGACGGCGATGACGTCGGCGCCCTCCGCGGACAGCCGGACGGCGTGCGCGCGGCCCTGGCCGCGGGCGGCCCCGGTGACGAGGGCGACCTTGCCCTCGAGACGGCGGGAGGTGGGGGTGGTCATGGGGATCTCCTCCGGGCCTCGTCGGAGGCACGTCGTATTGGGTGCACTGAGTGCAACGTGAGCGTGGTCACCGTAGCGCCTGCTCGATTAGCGTGGGCGGCGTGCCGACGCCGGTCCGTGAGCAGCAGCGCCGCGACAGCTGGGCCGCCGTCCAGGCAGCGGCGTTGGCGCTGGTCAGCGAACGGGGCTTCGACGCCGTCACGGTGGAGGACGTCGCCGTGGCGGCCGGGGTCTCCCGCCGCACCTTCTTCAACCACTTCCCGACGAAGGCCGCTGCGCTCTTCGACCCGCACCCGGACGACGCCGAGGCCCTGGCCGCGCTGCTGGCCGGCGCCGACACCTCGGGCGGTGTCTGGCCGGCGCTGCGCGAGGTCTGCCTGGCCCTGGTGGCGCGGCAGGAGGAGGTGCTCGCCGTGCGCCGGCGGCTGGTCGGGGACCCCGAGCTGGATGCCTACCACCGCACCGCGCACCGGCACGTCGGCGAGGCGATCGACGGCTGGGTCGGCGCCCAGCTGCCCGACGACCCCTTCAGCGCCCGGTTGGTCGGCGAGACGGCCGCGGCGGTGCTGATGACCGCCTTCCTCAGCTGGTCCCCGGACGACGACCCGGCCCGCTTCGCCGAGCTGGTCGGCCGCGGGTTCGACCTCGTCGGCACCGGCTTCGCCTGACACCGGTCGGCCGGGTGCGCCAGGGTGGGCGCATGCGACTGGACCTCAGCGGGAAGACCGCCCTCGTCACCGGCTCCTCCCAGGGCATCGGCCTGGCCATCGCCACCGGGCTCGCCTCGGCCGGGGCCGCCGTCGTCCTCACCGCGCGCGGGGAGGGGAAGCTGGCCGCCGCGGCCGACGAGGTGCGGGCCGCCGTCGAGGGCGCCGAGGTCACCACCGTGGCCGCCGACGTCAGCACCGACGAGGGCACCGCCACGCTGCTGGCCGCCGTCCCGGACGTCGACGTGCTGGTCAACAACCTCGGTGTCTTCGGCGCCCAGCCCGCGCTGGAGATCCCCGACGACGAGTGGCGCCGCTACTTCGAGGTCAACGTGCTGACCGCCGTCCGGTTGATCCGGGCCTACCTGCCGGCGATGCGGGACCGCGGCTGGGGCCGGGTGCTGCAGATCGCCAGCGACTCCGCGATCGTGACCCCGGTCGAGATGATCCAGTACGGCGTCTCCAAGACCGCCCTGCTCGCCGTCTCCCGCGGCTTCGCCAAGGAGGCGGCCGGGTCCGGCGTCACGGTGAACTCGGTCATCGCCGGCCCGACGCACACCGGCGGGGTCGAGGACTTCGTCCACTCCCTGGTGCCCGGGGACCTGCCGTGGGACGAGGCGCAGCGCGAGTTCATGCGCGTGCACCGGCCGCAGTCGCTGCTGCAGCGGCTGATCGAGCCCGAGGAGATCGCCAACATGGTGGTCTACCTGGCCTCGCCGCTGGCCTCGGCGACCACCGGCGGCGCGGTGCGGGTGGACGGCGGCTACGTGGACTCGATCCTGCCGTGACACCGGCGCAATACGGGTGCGCCAGCCTGGAGGGGTGAGCTTCGAGGTCCCGGTCGTCGACATCGCGCCCTACGTCACCGGCGTGGGGGACCGGTCCGCCACGGCCGCCGCGATGGACGCCGCGTGCCGGACGGTCGGCTTCGTGCAGGTGGTCGGCCACGGCGTCCCGAGGACGGCGTCCGACGGGCTGGCCGCGGCGATGGATGCCTTCTTCGGCCTGCCCGCGCACGCCAAGGCCGCCGTCCGGACGCCGCCGGAGGTCAACCGTGGGTACAGCCCGCCGAAGAGCGAGTCCCTGTCGCTGAGCCTGGGCGTCGCGTCGGCGACCCGGATGAACGACTTCTTCGAGGCCTTCAACGTCGGCGCCTCGCAGGAGACCTACCCGGGCTCCCCGGGCCTGCCGCTGCCGGACTACGCGCCCAACACCTGGCCCGACGTGCCCGGCTTCCAGGACGCGGTGGACACCTGGTTCGGCGAGGCCGCCCGCGTCGCCCGAACCCTCACCCGGGTGTTCGCCGACGCGCTCGACCTGCCGGCGGACTTCTTCGACGCGATCACCGGGCACTCGCTCGACGTGCTGCGGATGAACAACTACGCGCTGCCGCCGGGCACCGTGGACCTGGACGGCGAGCTGACCGGGATGGGCGAGCACACCGACTACGGGATCGTCACCGTGCTCTGGGCCGACCAGGTGCCGGGCCTGCAGGTCCTCGGCGCCGACGGCGGCTGGCACGACGTCTCCCCGGTGGACGGCGCGCTGCTGGTCAACCTGGGCGACGTCACCGCGCGGCTGACCAACGAGCGCTGGACGTCCACCCTGCACCGGGTCAAGCCGCCGGTCGTGGACGGCACGATCCGCCGTCGGCGCTCGGCCGCGTTCTTCCACGACGGGGACGTCGACGCGGTGATCTCGGTGCTGCCGTCCTGCGTCGGCCCGGGCGAGGAGCCGCGGTACCTGCCGGTGACCGTGGGCGAGCACGTGGCCGCCAAGCTGCGCGGCTCGCGGGCCGGGGTGGTCAACACCGCCGCGGAGCGGGACGCCGCCCGGGTGCTGGCCGCCCGCGGCTGACCGGGGGAATCCCCCGGCCACCAGGCGTCTTGCGCCAGGTGGGAACCATCCCGATCTCCTGGAGGAACACCGTGCCCGTCCTGTACACCGCCATCGCCACCGCCACGGGGGACGGCCGCAACGGCCACGCCCGCTCCTCGGACGGCATCGTGGACGTCGACCTCGCCACCCCGGTCGAGATGGGCGGCGCCGGCGGCGCGACCAACCCGGAGCAGCTCTTCGCCGCCGGGTACGCGGCCTGCTTCCACTCGGCGCTGAAGGTCGTCGCCAAGCGCCAGGGCGCGACCCTGAGCGACTCCGCGGTCACCGCCGAGGTGGGCATCGGCCCGAACGACGCCGGCGGCTTCGGCCTCGAGGTCGCGCTGCACGTGGAGCTGGGCGGGCTGGACCAGGCCGCCGCCGAGGCGCTCGTCGAGGCCGCCCACCAGGTGTGCCCCTACTCCAACGCCACCCGCGGCAACATCCCGGTCACCCTCGAGACCACCGTCGCCTGAACGACCACCGGCCCGCCACCTCGACGAGGTGACGGGCCGGTGAGCTGTCGGGTCAGGCCTTGACGATGGCGGCGACGGGGCCACCGCCCGAGGGGCCCTGGTGCACCGCGGCGACGGAGACGAAGACCGCCGGGTCGCCGGTCACCGAGGCGGCGACGCCGCCGACGGTGGCCTTGATCTGGCGGTGCCAGAACACGTCGGAGTCGTCGAGCATCGCGTTGCGGCGGCCGCGGACGTAGCCGGTCGGGTCGGCCTCGCACTTGAGGAAGACGTTGACCAGGTTGTCGCCGAGGTCGGAGGTGCGCGGGCGCTCGGGCAGGTCGAGGCCGGCCTCGCGGATGGCGTCCCAGATGCCTTCCTGGTCCAGGGCGTCCTTCATGACCGAGTGGCCGATCCGGTAGTTGCCGCCGTGCCCGCGGGCGTTGCCGACGACGACGATCTGCGCCTGGTCCAGCTCGACGCCCGAGGAGCAGGAGGCGACGGCGGAGAACAGCGAGAAGTCCCGCATGACCTGCTTCTGCTCGGGCAGCTCGATCTCGCCCAGGGCCAGGGCGATGCCCAGCGCGGTGGTGCCGTTGGAGAGGTCCATCGAGCCGTGCGGCTCGTCGTAGTAGGTCTCCTGGCCGCGCGACTTGGCCTCGCGGATCGTCTCGATGGTCAGCAGCGGGGTCTTGGTCTGCACGTAGTGCACGTCGGCGGGGTCGGTGATGCCGGCCTCGGCCATCGCGCGCTTCACGCCCTCGGCGACCTTCTCGACCATGGTGATCCGGCCGATGTCCTCGGGCAGCAGCACCTCGCTCATCGCGAAGCCGACGGTCAGCCGGGGCTCATCGGTCTTCTCGACCGAGTCCTCGGGCAGCGTGGCGAAGATGGTGGCGTGCGGGCTGATGACGCCGTCCGTGCCGCCGGACCAGACGATCGGGATCTGCTTGACCTCGGCCTCGCTGCGGGTGCCCTTGGCCATCAGGACCTCGCGGAAGGCGCGGTCGGCGATGATCCGGGTGTAGTCGTTCACCCCGCCGTTGCCCTCGGTCTTGCCGATGACGGCGACCACGCGGTCGGCCTCCATGACGCCGGAGTCGATGAGCTTGGCCAGCTCGGAGGCGTCACTCACGTTGTGCAGCGGGACCTTGCGGACCTCGATCGGTGCGGGCATCAGGACTCCTCCTGGTTGGTGGCGCGGTTGATGACGGTGCCGACGGCGTCGTCGGCGACGGCTCCAGCGATGTGCTCGAGAGAGGTGATGACGGCGCGACGACCGGGCCCGCCGGCGACGAACCGCAGCGCGGCGTCGACCTTGGGGCCCATGCTGCCGCGGGCGAACTGGCCGGCCGCGGCGTGCGCGCGCAGCTCGTCGACGGTGACCCGGCCCAGCGGCCGGGCGTCGGGGGTGCCGAAGTCGACCATCACGTGGTCCACGTCGGTGGCGATGACCAGGGTGTCGGCGCCGAGCTCGGCGGCCATGAGCGCCGCGGTCAGGTCCTTGTCGATGACGGCCTCGACGCCGCGCAGGGCAGCGCCGTCCCGGCCGTCGTCCACGACCGGGATGCCGCCGCCGCCGGCGCAGACGACGACGAACCCGGCGGCCGCCAGCGCGCGGATCGCGGGGGAGTCCAGCACCGAGCGGGGCTCGGGCGAGGCGACGACGCGGCGCCAACCCTTCTCGCCACGGTCCTCCCAGCGCTGGCCGAGCTCCACGAAGCGCTGCGCCTGCTCACGCGGCAGGAATCGGCCCACCGGCTTGGTCGGCTCGGCGAACCCGGGGTCCTCGGCGTCGACCAGGGTGCGGGTGACCAGGGCGGCGGTGCGCTGGTCCAGGCCGCGGGCGGCGAGGGCGGCGTCCAGCTCGTCGACGACGGTGAAGCCGATCGTGCCCTGGGTCTGCGCGACGTTCCAGTCCAGCGGGACCGGGGGGACCTCGTGCGCGGCGAGCTCGTTCTTCACGAGCAGGTTCCCCACCTGCGGCCCGTTGCCGTGGGTGACCACGACCTCCGCGCCGGTGGCGACGACCGCGGCCACGTGCCCGGCGGCGACGGCGATGGCCGCCCGCTGGGCGCCGGGGGTGGCCGAGCCGTCCGGCCCGGTCATCGCGTTGCCGCCCAGGGCGATCACGACGCGGCGTTGCGAGGTCATGCCGGGACCCTAGCCGGATTTCTCTTAGCGGTGAAGTACTTCAGCGGCGCCAGAAGTCGAAGCGGTCGCGGCCGGGGCGGAAGCCGGCGGCCTCGACGACGTCGACCGCGAGGTCGAACCGCTGGCCGACCGACGTGGGCACGTGCGCGTCGCTGCCGAAGCTGACCGCCTCGCCGCCCTCGTCGCGGAACCACCGGACCAGCTCCACCGAGGCCAGCGGGCTGGTGGTGTTGACCTCCAGGGCCCGGCCGGTCTCGGCCAGGGCCCGGAAGACCTCCCGGTACTCGGCCTCGAACGGGCGCTCGGCGTACCGGTCGCGCCCCCCGGGCCAGTACCGCCGGGGGTAGTCGACGTGCGCCAGCACCTGGAAGACGTCGCTGGCGCGGACCATCTGGGCCATCTCGGTCAGGTACCGGCGCATGGTGGCGTCGGCGCCGGACCTCGTCAGCATCCGGTTCACCCCGATCAACCGGTTCCCCTCGGTGAGGGAGTGCAGCGACCCCAGGATCCGGTCGACCGGGGCGGCGGCCAGGTGGCGCGCGACGCTCTCGGCGAACAGGTGCGGCTCGCCGGCCTCCACCCCGGACACCACGCGCAGCTCGGGGAACCGGTCGCGGCACTCGGCGATCGAGGCGGCGTAGCCCTCGACGTCGATCGGTCGCTGGTTGGCCGGGTGCCGGTCGACGAGCCCGTCGCGGCTGGCCCGGTCCTCGGCGGCCCAGACGGTGAAGTCCAGGTGCTCGGTGAAGGCCACCGCGGGCAGCCCCACCTGCACGGCCCGCTCGCAGGTCTCCACCATCGAGGCCCAGGGCCCGGTGTCCCACGAGAACTCGGTGTGCACGTGGTTGTCGGGAGGCAGCATCGGGGTCCATCCTCCCCCGTCGTCCACAGGGCGCGCAGGGCGGGCCGGGACTGTCGGACCGGGTGCCTACTGTCGGTCCCATGAGCACCGCTGTGGCCCCCACCGAGATCGCCGACGAGGCGCTCGCGGTCCTCCGTGAGCTCACCGGCCGACCCGATGCGGTCTTCCGCGAGGGGCAGGACTCCGCGGTGTCGGCCCTGGTCGAGCGGCACCAGCGCGCGCTCGTCGTGCAGCGCACCGGGTGGGGCAAGTCGGCGGTCTACTTCGTCTCCACCGCCCTGCTGCGCCGGCGCGGGGCCGGCCCGACGCTGCTGGTCAGCCCGCTGCTGGCGCTGATGCGCGACCAGGTCGCGGCCGCCGCGCGGGCCGGCATCAAGGCGGTGGAGATCTCCAGCGCCAACGCCACCGAGTGGGACGACGTCGCCGCCCGGCTGGCCGCCGACGACGTCGACGTGCTGCTGGTCTCCCCGGAGCGGCTGACCAACCCCCGCTTCCGCGACGAACAGCTGCCCGGCCTGGTCGACCGCTGCGGCCTGCTGGTGGTCGACGAGGCCCACTGCGTCTCCGACTGGGGGCACGACTTCCGGCCCGACTACCGCCGCATCCGCGAGCTGCTGGGCCGCCTCCCGGCCGGCACGCCGGTGCTGGCCACCACCGCGACGGCCAACGAGCGGGTGGTCGAGGACGTCGCCGAGCAGCTGGGGTCGGGGGGCGTCGAGGTCACCACCGTGCGCGGTCCGCTGGCCCGGGACTCGCTGCGGCTGGGGGTGCTCCGGCTGCCCACCGACCGGGCGAGGCTGGGCTGGCTGGCCGCCCACCTGGAGGAGCTGCCGGGCAGCGGGATCGTCTACACGCTCACCGTGGCCGCGGCCGAGGAGACCGCGGCGCTGCTGCGCGACGCAGGTCACGACGTGCGCGCCTACACCGGCCGACTGGACGACGCCGACCGCAAGGACGCCGAGGAGGCGCTGCGGGAGAACCGGGTGAAGGCCCTGGTCGCCACCTCGGCGCTGGGCATGGGCTTCGACAAGCCCGACCTGGGCTTCGTGGTCCACCTGGGGGCGCCGTCGTCGCCGGTCAGCTACTACCAGCAGGTGGGTCGTGCCGGCCGTGCGGTGGAGCACGCGGACGTGCTGCTGCTCCCCGGGCCGGAGGACCTGGCGATCTGGCAGTGGTTCGCCACGTCCTCCATGCCCCGGGAGGACCACGCCGCGGCGGTGCTGACCGCAATGGCCGACGGCAAGGCGTGGTCGGTGGCCCGCCTGGAGACCGTCGCCGACGTCCGCCGGTCCCGCCTCGAGCTGCTGCTCAAGGTGCTGTCGGTCGACGGCGCGGTGGAGCGGGTCCAGGGCGGGTGGCGGTCGACCGGGGTGCCCTGGGTCTACGACGCCGACCGGTACGCCCGGGTCACCCGCACCCGGGAGGCCGAGCAGCGGTCGATGATCGCCTACGCCCGCCCCGTCGACGAGGCCGTCTGCCGCATGGCGTTCCTGCAGGAGGCCCTCGACGACCCCACCGCGGCACCCTGCGGTCGGTGCGACGTCTGCGCCGGCCCCTGGTACCCGACCGACATCCCGGCCGGCGCGGCCGAGGCGGCGAACGCCCGGCTGGACCGGCCCGGTGTGGAGCTGCCTCCCCGGGCGCAGTGGCCGACCGGCGCCGACCGGCTCGGCGTCGAGGTCAAGGGCAAGATCGCCCCGGGCGACCAGGTGCTGACCGGCCGGGCGGTCGCCCGGTTGACCGACCTGGGCTGGGGCCAGCGGTTGCGCACCCTGCTCGGGGACGACGGCGTCGGAGGGGTGGCCAGCCTGGCCGAGGACCTCGAGGCGCCCTCGATCGAGGAGGACCCCGACGCCGCCTTCGACGTCTCCCACCGGGTGATCCGGCCCGGGGTGGCCTCCGACGCCCCACCCACCGACGAGCTGATGGCCGCGTGCGCCCGGGTGCTGGGTGCCTGGGACTGGGCCGACCGTCCCGCCGCCGTGGTCGCCGTCCCGTCCCGCCGCCGGCCGGCGCTGGTCTCGGGTGTGGCCCAGGGGCTCGCCCGGCTGGGGCGGCTGCCCTACCTGGGGGAGCTGGAGCTGCAGCACGGCGGCCCCACCGGCGGCCCCGGCGGCAACTCCGCCTTCCGGCTCGCCGGGGTCTGGCAGCGGATCGTGGTCGGGGACGAGCTGCGCGGCCGGCTGGCCGACCTGACCGGCCCGGTCCTGCTGGTGGACGACCTGGCCGACTCCCGGTGGACGGTCACGGTGGCCGGGCGTGAGCTGCGGCGCGCCGGGGCCTCGGGCGTGCTCCCGTTCGTGCTGGCCCTGTCCGCCTAGCTCAACTGTCCACAGGGTTCCGCACACCTGTTCGAAACCCGACTCGGTTCTCCACAGGGTTTCGCACACCTGTTCGAAACTTCTCGTAGGCTGCGGGCATGACCGTGGTGCACCAGCCCTCGATGTGGGACGTCGCCGAGACCGCGTCGCTCGCCGCCCTGCCGGGGCGCGTCACCCGGCGCGATCTCGACCGCGGGGCGTGGGTGGACCACCTCCCCGGGTGGGTGCATGGCTCCGACGAGGTGCTCGAGGTCCTGCTCGGGGACATCGGCTGGCGCGCCGACCGGCGGCAGATGTACGACCGCGAGGTGGCCGTCCCCCGGTTGCTCCGCTGGTACGCCGGCGGCGAGACGCTGCCGCACCCGCTCCTGGGGCAGGCGCGCGCCGACCTCGACGCGCACTACCTCCCCGAGCTCGGGGAGCCGTTCGTCAGTGCGGGGATGTGCCTGTACCGGGACGGCCGGGACTCCGTGGCCTGGCACGGCGACCGCATCGGCCGCGGTCGGAGCCAGGACACGATGGTCGCCATCGTCTCGTTCGGCTCGCCCCGGGCGCTGATGCTCCGACCGGTCGGTGGCGGCGCCTCGGTCCGCTTCACCCTTGGGCACGGGGACCTCGTCGTCATGGGTGGCAGTTGCCAGCGCACCTGGGAGCACTGCATCCCGAAGACCAGCAAGCCGGTCGGCCCCCGGGTGAGCGTGCAGTTCCGCCCCCGCGGGGTCGCCTGAACCACCCATATGCCCTGCTGAGCGCCGCGTGCGGGGCTGGCCGGCCGGGTCGTGGACCCCCCTGCGGGGACCCCCCTGCAGACCCCTCTCAGAGGCGTGTATGGTTCTCCATGCACCGCGAAACACCGGCAAGGCTGAGAGGCCGAACCGCGAGCCAGACCCCCCGGGGTTGACGAGCTCGGATCGTGGAGTAACGTGCAGCAGCCGCCTGATGACGAAGGCCTCCGGGTCTGAGTGTCAGCGCGTCCGCTCCTTGAGAACTCAACAGCGTGCCGAAAGTCAGTGCCATATGTTT
>NZ_JBAPLV010000017.1:0-108817 GCF_037083865.1 Klenkia terrae | reverse complement strand
GGCCCCCCCGCCCGGCGGTTCGTGGACCCAGCTGATCAACGCCGTTCTACGAGCCCAGTGCGGCGCCCACCACCGCCCGGGCCTCCTCCTGCACCTGGGCCAGGTGGTCGGGGCCCTTGAAGGACTCGGCGTAGATCTTGTAGACGTCCTCGGTGCCCGACGGGCGGGCGGCGAACCAGGCATTCTCGGTGGTCACCTTCAGCCCGCCGACCTTCGCGCCGTTGCCCGGTGCCTCGGTGAGCTTGGCGGTGATCGGCTCCCCGGCCAGCTCGGTCGCGGTGACGTCGGCGGGGGACAGCTTCCCGAGCTTGGCCTTCTCCTCGCGGGTCGCCGCCGCGTCCACCCGGGCGTAGGCCGACTCGCCGAAGCGGCCGGTCAGCTCCCGGTGCAGCTCGGACGGCGACTTCCCGGTGACCGCCTGGATCTCGCTGGCGAGCAGGGCCAGGAGCAGGCCGTCCTTGTCCGTCGTCCAGACGCCGCCGTCCCGGCGCAGGAACGAGGCACCGGCGGACTCCTCGCCGCCGAACCCGACCGACCCGTCGATCAGCCCGGGCACGAACCACTTGAAGCCGACCGGCACCTCGCGCAACTCACGGCCGAGGTCGGCGACCACCCGGTCGATCAGCGACGAGGACACCAGCGTCTTGCCCACCGCGGTGCTCGGCGCCCAGCCCGGCCGGTGCGCGAACAGGTAGGAGATGGCCACCGCGAGGTAGTGGTTGGGGTTCATCAGCCCGCCGTCGGGGGTGACGATGCCGTGCCGGTCGGCGTCGGCGTCGTTGCCGGTGGCGATCTGGAAGCGGTCCTTCTGCTCGATCAGCGACGCCATCGCCGACGGCGACGAGCAGTCCATCCGGATCTTGCCGTCCCAGTCCAGCGTCATGAACCGCCACGTGGGGTCGACCAGCGGGTTCACCACGGTCAGGTCCAGACCGTGCACCTCGGCGATCCGGCCCCAGTAGTCGACGCTGGCCCCGCCCAGCGGGTCGGCGCCGATCCGGACGCCGGCCGCCCGGACGGCGTCCAGGTCGAGCACCTCGGGCAGGTCGGCGACGTAGGTGCCGGTGAAGTCGTAGCCCTGGGCGGCGGCGCGGGCCTGCGCGAACGGCACCCGCCGGACGCCGTCCAGCCCGGCGCGCAGCAGCTCGTTGGCCCGGCCGGCGATCCAGCCTGTGGCGTCGGAGTCGGCCGGCCCGCCGTGCGGCGGGTTGTACTTGAAGCCGCCGTCGCGGGGCGGGTTGTGGCTGGGGGTGACCACGATGCCGTCGGCCAGGCCCGAGGTCTTGCCGCGGTTGGCCCGCAGGATGGCGTGGCTGACCGCCGGGGTGGGCGTGTAGCGGTCGGCGTCGTCGACCAGGACGGTGACGTCGTTGGCGGCGAGCACCTCCAGCGCGGTGACCCAGGCCGGCTCGGACAGCCCGTGGGTGTCGCGGCCGACGAACAACGGCCCGTCGTACCCCTGGCCCTTGCGGTACTCCACGATCGCCTGGGTGGTGGCCAGGATGTGCGCCTCGTTGAACGCACCGTCCAGGCTGGACCCGCGGTGGCCGCTGGTGCCGAACACGACCTGCTGGTCGGGGTCCGCTGGGTCGGGCCGGGTCGAGTAGTAGGCCGTGACCAGGTGCGGGACGTCGACGAGGTCCGACGGCTGGGCCGGGGTGCCGGCGCGCTCGTTGCTCATGGGGTGATCTTCGCCCCGGGGGACCTCCCCCGGCGACCGGGCGGTCTCAGTCCCACCAGAAATGCCAGGTGGTCGCTCCGCGGAGCAGCGCCGCGTACTGCTCCGCGGTGTAGGGCGGCTGGTCCCACCGCTCGTAGGTCTGCGGCGCGAAGTTGTCCGGGCAGAAGGCGTAGTGCTCGTTCGCGAGCAAGCGGAGGGTGTCGTCGTCCGTGGGCGGCCTGGTGACCACGAGATCCAGGTCCGCGAACCCGAGCTGCACCAGGTATGCGCCGAAGCGGTCCTCCCAGCTGCGCAGCACACCGGAGACCTGGGACGCCGACGTCCGCCGCTCGAGGTACCGGTCTCCGAAGTCGCTGTGCCAGTTGCACGCCCCGGTCCACCCCAACCGGGCGGGGACGTCGGCCGGTCGGGGCGCGGGGACCAGCGCCAGACGTGGGCCGCAGGGGACCTCGTCGATGCGGACCTGGTCGGCCTGCTCCCCGACCGGCGCGGCCAAACCAGGCCAGGATGGGTGCGGCAGCAGAGTGCCGTCAGGCCGCACGAGGCGGGCGCCCTCCCAGCACGTCGCGAGCACCTCGGCTGCGTCCCGCGGATCGCCGACCGGGTCCGCATGGGGCAGCCGCTCCTCCGATTCGTCCCGGTAGGCACCGGCGAGCCCGGTCACCGGCCACACCCCTGTCCGGTCGAAGACCTCGGCCCAGGCCCGCCAGATCCGCCAGGGTTCTCCGTAGCGGCCATCCGTGTGGGTGTCGTCGATCCGCCAAGCCCTGGGCGGGTCGGTCATGGTGAAGTCGCCGTCGCGATGGCTCAGCGTCGCCAGCGGACGGAGGTGGCCGCCCCGGGTGCGGTCCAGGCCCATGTCCCACTCGTCGTCCGGGGAGAGCGTCCCGAGCCGCCGCCGGATGGCGGCCGGCGTGGTCCCCACCAGCTCGGACTCCGGGAGAGGGGTACGGACGGGGATGAGGTGGGTCCCCGTCGCCCTGCTGCGCGGTTGCATGCCGGCATCGAGCCACAGGACGGCGACGTGCGGAGCCGGTCGTCCACACGACCGTGCGTTGTCCACAGATCTTCCGGTCGCGCCCAGACCGTCGGTGGGCGTGGCTACCGTCGTCGTCGTGACCGCAGCGCTCGCCCTCCCGCTCGACGAGGAATTCCTCGCGTCCTGCTTCGGCGATGCCGTCGTCTTCCGGGGGCGGGCCTGCGTGCGGGGCCGCAAGGTGCGTTCGGCAGTCGTCCAGTCCACCGATCACGTGTCCGGCGTCGTGGTGGGATCCCGCGGCGAGATCTACCAGGTCGCCGCATTCGCCGACCTGGAGGAGTGGGTCGGCCGGTGCAGCTGCCCGGTGAGCGCCCAGTGCAAGCACGCCGCCGCCGTGCTGCTTTCCCTGGGCCCCGACGGCCAGGGCACCGCGTTCGACCCGGTGGGCGACCTGGTCGAGAGCTGGCCACCGACCGCACCCCGGGTGGCCCCCAAGCCCGCGCGGCCGGCCTGGGAGACCGCGCTGGCCGACCTCACGCCGAACGCGGCCGCCACCGATCTCGTCCCGGTCGGCCTCCAGTTCGAGCTCAACGCCCCCACCGGGCGCGCCGGGCAGCGCGTCCCGGTGCAGGTGCGGCTGCGGCCGGTGGTCCCGGGCCGGGCCGGGCGGTGGGTCCGCACCGGGGTGACCTGGCGTGACCTGCCCTTCGAGCACGGGCCGGTCCGGCGGGTCCCCGAGCACCGCGACGTGCTGGTCGAGCTGTACCGGGCCGCGCAGTCGGCCGGGTCCTCGGGCTACTACGGCAACCCCGACGCCGTCTTCCTCGACGAGGTCGGGCCCCAGCTGTGGCGGCTGCTGCGCGAGGCGCAGCGGGCCGGCGTCACCTTCGTGACCGCCAAGACCCCGGCCGACCGGGTGGTGCTCGAGACCCCGGCCACGCTGCGGATGCAGGCCACCGCGAACGAGCGCGGCGACCTGCTGCTGGAGGCGGTGGTCGACCGCGCCGCCGGGCTGACCCCGCTGGCCGGGCTGACCCTGGTGGGTACTCCGGTGCACGGCGCCTTCGTTGTCGACGGCGACGCGCTGCGCCTGGTGCCCTTCGACGCCCGGGTGCCGGTCGAGCTGTCCCGGATGATCGCCCGCTTCCCCCGGCTGGAGGTGCCCGCGGCCGACGGCGACCGGGTCCGCCGGGAGCTGGTGCCCGCGCTGCAGCGCATGGTCGAGCTGGTCTCGCCCGACGGGTCGGTGGAGCTGCCCTCGGTCCAGCCGCCGGTGCTCGCGCTGACCGTCAGCCACGCCGACGGCGCCCGGCTCACCCTGGACTGGTCGATCGTCTACCCGGCCGCGGAGTCGACCGGGGACGAGGTCCCCGAGGGCCGGCGGGTGCCGCTGACCGGCGCGGTCGGCGACCCGGGGCGCAACGACCGGGCCGAGCGCACCCTGCTCAGCGGGGTCGTGCTGCCCGACGGCCGCTTCCCGCAGCTGCGGCAGGCGACCGTGCAGCGTGGCCTGGCCCCCTCGGTCGAGCTGCGGGAGCTCGACGCCGCCGTCTTCTGCGAGGGCGTGCTGCCCTCGTTGCGCGACCAGGGCGTCCGGGTCACCGAGCTCGGCGACGCCCCCGACTACCGGGCGGCCACCTCGGCACCGGTGGTCAGCGTGTCGGTCACCGACCCCGCGGTCGGCGACGCCGACTGGTTCGACCTGGGCATCACGGTCACCGTCGACGGCCAGGACGTCCCCTTCGCCCACCTGTTCCGTGCGCTGGCCACCAAGCAGACGCACCTGTTCCTGCCCGGTGGCACCTACTTCCCGCTCGACGGCCCGGAGTTCGCCGTGCTGGCCGAGCTGATCGCCGAGGCCGGGGCCCTGCAGGACCGCCGCAAGCCGCCCACCCGGATCAACCGGTGGCAGGCCGGCCTGTGGGGCGACCTGCGCCAGCTGGGCGTGGTCGCCGAGCAGAGCGCGCGGTGGGAGCGCAGCACCGCAGCCCTCCTGGAGCTGGAGTCGCTGCCGCTGCCCGAGGTGCCGGCCGGCATCACCGCCCAGCTGCGGCCCTACCAGCTGGAGGGCTTCCGCTGGCTGAGCTTCCTGTGGGACCACGACCTCGGCGGGGTGCTGGCCGACGACATGGGGCTGGGCAAGACGCTGCAGGCCCTGGCGCTGCTGCAGCGGGCCAAGGACGCCGGCCAGCTCACCGCCCCGGTCCTGGTCGTCGCCCCCACCAGCGTGGTCGGCAACTGGCTCTCCGAGGCCGCCCGCTTCGCCCCCGGCCTGGTGTGCACCGCGGTGGAGGAGACGTCGGCCAAGGCCGGGGTGCCGCTGGCCACCCGGGTCGCCGGCGCCGACCTGGTGATCACCTCGTACACGCTGCTGCGCCTGGACGAGGACGAGTACGCCGGGGTGACCTGGCGCGGGATGCTGCTGGACGAGGCGCAGTTCGTGAAGAACCGGCAGGCCAAGGCCTACCGGGCCGCCCGCACCGTCGACGCGCCGTTCAAGCTGGCCATCACCGGCACGCCGATGGAGAACAGCCTGATGGACCTGTGGTCCCTGCTGTCCATCTGCGCCCCGGGCCTGTTCCCCGACGCCGAGGGCTTCAACGAGCAGTGGCGCCGGCCGATCGAGCGCGGCACCGACCCGGGCCGGTTGGGGGTCCTGCGCCGCCGGCTGCGCCCGCTGATGCTGCGGCGCACCAAGGAGCTGGTGGCCGCCGACCTGCCGGCCAAGCAGGAGCAGGTGCTCGAGGTCCGGCTCACCGGCCGGCACGAGACCCTGTACCGGACCGCGCTTCAGCGGGAGCGCCGCAAGGTGCTCCGGCTGGTCGACGACATGGACGCGCACCGCTTCGAGATCCTGCGGTCGCTGACCCTGCTCCGGCAGCTGGCCCTGGACCCCGCGCTGGCCGACCCCGAGCACGACTCCGTCCGCTCGGACAAGACCGAGGCCTTCCTCGAGCACCTGCGCGAGGTGCTCGCCGAGGGCCACCGGGTGCTGGTGTTCAGCCAGTTCACCGGCTACCTGGCCCGCATCCGGGCCCAGCTCGACGCCGAGGGCATCGGCTACGCCTACCTCGACGGGTCCACCCGGCAGCGGCCGGCGGTCATCGCCAGCTTCACCGAGGGCGAGGTGCCGGTGTTCCTGATCAGCCTCAAGGCCGGCGGATTCGGGCTGAACCTGACCGCCGCCGACTACGTCTTCGTGCTCGACCCGTGGTGGAACCCGGCTGCCGAGGCACAGGCCGTCGACCGGGCGCACCGGATCGGCCAGACCCGCAACGTGATGGTCTACCGGCTGGTCGCCAAGGACACCATCGAGGAGAAGGTGATGGCCCTCAAGGCGCGCAAACAGGCGATCTTCGACCAGGTGGTCGACGAGGACGGCGTGCTGTCCGCACCGCTCACCGCCGACGACATCCGCGGCCTGTTCAGCTGACCGGGCGCTCCACCTGGACGAGGAACCGGCGCACCGCCTCGGTGAACACCTCCGGGGCCTCCGAGTGCACCCAGTGCCCGGCGTGCTTGACCCGCACCAGCCGGACGGCGGGGAACAGCTCGGCCATCCGTGCCCGGTCCTCCTCGAGCACGTAGGTGGAGCTGGCCCCGGCGATCCACAGCACCGGCCGCTCGAACACCGCTCCCGGCGGCGGCTCGGGGAAGCCGCGCAGCTCGCCGAGGTCACGGGCCAGCAGCGGCAGGTTCAGCCGCCACCGCCAGCCGGTCGTGCCGTCCCGCACCAACGACTGCAGCAGGAACCCGCGCACCATGTCGCTGGGCACCGCGGCCCGCAGCGCGGCGTCGGCGTCCTCCCGGGTGGCCAGCGAGTCCAGGTCGATCGCCCGCATCGCCGCGATGAACGCCGCGAACGGGGAGGCCTCCTCGTCCGGGTCGTCGGTCCGGCCACCGGTCTCCGGGTAGACCGACGGCGAGATGTCCACGACCACCAGCGCGCGCAGCAGCTCGGGCCGGCGCAGCGCCAGCTGCATCGACACCTTGCCGCCCATCGAGTGCCCCACCAGCGTCACCGGCTCGCCGAACCCGGCCAGCAGGTCACCCAGCAGCTGCGCCATGTCGACGTAGTCCACCCGGTCGGTCCAGGGCGAGTGCCCGTGGTTGGGCAGGTCGACCAGGGTCACCCGGTGCCCGTCCTCGGCCAGCCGGCGGGCCACCGTCGTCCAGTTGCGGCCCTGGCCGAACAGACCGTGCACGAATGCGACCCGGGGGCCCTCGTCGCCGATCGTCCGGGTGGCCAGCTCTAGGTCCGCGGTCACCGGGCGCCGGCCTCGGGGGCGACGTGCTCGTCCACCCGGCGGGGCGCGAGCGGATCACGGGGCAGGAGGAGCAGCACGGGACCAGTGTGACGCGACCGTGATCGGCGCCCCCGTGTCGCCGCCGGGGGTCGGCCGGTGCGACGGTCATGGTGGCTCGGTGATGAGCGGGCAGGCAGTGGTCTGGGCGGGCAGCGGTACCGCCTGGTCCTCCGTGGGGTGGGGCGAGCCGGTCGCCGAGGTGCTGGCCGGGCTCGGGTGGCAGGTCGCCGTCGTCCCGTGGGGCGACCCCGCCGCCGAGCACCAGGGCCGCCCCGGCGTCCTGCACGTCTTCAGCGGCGGCCTCGAGCCGGTGGACTCCGGCACGGCGGCGATGGCCGACCGCCTGGACGCCGTCCGCGCCGGACTCGAGGCGGCCGACGCCGACCGCGCCTCGGTGGTCGGCATCTGCCTCGGCGCCCAGATGATCGCGGCGGTGAGCGGCGGGGTGCTGCCCGACCCGGTGCCCGGCGGCGGCGAGGTCGGGACGACGACGCTGCGCGGCGACGGCGAGCCCACCCTGCACGTGGCGACCGCGCACGTGCAGCAGGTCCCCGCCGCGTACCTCCGCACCCCGGGGGTGCGGCTGACCTGGACCGGTGGCGCCACCCGGCTGCAGGGCTTCACCCTCGGCTCCCGGGTCACCGGGGTGCAGTTCCACCCCGAGCTCGGCGCGGCCGGGGCCGAGCGGGCCGGCAACGCCTTCACCGACCTCACCGGCGTGCCGGCGGTCGCCGCGGCCGAGTCCGCGCTGGACCCGGCCCGCTCCCTGTCCGTCGTGCTCGCCACCGCCGGGGCGCACCGGCTCGCGCCCTCCCTCGCCGCCTGACCGACGTCCCCGGGACCGTCGGACCCCTCGCCTAGCGTCGGGGGCATCCGTCCGCCTGCGCTGAGGAGTCCCGTGCCCGGTCGTCGCCGTCGCGCCACCACCACCCGCCGGTCCACCACGACCGCCCGGAAGGCCGCGTCCCCGAAGGCCGGGGCGACCAAGGCCGGGGCGACCAAGGCCGGGGCGACGAAGGCCGCGCCCCGCAAGGCCGCGGTTACCAAGGCGGCCCCGCGGAAGGCTGCGACGAAGGCGGCACCCCGCACGGCGTCCGTCCGGCCCGTGGCGGGCCCGGGGGAGCGGGTCTGGGTGCTCGCCGTCCCGTTCCGCGCCCCGGCGCCCGGGGCGGTCTGGGACAAGGACCTGCAGGCCCACCTCTGGGTCGGGGCCACTCCGCCGCCCGAGCTCGCGCCCTACCTGCCGGGCCCGTACACCTTCGAGCGGTTCCTGGAGGACGAGCTCAACGAGACCCCCCGCCCGGTGCCGGCCGGCGACCGGATGACCCCGCGGGCCGAGCAGGTCAGCGGGGCCGCGGCGATCGCGGCGCACGAGGCCGCCGGCGGGCGGATGTTCCTGCTGGGCGACGACCCCGGCGTGGGCAAGACCGGCACCGCCGTCCTCGCCGTGCAGCAGATCGCCGCCCGCCGCGGCGCCCGCACCGTGCTGGTGGTCGCCGACCGCCCCGCGGCCATCACGATCCCGCACTGGACGCGGTCGATCACCGCCTTCGGCGCGGGTGGGCTGCGCTGGTGCGTGACCACCTGGGACCGGCTGGGCAAGGTGCGCGGCCTGCACTTCGACGTCGTCGTCGCCGACGAGGCGCACATGGTCCGGCACACCACCACGCAGCGCTGGAAGCACTGGAAGGCGGTCTCGGGCTCCGGCCGGGTGAAGGACGCCCCGTTCGTGCTGCTGGCCACGGCGACCCCGGCGCACTCTCCGCTGGAGCTGCCCTACCTCGCCCCGCACCTGGCCCAGCTGCACGACGAGCCGCTGCGCGCCTGGTCGAACCTGCCGGTGAAGCTCGCCGAGCACGGGTTCCACGTGGAACAGGGCCGCTACGGCGCCGCCTGGACCGAGGACCCCGACGAGCGGCGGGCCGACCTGGCCACCCTGCGCGGCTGGCTGACCGACACCGACCCGCCGTCCACGCTGTACCGGCCGGCGCCGTGGGGCCAGGTGCAGGTCACCGGCACCCCGGTCGCCCTCACGCCGGCCGAGCGGGCGCAGTACGAGGGCGACTGGCAGGAGTTCCGGGCCGAGATGCAGCTGGCCCGCCGGGCCCGGCAGACCGCCCGCGGCCGGGCCGCGCTGCTGCGGTTCCGGCAGAAGGCGGGCCTGATCCGGGTGCCGGCGACGGTCGACTGGGTGAAGGCCCAGGTGGAGGCCGACCGGCAGGTGGCGGTCTCGGTCGAGTTCGTGGAGACCGCCGCCGACCCGATCCGGCAGGCGCTGCTGGACGCCGGCGTGCCGGTGTCGGGCATCTACGGCCGCGACCGGTTCGACGTCGAGGCCGAGCGGCTGCGCTTCCAGACCGGGGAGTCCAAGGTCTGCGTGTTCACCGTGACCGCCTCGATCAGCCTGCACGCCGGCGAGCAGCTGCCCGGCGGCGCCACCGCGTCGACCACCCCGCGGGTCGGGCTGTTCCACCAACCCCGGTTCTCCGGGATCGGCGCCCGGCAGGTCACCGGCCGCACCCACCGGGACCACCAGGTGTCGCCGTGGCGGATCGCCTACGCCGAGGACACCGTCGAGGAGCAGGTCGCCAAGGTGATGGTCGAGCGGCTGGCGGTCACCGGCTCGACCGCCGGCGGGGACACCGCCGGCCTGCAGCAGATCGCCGAGCTGCTGGACGCCGACTGGCTCCCGTCGACCTCCCTGACGGCCGCCGACTGACCCCGCCGGTGATCATGCAGATCGGCCACGCCGCCGCGCCCGTCCCGGGCGGGTCACCGTTGCCGATCTGCAGTCTCGGCGCCCGGGGTCAGGCCGGCGCGACCACCCGCATGGGGAGGTGCGGGATGCCGTCCTCCAGGTAGTCCTCGCCCGAGCGCTCGAAGCCGAACCGGGCGTACCAGCCCTCCAGGTAGGCCTGGGCGCCGATGTCCACCGTCCGGCCCGCGCACAGCTCCAGCCCGCGGGCGATCAGCTGGGCCGACAGCCCCCGGCCGCGGGCGCCGACCGCGGTGGCGACCCGGCCGATCGCCCGGTCCTCGCCGTTCTCCAGCACCCGGATGCAGGACTGCACCTCGCCGTCCTCGCCGGAGATCCAGACGTGCACCGTGCCGGGCTCGGTGTCCCGGCCGTCCAGCTCCGGGTAGGGGCAGGTCTGCTCCACCACGAAGACGTCGACCCGCAACCGCAGCAGGCCGTAGAGCTCGAGCGGGGACAGGTCGGCGAAGCGCTTCTCCACGATCACCGCCCCATCCTGCCGCCCGGGCCCGGGCGGTCAGACCGGGTGGCCGTCCACCGACCCGTCCACCGGCACCCGGGTCACCCCGTCGCCCACCGACTCGGCGGCGGCACCGGACAGCCGCTTGAGCAGCGAGGCCATGTCGATACCGGTCAGGTCACCGGACAGCTGCAGACCCTGCGCCACGTTGGAGGCCACCGAGCGGGACAGCGACCCCGGACCGTCGGCGCTGATCACGGTCATCTTGTCCACGCTGGACAGCGGGGCGGCCGCGGCGGCGACGACCTCGGGCAGCACCTTGACCAGCAGGTCCAGGATCGCGGCCTCGCCGTAGGTGCTGAAGGCCTGCGAGCGGGCGTCCATCGACTCCGCCTCGGCCTTGCCCTTGGCGAGGATCGCGGCGGCCTCGGCGACACCCTCGCGCTCGACGGCGTCGGCGATCGCCTGACGGCGCAGCTTCTCGGCCTCACCGCGCTTGGCGCCCTCGATCGCCTCGGCGTCGGCCAGCGCCGACCGGCGGGCCCGCTCGCCCTCACCGGAGAGCTTGGCCTGCTCGGCGGCGGCCTGGGCGGCGGCGATGGTGGCCTGCCGGTCGGCCTCGGCGGTGAGGATCTTCGAGTTCTTGCGGCCCTCGGCCTCCTGCTCGACCCGGTACCGCTCGGCGTCGGCCGGACGGCGGACCTGGGTGTCGAGCTGGGCCTGGGTCAGCGTCGCGGTGCGGGCAGCGACCTTCTCCTGCTCGGCGAGCACCTGCTGGTCCTGCGCGGCCTGGGCCAGCGGGCCGGCCGCGGCGGCGCGGGCCTTGGCGGCGTCGGTCTCGGCGGCGATCTCGGCCTGCTTGAGCGCCAGCTGCCGCTGGGAGACCGCGATGGCCTCGTCGGCCAGCAGCTGCTCCTGCTGCGCGGCCTGCCGGGCGCGGGCCTCGGCGATCGAGGCCTCCTTGAGCACCCGGGCGGCCTCGGGGCGACCCAGGTCGGCCAGGTAGGTGCCCTCGGCCTGGATGTCCTGCAGCTGGAAGGTGTCCAGCACCAGGCCCTGGCCGGTGAGGGACGACTCGGCCTCTTCGGCGACGGCGGAGGCGAACGCCGCGCGGTCCCGGATGATCTCCTCGATGGTCAGCCGGCCGACGATCGAGCGCAGCGCACCGGCCAGCACCTCCGAGGTGAAGGTGTCGATGCCGGCCTGCTGCTGCAGGAAGCGCTGGGCGGCGGCCCGGATCGAGGACTCGTTGCCGCCGACCTTGACGATCGCCACGCCCTCCAGGTCGCACTTGACGCCCTGCTTGCTCACCGCGCCGCGGATGCCGACCGGGATGCGCCGGCTGGACAGGTCCAGGGTGTGCAGCTTCTGCACGACGGGGAGCACGAAGATGCTCGCGCCCATCACGACCTTCTGGCCGGACATGTCGCGGCTGATCGACCCGTCGGCACCGGTGACCGACCGGCCCTGCCGCCCGGTGACCAGGAACGCCTGGTTGGGGCCGGCCACCTTGATCCGGGACAGCACCAGCAGGACGAGCAGGACGACCAGGACGGCGATGCCGCCGATCGCGATGAGCAGGGTCACGTGGGGGTGCCTCCAGACGGTTCCGGTGCGGTCGAGACGACCTCCACCGAGGTCGGCGACGGGGTGTCGACGACGTAGACAGGGGTGCCGGTCGGCAGGGCGACCTCGCTGCGGGCGGCGTACTTGAGCTGCTGGCCGCCCAGGGACAGCCGGACCTCGCCGAACCCGCCGGCCGGGACGGCGGAGACCACCACGCCCTGGCTGCCGAGCAGGTCGCCCTCGGTGAGGGTCGGCGCGGTGGGCATGTCGCGCAGGCCGCTGGCCAGCTTCACCGCACCGGCGGCCAGCGGGAGCGCGACGACCACCCCCACGACCAGGCAGAGCAGCACGGTGACCACGCCCGGCAGGTCCGGCAGCAGGGCCGACGCCGCCGCGCCGCCGAAGCCGACCCCGCCGACGAAGGCGGCGATCGCCGGGAGGGAGAACGGGCCGTCGGCGTCGGGGTGGCCCAGGTGGCCGATCTCCCCGCCGACCAGCGCGAGCACCAGGACGAGCACACCGACGCCGCCCACGGCGAGGAACGCGAGCGCGGTGGCGTCCAACGGGCTCCTCTCGGGCGGGCTGCGGGCGCCCCAGCCTCACAGGTGGGCGGCGTTCCGATCAAGCCGGGTCCCGGAACGGTCCGCCGGCCTCACCCGTCCGAGCGCCAGTCCGGTGGGTCGGCGGGGGACAGGTCGGGGTCGTCCCCGGCGTAGGTGCGCACCGGTCCGGGGGCGGTCCGCGGGCCCTCGAACCGGACGGTGACCCGGTTGAGGCCGCTGCCCCACACCCAGCCCCGGCCCATCTCCGCGTGCTCGACGTCCTGCCCCGGGTGCCACACCGGGACCGCCCGGACGGCCTCGGGCTCCGGGACGGCGTCGATGTCCTCCTCGAGGTCGGCGACCGGCTCGGGGTCCTCGGCGAACAGGTCGCCCTGCACATAGGTGGCCAGGCCGGAGACGCCGACCCCGAGCAGCCGCACCCCGCCGGTGCGGTCGATCCCGGCCAGCAGCCGGCGGGCGACGTCGGCGACCGTGCGGACGTCGTCGAAGGGCTGGGTCAGCGTCTGGGACCGGGTGAGGGTGGTGAAGTCGTAGCGGCGGAACTTCAGCGTCACGGTGCGCCCCGCCGTCCCGTCCTTCTGCAGCCGGGTCACCACCCGCTGGGCCAGCGAGCCGATCTCGTGCTCCAGCGTCGCGAGGTCGGTCAGGTCGGTGGCGTAGGTGCGCTCGGCGGAGACGCTCTTGGCCTCGCGGTCGGGCACGACCGGCCGGTCGTCGTCCGCCCGGGCCAGGCGGTACAGCCCCGACCCGTGCGCCTGGCCGACCAGGGTGACCAGGTCGGTCAGCGACCGCTCGTGCAGGTCGGCGACCGTGCGGACGCCGACCGAGGACAGCCGGTCGCCGGTGGCCGGGCCGACGCCGGGCAGCGACCGCACCGGCAGCGGGTGCAGCACGTCGAGCTCGCTGCCGGCGGGGATGACCAGCAGGCCGTCGGGCTTGTCGAGCTCGCTGCCGATCTTGGCCAGCGTCTTGGACGAGGCGATGCCGACCGAGCCGCGCACGCCGCCGGTGGCCGTGTGGAGCCGCTCCTTGAGGTCGTGCGCCAGCGCGGTCAACGACTCGACGTCCAGGGCGTGGCCGCCGGCGGCCAGGTCGACGTAGGCCTCGTCCACGCTCACCTGCTCGACCAGCGGCGACAGCTCGCGCAGCAGGTCCATGACCACCCGCGAGGTGAGGGAGTACGCGGCGAACCGGCCGCCCAGGAACGCCGTCCCCGGGGGGCACCGGCGGCGGGCCTCGCCGCTGGACATCGCGCTGCGCGCCCCGTAGGCGCGGGCCTCGTAGGAGGCAGTGGCGACCACGCCCCGGCCACCGGTCCCGCCGACCACCACCGGCTTGCCGCGCAGCGAGGGCTTGTCGCGCTGCTCGACGGCGGCGAAGAAGGCGTCCAGGTCCAGGTGGAGCACGCTGGCCTCGGATCGCACCCCATGGATGATGCCTGCATGTCCGACCACGCGAGCTGGGCCGAGATCGTCGCCGAGGACCCCAAGCACTCCCAGCGGTACGTGGACCGGTTCCGCACGCTGGCCGCCGAGGGCGCCGACCTGGACGGCGAGGCCCGGCTGGTCGACGCCCTGCTGCCGCGCGGCTCGCGGGTGCTGGACGCCGGCTGCGGCCCGGGCCGGGTGGGCGGCGCGCTGCACCGCGTCGGGCACGTCGTCACCGGGGTGGACGGCGACCCGGTGCTCGTCGCGGCCGCGCGCACCGACCACCCCGGCCCGACCTGGCTGGTCGGCGACCTGACCACGCTCGACCTGGGGACGACGTTCGACGGCATCGTCTGCGCCGGCAACGTGATCACCTTCGTGGCGCCGGACCGGCGACGGGACGCGCTGGCCCGGCTGCTGGCCCACCTGGAGCCGCCCGGTCGGCTGGCGATCGG
Source organism: Klenkia terrae (assembly GCF_037083865.1). Classification (NCBI taxonomy): domain Bacteria; kingdom Bacillati; phylum Actinomycetota; class Actinomycetes; order Geodermatophilales; family Geodermatophilaceae; genus Klenkia; species Klenkia terrae. The sequence continues at coordinate 94,624 of NZ_JBAPLV010000017.1, read as the reverse complement.
GTTCGGCGACCACCGCGGCTACGGCTTCGCCGAGTTCCGCGCCGACGCCGCGGCGACCGGCTGGGCCGAGGACCTGCTGCTGGCCACCTGGGACCTGCGCCCGTGGACGCCGCAGTCGGACTTCCTGGTCGCCGTCCTGCGCCCCGCCTAGACCCCCGGCTGGACCAGCCGCAGCCGGCGAGCCGAGCGGCCGACGGTCACCTGCTGCCCCCAGGACAGCGTCAGGTGGTCGTCCTCCAGGCCGTCCCCGAAGACCACCAGCTGGTCGCTCTCCACGGTCAGCGCGAGCCGCTGGTCCCCGGTCAGCAGGCCCTCGGTGCAGGTCGTGCCGGTGACCGGCGAGGGCCACGCCTCCCGGACGAACCAGGCCAGGGCGTCGTCCGTGGGCCCGGGCAGCGCCAGCCCGCTGCGCCGCTCCAGCGCCGCGGAGCGGCACCAGCCGGTCGCCCCGGTGCCGGTGGAGACCAGCAACCCGGACGACGCCTGCCGCTCCGGCTCGCCGCCGGGCGCCCGCAGCCGGTACCGGGCCGTCTGGTGGGTGGGCTGACCCAGGTAGACCTCGTTGAGCGCGGTGAGGGCCTGCCCGTCGTCGGCTCGCGCCTCGACCATGGTCAGCTCGTCGGCCCGGTCCCGGTGGGCCAGGAGGCCGGCGACGTCGTCGGCCCGGTGCCGGACCAGGACGCCGGCGTTGCGGCCGGGCTCGGGGTCGACACCCACCACCGGCTGGCCGTCGAGGTACTTGGCCACGTTGGCCACCAGCCCGTCCTGGCCGACCACCAGCACCACGTCGTCCGGGGCGAAGAGGAACCGCGGCAGGTCGCCCCGCTCCACGCTGCCCCGCCGCCAGTCCAGCGGCACCTGCGCCAGCGCAGCGGCCACCGCGGCCCGCTGGGCGGCGTCGTGCGCGGCGACCTCCTCGACGTCCCGCCCCCGGCTGCGCAGGAAGAACGCCGCCTGCCCGCGGGTGCCGTGCCGGGCCACCACCTCGGTCAGCTCGGTGGCCCGGTGCACCAGCACCACCCGCGGCGCCAGGCTCACCGCTGTGCCCCCAGCTTGGCCAGCAGACCGGTCAGCAGCTCCGGGGTGATGGTGAGGTTCTGGATCTGCGGCAGGTTGTTCGCCAGCTGCCGCAGCGCCAGCGCGTGCACCGTCTCGATCGGCAGCTCGGCCCAGGCGGCCAGCTCCGCCCGGTTGGCCGCGCCCGTCGCCTCGCCGAGCACCCGCTTGCGGTCGGCCTCCACCTCCATGGCGGTGCGGTCCCGCCGGGCCTTCGACCCCGCCGCGACCTCGGCCGCCTCGGCCGCGTTCTCGGCCTCCCGGCGGGCGTTCACCCCGCGCTGGCCGACCAGCTCCTCCTCGCGGCGGGCCAGCTCGACCTGGTTGGCCAGCTCGTTCTCGCTGATCGCGCGCTCCCGCTCGACGGCGGTGGCCCGGCGGGCGTAGGTCGCGGCGTCCGCGGCGGCCTGCACCTGCTCGCGGGTCGGCGTCCGCAGCGCCCGCTCCATCTCGGGCTCGGGCCGGATCGCCACCACCCGGACGTCGACCACGGCGATGCCGGTCTCCACCAGCCGGGCGTCGGCGGCCAGCCCGGCGGCCACGGCCGCCCGCACCGGGCCCACCCCGGCGGTGAGCACCGTGGTCAGCACGCCGCCGGCCAGCAGGTCGATGGCGTGCTGCTGGGCCGACTCGGTGAGCAGCCCGGCGACCTGCTCCAGCGGGGTGCCCCGCCAGGTGCCGGTGTCCGGGTCGACGGAGAAGTCGACCCGACCGGCGGCCAGCACCGGGTCGGCGAACCGGAAGGTCAGCGTCATCTGCACGGTGACGTCCTGGAAGTCCGCCGTCCGGGCGTGGAACAGCAGCGGGAGCTCGCGGTCGTCGACCGGGATCTCGCTGAGCACCGCCGACAGCGGGCGGAACCAGAAGCTGGCGCCGGTGCCGCCGTGCCGCAGCCGGCCGGCGGTGACGTGCTGGACGTGCGCGGTCGCCGAGCCGCGCAGGTGCCGCACGAAGGGGTAGCGGGCGATGTCGGCCATGTCTGCCTCCTGAGGTTGTCGTCAGCACGACGATAAGCAGCAGGAGGGCTTGTCGTCAATTTGACGCTAGGGTGGCGGCGTGGCGCATCCCTCCTTCGCGGTGACCGTGGACCTCGTGGTGCTGACCGTCCGCACCGACGAGCTCTGCGTGCTGCTGGTGCGCCGCGGGGTCGAGCCGTTCGCCGGGCAGGACGCCCTGCCCGGCGGTTTCGTCCGCCCCGACGAGGACCTGGGGACGGCGGCCGCGCGCGAGCTGGCCGAGGAGACCGGCCTGGTCGTCGGCCACCTGGAGCAGCTGGCCTCCTACGGCGCGCCGGACCGCGACCCCCGCCAGCGGGTGGTGACCGTGGCGCACCTGGCCCTGGTGCCCGACCAGCCGGTGCCCACCGCCGGGTCCGACGCCGCCGAGGCCCGCTGGGTGCCGGTGCACGAGGCCCGCGGGCTGGCCTTCGACCACGACCGGGTGCTCGCCGACGGCGTCGAGCGGGCCCGTGCCAAGCTCGAGTACACCGCGCTGGGGACGGCGTTCTGCCCGGCCGAGTTCACCGTCGCCCAGCTGCGCCGGGTCTACGAGGTCGTGTGGGGCCGCGCCCTGGACCCGCGCAACTTCCACCGCAAGGTCACCGGCACCCCCGACCTGCTGGCGGCCACGGGGGAGACGACGACCCGGGACGGCGGCCGCCCCGCGCAGCTCTTCCGCCGCGGGACCGCCGACCAGCTGCACCCGCCGCTGCTGCGCACCGACACCTAGGGCCGGTCGGCCAGCAGCTTCTTCGGCGCCCGGCACCGCCAGGCGCCGACGACCAGCTCGGCGAGCAGGTCCTCGGCGACGTCGTCCAGCCGGACCAGGACGGCGGGGAACCCGTCGAAGTGCGGGATGGTGAAGCAGACCTCGGGCTCGGCGGCGAGCAGCTCGGCCTTCTCCCCCTCGCCGGCGACCCGGACGCCCAGGATCTCGCCGTCCGGCGCGTCGTCCCCCAGGTCGGCGCGGTCCTTCTTCCCCCAGCGGCCGGACCCAGACGATGGCCATGCCGGCCACCCTGGCGGGATCAGGCCGCGCCGGCAAGGGCTGCCCGCAGGCGGTCGGCGACCTGGGCCATCGTGTCCCGGGCGCGCACCGGGTCCTCGGTGAGGAAGTAGTGGTCGACCCCCGAGGTCTCGTGGTGCCAGACGTCGACGCCGGCCGCCCGCAGCCGCTCGACGTAGCGGACGCCGTCCGGGCGGAGGGTGTCCCGCTCGGCGGTGAGCACCAGCGCGGGCGGCAGCCCGGTGAGGTCGGGGGCCAGCAGCGGCGAGGCGTACGGCTCGCGGCGGCTGGCGACGTCGGGGAAGTAGACCCGGCGCACCAGGCCGCGCAGGCCCGGGGAGATCATCCCGGCACCGGCCGGCACCTCGGCTGCCATGTCCAGCGCGGGGATGCCCAGCACCTGCAGGACCGGGGTGAACGACCCGCGGTCACGGGCCATCAGGGCCACCGCCGCGGCCATCCCGCCGCCGGAGGAGAAACCGCCCACCGACACCCGCTCGTACCGGCCCGCCGCCCAGGCGGCGACGGCGTGCGCCTGCTCCTGGGCCACCGGGTAGGCGACGTGCGGACCGGTCCGGAAGTCGACGTTGAGCACCGCGGCCCCGGTGGTGGCGGCCAGGTAGCGGCACCACCAGTCGTCCATCTGCGGGTACCGCATCAGCCACGCGCCGCCGTGCAGGTGGACGTGCGCCGTCGTCCCCGTGCCGTAGACGTGCACGGGCACCCGGCCGTGCGCGGTGTCGACCCGGACCACCTCCGGGTCGGGCAGGTCCGAGCCCGCGAACCGCAGCTGCTCGCCGTAGCTGACCGTCCACCGGGCGGTCGCGTGCATGAGCGTGGCCTGCACCCGGTCGCTGATCCGCATGCCCGGTGTTCGGTGCGTCCGGCTCGGCGGTTCGGGTAGGACGCACCCGTGAGCTACCTCCCCGACCCGGCGACGACCTCCCGGCACGCGGACCAGGAGGTGGCCGGGCAGACCCGCTTCGTGGCCACCGGTGCGCAGACCCGCGGCGACTTCGGCCTGTTCGAGGTCACCCTGCCGCCCGGCGGAGGCGGACCGGGCCCGCACGTGCACCGGACGTTCAGCGAGTCCTTCCACGTCCTGGAGGGCCGGCTGGCCGTGCTGGACGGCGACACCTGGACGACGGCGGGTCCCGGCGACCTGGTCTACGTGCCGCGGTCGGGGGTGCACGGCTTCCACGCGGCCGACCAGGACGCCGGCTGCCGGTTCCTGATCCTCTTCACACCCGGCGCACCGCGGGAGGACTACTTCCGCGGCATGGTCGAGCTGCGGGCCGGCGGACGGGTGCCGACGACCGAGGAGCTCGACGAGCTGGCCGCCCGGTACGACCAGCTCAACCTGCGGGACTGACCGCCGGGGACGGCGCGTCCCGGTCCTGCGCATCCCGGTCCTGCCAGGTGCAGACGCAGACCTCGTTGCCCTCTGGGTCGGCCAGCACCCAGAACGCCCGGGCCTCGTCGTCGGACAGCAGCGTGCCGCCGGCGGCCAGCGCGGCCGCGACGCGGGCGTCCGCGACGTCGTGCGGCACGGTGATGTCGAGGTGGATCCGGTTGCGCTGCGGGCGGGCGGCGTCCATCTGCTGGAACCAGACGGCCGGGAGCCGGCCCGCCGGGTCGACCAGCGCCTCGTCGTCCCCGGGCTGGGGCACCATCGCCAGCACCGCTGCCCAGAACGGACGGACGGCGGGGATGTCCAGGGCGTCGACGGCGATCTCGAGCTCCTGCGCATCGCCGACCCGGCGGTCGCCGACCGGGGCCACCGGGCGGTCCAGCACCGCGGTGATCCGCCGCGCGAGGTCGACGTCGGCGGCGGTGACCGCCCCGCGGGACCGGTCCTGCAGGGTCAGGCGCAGGTGGTCCGGGCGCAGGTCGGCCCGCAGGTGCGCATCACCCTGCGCACCGAGGTCGGCGGTGACCGCGGCCAGCAGCCCGGCGCCCTCGGCCAGGGAGTCCAGCGGCACGGCGGTGACCAGCTCGCCGAGCAGCAACCGCCACCCGATGCCCTCCACCGCCTCCTGCGCCTGCGTCCGGGTCAGGGCCTGCGGGGGATCGTCCACGTCCGGACATGCTGCCCGGCCCCTCCGACAGCCTGGACGGCGGACACCCCTCGATGTGGCACGTCGTCGGATCCGGACACGCGGACCCGACGCGATGTCACATCGAGCGGTCGGTGAGGAGGGCGGCGAGGGCGCGCTGCTGCTCCGCCTGGAGCAGGGAGTCCGGACCGGTGATCAGCGCCTTCCACGGCGGGGACCGGGTGCACCCCGGCCAGCCACCCCAGGGCGTCCCGCTCACGGTCCAGGTCGACACCGGCCGCCATCAGCGCACGGCCGGCCCGCCCGGCGCCACCGCTTTTACCGGGTCAGTTGGCCATGTCCACGAAGCGGGAGTAGTGGCCCTGGAAGGCGACCGTGACGTTGGCGGTGGGGCCGTTGCGGTGCTTGACCAGCATGATGTCGGCCTCGCCGGCCCGCGGGGACTCCTTCTCGTACATGTCCTCGCGGTGGATCATCATGACCATGTCGGCGTCCTGCTCGATGGAGCCGGACTCACGCAGGTCCGACAGCATCGGCTTCTTGTCCTGGCGCTGCTCGGACCCACGGTTCAGCTGGCTCATCGCGATCACCGGGACCTCGAGCTCCTTGGCCAGCAGCTTGAGCGCACGGGAGAACTCCGAGACCTCCTGCTGACGGGACTCGACCCGCTTGCCCGACGTCATCAGCTGCAGGTAGTCGATGACCACCAGCTTCAGGTCGTTGCGCTGCTTGAGCCGCCGGGCCTTGGCCCGGATCTCCATCATCGTCATGTTCGGGGAGTCGTCGATGTAGAGCGGGGCGTCGGCGACCTCGCCCATCCGGCGGGCCAGCTTGGACCAGTCCTCGTCGCTGAGCGAGCCCGCGCGCATGTGGTGCAGCGGCACCTTCGCCTCGGCCGACAGCAGACGCATGGTGATCTCGTGCTTGCTCATCTCCAGGGAGAAGATGCAGGCGGCCTGGTGGTGCTTGACCGAGGCGTTGCGGGCGATGTCCAGCCCGAGGGTCGACTTCCCCACGCCGGGTCGGGCGGCGATGACGATCATCTGGCCGGCCTGCAGGCCGTTGGTCAGCTCGTCGAGGTCGCGGATGCCGGTGGGCACGCCGCGGGCGGTGCCACCGCGGCTGGCGATCGCGTCCAGCTCGTCCATGGTGGGCTGCAGGACGTCCTCGAGGCGCGAGTAGTCCTCGCTCATCCGCTTCTCGGTGACGTCGTAGATCTCCTGCTGCGCCCGGTCGACGATGTCGTCGACGTCGCCCTTGCCGCCGGCCGCGCCGTAGCCGAGCTGGACCACCCGGGTGCCGGCCTCGACCAGGCGGCGCAGCACGGCCTGCTCGGCCACGATCGCGGCGTAGTAGCCGGCGTTGGCCGCGGTGGGCGTGGACTGGATGAGCGTGTGCAGGTAGACCGCGCCGCCCATCTTGGACAGCTGGTCGGTGCGGTTGAGCTCGGCGGAGACGGTGATCGCGTCGGCGGGCTCGCCGCGGCCGTAGAGGTCGAGGATGCAGTCGAAGACGATCTGGTGCGCCGGGCGGTAGAAGTCCGCGCCGTGCAGGACCTCCACGACGTCGGCGATGGCGTCCTTGCTCAGCAGCATGCCGCCGAGCACCGACTGCTCGGCAGCGACGTCCTGGGGGGGCTGGCGGTCGTACTGCGGGGCCGAGGCCACCGGCCTGCTGATGTCGTCGAGCACTGCCACTGTCGTGAGCCCCCATCTGTTGCGCGCGCCTACCGGGACGGGGTCACCGCGGGGTGCCCCGTCCGTCGTCGTCCTTCGTAGCGCGGGGCACCGACAGAACCGGTGCAGACCACCCCGCGCGGTGGATTCCCGGGTGACGCTAGGCAGCCGGTGGGCCGTCGTCCACGAGCGCTGTGCACAGGCCTCTGCACAACCTGGGGACAGAGCCGTGGACGGAGGCGGCCAGCGTGTGGAGGGACCCGGGACGGGCCACCGTCATCCGCTGGCCCAGCCCCCGTCACCTGCCCGTCTCCTGCGCACGGCCTGTGGACGGAAGAAATATCGTGCCCCCGGAGTCACCCGGGCGCGTCGCGCAGGGCACCGTCCACAACACCTCACCACCGGCGCCGGCCCACCTGTCACACCCGTCCCACCGCCCCCTGCGCCGGGGGTGGATCAGCTACGACGACCGGTGTGCATCCTCCGCCGTCGACGTCGGTGGCGGAGGACGCACGTCGGTCGTCCCACCCGATCCACGCCGCGGGGAAGGCCAGGGGAACGCCGCAGGGGGCGCCGGACCGCGAGGTCCGACGCCCCCTGCGGGACGAGCGAGGTGGTGACTACGCGGCGACGACCTCGATGGCCAGCGTGGCGCTGACCTCGGGGTGCACGCGCACCGTGACGGTGTGCGAGCCGGTCGACTTGATCGAGCTGGGCAGCTCGACCCGGCGACGGTCCAGCGCGGGACCACCGGCGGCGGTCACCGCGGCGACGACGTCGGCCGTGGTGATCGAGCCGAACAGCCGACCGCCGTTGCCGGCCTTGGCCGGGACCGTGACGGTCAGCGAGGACAGCTGGCCGGCGACCTGCTTGGCCTCGTCCAGCGTGGCCACGTCGCGGGCGGCACGCGCCCGGCGCAGCCCGGCGACCTGCTTCTCGGCACCGCGGGTGGCCTTGATGGCCAGGCCGCGGGGCAGGAGGTAGTTGCGGGCGTACCCGCCCTTCACCTCGACGGTGTCCCCGGCGGAACCGAGGCCGGTGACCTCCTGGGTCAGGATCAACTTCGATGCGCTCATGGTCAGCGCGCCGTGGAGGTGTAGGGCAGCAGGGCCATCTCGCGGCTGTTCTTCACGGCCACGGCGACGTCGCGCTGGTGCTGGGAGCAGTTGCCGCTGACGCGACGGGCACGGATCTTGCCGCGGTCGGAGATGAACTTCCGCAGCAGGGTCGTGTCCTTGTAGTCGACGCCGGTCGCCTTGTCCTTGCAGAACTGGCAGACCTTCTTCTTCGGCTTGCGAATGGGAGGCTTGGGCACAGGGTTCTCTTTCTAGGCTTGCGAGATCAGAAGGGGGGCTCGTCGGACGACGATGCCGGGGTCGACCAGGGGTCGCTGCTGGAGGAGCTGCCGCCCCCGCCGCCGGAGGAGCTGAAGCCCCCACCGCCGCCGGAGCCGCCGCCGAACCCGCCCCCGCCGTCGCCGCCGCGGTTGGCCTTGGTGACCTTCGCGGTGGCGTAGCGGAGCGAGGGGCCGATCTCGTCGACCTCGAGCTCGATGACGGTGCGCTTCTCGCCTTCCTTCGTGTCGAAGGAACGCTGCTTCAACCGACCGCTGACGATGACCCGGGAGCCACGGGTGAGGGACTCGGCGACGTTCTCGGCCGCCTGCCGCCACACGTTGCACCGCAGGAAGAGGGCCTCGCCGTCCTTCCACTCCGACGTCTGACGGTCGAAGGTCCGCGGCGTGGAGGCCACGGTGAAGTTCGCGACGGCGGCGCCGGACGGCGTGAATCGCAACTCCGGGTCGGCGGTGAGGTTGCCGATGACGGTGATGACGGTTTCGCCGGCCATGGTCAGTGGACCTCGGGCCGCATCAGCTTCGTGCGCAGGATGGACTCGTTCAGGTTGAGCTGACGGTCCAGCTCGGCGACCGCTGCGGGCTCGGCCTGGATGTCGACGATGGCGTAGATGCCCTCGGCGTTCTTCTTGATCTCGTACGCCAGGCGGCGACGGCCCCAGATCTCGGTCTTCACGGTGCCACCGGAGTTGGTGACGACGGAGAGGAACCGGTCCAGGCTGGGAGCGATGGTTCGCTCCTCCAGCTCGGGATCGAGGATGATCATCAATTCGTAGTGACGCACGGAGAACCCCACCTCCTCTGGTCTTGGCGGCTGCAGGAGATCTGCAGCAGGAGGGCTTGCACGCGTCGCGCGTCCGGGCAGGTCGAAGGGACGACCGACCGGACGCGCACCGCCGAAGGTACCAGCAGCTAGCTGCGGGAGGCCGCCCGCTGGCCCAGGTGGGTGCGGACCAGCGCCGCGGTCACGCCGGCCAGGGCGATCACCGCGGCCAGGGCCGGCACCGACAGCGCCGGGTCCGGGGTGCTGGCCGAGGAGTCCGAGGCGATCTCGACGTCGTCGCCGCTGCCGGACAGGCTCGAGCCGTCGAGGCCGGCGAGCTGGCCGAACACCGGCACCGAGGCGCCGTCGTAGCTGCCCGGCACGCCGCCGCCGCCGCTGCCGCCGGCCGAGGAGGCCGCGTCGCTGAACACGAAGCGGGACGGGTCGAACGCCGCCGCCGCGGAGGTGTCCAGCGGGGCGAGCTGGCCGGCCGAGCCCGGCAGGCCGTAGGTGTAGCCGGTGCCGTCGGTCGTCGGCGCCTCGGCGGCGGGGGCCTCCGCGGCCGGCGCCTCGGCCACCGGGGCCGAGGTGCCCGGGACCTGCGGGGCCGGCACGGCGGCGGAGGGGACGCCCGGCACGGCGACGGCCACCGGCGGCAGCTGGGGCAGGTTGGCCGAGGGCAGGTTCGGCAGGGGAACGAGGGTGTTGACCACGAACGGGGTGCCGACCGGCAGCGCCGGCAGCGTAGCGATGATGCCGTTGACCAGCTGGCCGACGAGGGCGCCCGGGGTGTTGGCGGCGGGGACCACGCGGTAGGTGTAGGTGATCGCGCCGACCGTGCTGGCCGGGAAGGTGTAGGCCGCGGACTGGCCGGGCTGCAGGGCCTTCGTGGAGCCGTTGAAGGTGACGGAGATGTCGGTGTAGACCGTGCCGCCCAGGGTGCCGACCACGGGCAGGGTGAGCTGCGCCGGGTAGGAGGCGACCGAGTTGACGAAGGTGGCGGTGCCACCGGCGTCCAGGCTCACCACCGGCGGGGTGAGCGTCCTGATCTCCACCGTGGCCGTGGGCGCCGCCTGGGCGGGCGGGGTGGCGAGCACCGAGCCGACCATCGCCAGCAGCCACCCCAGCGTCAGCACGGCGATGCCGCGCCTGGCCGACCGGCCGATCCGTCCGCTCTGCATGTCCTGCGCCTCTCCGTCGAGACCCCACCGCGGCTGCCCACACTGGCAGTACCTGCGGGTAACACCTATCACGTGCGACAACGAGTGTGTGACCTGGGAGATACGCGCGCATCTCGATGTCACCCCCACCGCCTACGTTCGGGGGTATGTCGTCACACCCGGTAGGAGTGCACGTCGGATCCGGGCTCACGGAGTCCGGCGAGGTCGAGGACGGCGGGGTGCTGGCGCGCGCCGCCGAGGTCGACGCCACCGCCGTCCAGGTGTTCCTGGCCGACCCGCAGGACTGGAAGGCCCCGGCCCCGCGCCCGGACGCCGAGCAGCTGCAGGCCTCGGACGTCGTGGTGTTCGTGCACGCGCCCTACGTGCTCAACGTCGCCTCGACCAACAACCGGATCCGGATCCCCAGCCGCAAGCTGCTGGGCCAGCACGCCGCTGCCTCGGCGGCGATCGGGGCGGCCGGGATGGTCGTGCACGGCGGGCACGTGACCGGCAAGGACGACCCGGTGGCCGGGTTCGACAACTGGCGCAAGCTCTTCGAGCGGCAGGCCCGGGACGGCGGCTTCCCGGTGCCGGTGCTGATCGAGAACACCGCCGGCGGGGACAAGGCCATGGCCCGCGAGCTCGAGGCGCTGGCCCGGCTGTGGGAGGCCGTCGGCGAGTTCGGCGCCGGGTTCGTCCTGGACACCTGCCACGCCTGGGCCGCCGGCTGGGACCTGGGCACGGTGGTCGAGGACGTCCGGGCGATCACCGGCCGCATCGACCTGGTGCACCTCAACGACAGCCGCGACGAGGCCGGGTCGAACCGGGACCGGCACGCCCCGCTGGGGGAGGGCTCGATCCCGGTCGAGCTACTCCTGGAGGTGGCGCGGACCGCCGGCTGCCCCGTCGTCCTCGAGACCCCCGGCGACGTCGCCTCGCACGCCGGGGAGATCAGCCTGGTCCGGGACGCCCTGTCGTGAGGAGGGGGCCCGGAGGGTCCCCGATCGATCGACGGACGCGCTCGACCCGAGCGGAGCGGGCTCCTGGTCGCGGTGCGGTCCGGAGGACCGCGGTGTGCGCAGCCGCAGCCGGAAGCGGTCGGCGGTGTGGTCGAGGATGCCCCCGGCCGGGTCGTCGGTGCCCGGCCAGCTCCGCCGCACCCGGTCCAGCTCGGGGTGCCACACGTCGCGCACGACCAGCGCCATGAGCACCACGACGGCGACGTCGCGCACGCCCACGGCCAGGAAGAACCACTGGACGTCGATGCCCTTGTTCTCGGTGCCCAGGTACCAGAGCAGGCGGGGCACCCACAGCACGGCCTCGGTGGCCTGCCAGAGCAGCAGCGACTGCCAGGCCGGTCGGGCCAGCACGGCCAGCGGGAGCAGCCACAGCGAGTACTGCGGGCTCCACACCTTGTTGACCAGCAGGAACCCGGCCACCAGCAGGAACGCGAGCTGGGCGACCCGGGGCCGCACCGGGGCCGACAGCGCCAGCCAGCCGACCGCGGCGCAGACCAGCAGCGTGGCGACCGCGACCCAGGTGTTGAGCACCGTCGGGCTCTGACCGGGGTCGAGCGGGCCGTCGAACAGCGCGTCGTCGGTGGCGGCCAGGGCGATGTTCCACAGCGTGTCCGGGTCGGCCGGGCGGCTGTCGTTGAGGCTGAAGAACAGCCGCCAGTTCTCCGGTGCCAGGAGCGCGATCGGCACGTTCACCACCAGCCAGGCGGCGGCCGCCGCCAGGGCGGTGCCGGCCCAGACCTGCAGCCGCCCGGCCCGCAGGCACAGCACCAGCAGGACGCCGAGCAGCAGCACCGGGTAGAGCTTGGCCGCCGTCCCCAGGCCGATGAGCGCGCCGGCCAGCACCGGGTGCCGGGTGGCCCACGCCCACATGGCCAGCGAGGCCAGGGCGACGGCGAACAGGTCCCAGTTGGTGAAGGCATGCACGACCAGCAGCGGTGACAGGCCGACCATGGCGGCGTCCCAGGGCCGGCGCCCGGCCAGCCCGACCACCGAGCGGGTGATCAGCAGCGCGCAGACGCTGAGCATCAGGCAGGTGACGACGTAGTAGCTCTGCACCGGCACCACGGTCGGCAGCAGCCCGACCGCCTGGGCCAGCGAGTCGTAGCCGCGGGACAGCACGGCGGCCAGCCACATGAAGCCGCCGGTGAGCACCGGGTACTCCATCGCGGAGTCCAGGTAGGGCACCTGGCCGGTGTCCAGGCCGCGCAGGCCGAACAGCGGCACGGTGTCGGAGTAGCAGAAGTGGGTGTACTGCTTGGAGCCCACCCAGTTGCCGTCCGCGCACGGGTTCTGCTTGGCCCAGGCCAGCGCGAGGCCGAGCACGGTGAACAGCAGCGCGATCCGCAGCGGGGTCCAGAACAGCGCCCGCCCGGTGACCGCGTGCCGGCCCCACGGGCCGCCGAACGCCTCGCTGGCCTGCGCAACCACCCGGTCGGTCCAGGTGGGCACCACCCGGTCCGGCCACGGCGGCGCGGCCACCTGCGGCGGCTCGCTGACCTGCGTCCCGACCTGCGCCGGGGACGGGACGGGCCCGCCCTCCGGCTGGTCGGCCGAGGACGGGCCCGTGTCCTGCGTGCTCACCGGGTCAGTGTGCCTAACGCGTCGGCTGGCCCGGCGGGATGACCGCACCCGGTGGGGCGACGGTGGTCGTCGGCGTCGTCGTGGTGGGCGCCGCCGTCGTCGTCGGGGCCGGCGTCGTGGTCACCGGGGCCGGCGTGGTGGTCACCGGAGCCTGGGTGGTGGTCTCCGGGGCCTCGGACGTCGGACGGGGGGCCTGCGACGTGGTGACCGGGGCCTGCGTCGTCTCCTCGGGCACCGAGTTGCCGGTGTCCCCGTCGATGATCTGCTCGGTCGGCAGGTCCTCGACCGGTGTGCCGTCGAGCACCCGGTCCATGAACTCCTGCCAGATCTGCCCGGGCAGCCCGGAGCCGAAGATCGGGCCGCCGTCGGCGTTCTCGATCGCTGACGGGGTGTCCGACCCCATCCACACCGCCGTCGAGATCGACGGGGTGTACCCGACCATCCAGGCGTCGGTGTTGTCGCTGACGCTGCCCTGCAGGCCCTGGGTACCGGTCTTGCTGGCCACCGGGCGGTCGTCGTCCAGGCTGCGCCGGGAGTACTCGGCGACGCCCTCGGTGGACAGCGTGGTGTCGCTGGCGACCTCGGCCGGGATGGCCTGGGTGCCGGCGTCGACCACCGACTCGGGGGTGACGACGAGGCCGCCCTCGGAGTCGGTGACCTGGGCGATGTAGTGCGTGGCGTGCCGGACCCCGCCGTTGGCGAGGGTGGCGAAGCCGACTGCCTGGTCGACCGGGCGCACCTCGTACTCACCGATGCCGATCGCGGCACCGGTGAAGCCCTCCCGGTTGGCCAGGACCTTCGCGCCGTCCAGCGTGCCGCCCTGCCAGGTGTCGCCCAGGCCCATGGCGGCCAGCGCCGTCGTCCTTACGTTGTCCGGGCCGACCTCGTAGGCCAACCCGTAGAACGTCGTGTTCAGCGACCGGGTCATCGCCTGCACCAGCGTGCAGGAGGCGCAGGAGGCGCCCCCGGAGTTGCGGACCGGCTGGGTGCGGTCGGGGAAGGTCTGCGGCGAGCTGCCGTCGCGCCGGGAGTTGATCGCGATGCCCTGCTCCAGCGCGGTGGCCATCGCGTAGGGCTTGAACGACGAGCCCGGCGGCCGCTGCGCCTGCGCGTAGTCGAACCCGGTGCCGCTGGTGCCGCCGTAGTAGGCGAGCACGGCGCCGGTGCGGGGGTCGACGGCGACGAGGGCCTGGCGCAGCGTCTCGGGCTCGCCCTCCATCACCGAGTTCACCGTCTCCACGGCCGCCTGCTGGTAGGTCGGGTTGACCGTGGTGGTGATCCGGTAGCCGCCGCTGAGCACCTGGTCCTGGGTCAGGTCCAGCCGGGTCTGCATCTCCGCCAGCGCCTGCTGCACGATCAGCCCCTCGGGGCCGTCGGGCAGGCCCAGGGAAGACCCGGTCACCGGCAGCACGGCCGGGTAGGTGGACGCGCTGCGGTCCCCGGAGCTGAGCCAGCCCTGCTCGACCATGCCGTCCAGCACCAGGCCCCACCGGTCCTGGGAGCCCTCGGGGTTGTTGGCCGGGTCGTAGGCGCTGGGGCTGCGGACCAGGACGGCGAGGACGGCGCCCTGCTGGGCGGTCAGCGCGCTGGCGTCGACCCCGAAGTAGGTCTGCGCGGCGGCCTGGATGCCGTAGGCACCGCGGCCGAAGTAGATGGTGTTGAGGTACCCCTCGAGGATCTCGTCCTTGGAGTAGTTGTTGTCCAGCTTCACCGCCAGGAACAGCTCCTGGAACTTGCGGCTGAACGTCTGGTCCGCCGTCAGCAGGGTGTTCTTCACGTACTGCTGGGTGATCGTCGACCCGCCCTGCGTCGACCCACCGGTCAGGTTGTTCCAGGCCGCCCGGGCGATGCCGGTGATCGAGATGCCGGGGTCGTCGTAGAAGTTGCGGTTCTCCGCGGCCAGGATCGCCTCGCGGGCCGGCTCGGACACCTGGTCCAGCGTCACCGCGATCCGGTTCTCCGAGCCCAGCCGGGCCATCTCGGTGGTGCCGTCGGAGTAGTAGACGATCGTGGTCTGGGCCTGCGAGACGTCGTCCAGGCTGGGCACCGTGGTGTTGGCGTAGACCACGCCGACGAAGACGCCGAGCAGCACCAGGCCGCCGACGACCAGGGACGCGAGGACCTTGTAGATACGCCGGCGCTTCTGCTTCGCCGTCCGCTTGCCCTTGCCGCGCTTCTTGCCGGCCGGCCGGGCGGAGACCTTCGGGCCGTCACCGGTGCGGGATGCCGTCGTCCGGCCGCGGTCGGCCCGCTTGGCCGTGCGCGGGTCCGGGCGCCGGGGGTCGGGTCGCCCACCGCCGCCACCGGAGCGGGTGGCCCGGGCGGGCGGGGGTCGGCGGACGGAGCCGGCGGGCAGCCCGACGGGTGAGGTGTCGTCGTGGGGAGGCACGGCGGTGGCCCCTCTCTCGAGTCGGTGGGCGGCGGACGTCGGACGTCCCGGCGACCCGGGTGGGACCCGGGGTGCCGGGTCCAGGATGACGGGTGGAGCTGTGGAAGGTCGGGACCGTTCCGTCCACAGCGCGGCGCAGGTCGGCGGCCCGGTCAGTCCCTCGCGGTTCGGCGACGGGTACCGCGCCGGGCCCGGCCGGGCTCCGGCACCGCCCCGAGGACGTACGAGGTCGCCAGGTGGTTCCAGCCGCAGCTGCGGCAGACCTCCACGGCGTAGACGGCGAACTCGTCCTGCATCGCATCCATGCGCGTGAGCTCCGCCTGCCGCTTGGCCTGCCCCGCCACCGTACCCAGGGCCTCGCCGTAGACGTAGTTCACCCTGGTCAGACGCCTGCGGCTGCAGACCGGACAGGTCTCGTCGGTCTCCTCGCCGTGGTGCCGGGCGGCCTGGGTGAGGTAGGGCGTGGCGTCGCAGACCTCGGCCAGGGACGTGCGCCCGGAGCGGACGTCGGCCAGCAGCGCGCGCTTGCGCAGTGCGTAGTCCACCGTCGAACGCCGAGGCACGCGGACCAGCCTACGACCGCCGATCACCCCCGCCGACATGACAAACGAACTCGTATGTTCGTATGGTGGTCGGGACGGCCCGCCCGGCGGGCCAGCGGAGCTCCAGCGTCGGAGCCCGGCAGCGGGCACCCGGCAGCGTCGCCGGGGTCGGTCGCACGACCACCTGCAGCACAGACATCAATGCCGGCCGTCGTGCCGGCACGAGGAGGACCCATGGGTTCGGTGAAGGTCGCCATCGTCGGCGTCGGCAACTGCGCGGCGTCGCTGGTGCAGGGCGTCGAGTACTACCGGGACGCCGACGAGACGAAGTCCGTGCCGGGGCTGATGCACGTCCGGTTCGGCGACTACCACGTCTCCGACGTCCAGTTCGTCGCCGCGTTCGACGTCGACGCCAAGAAGGTCGGCCGCGACCTCTCCGAGGCCATCGTGGCCAGCGAGAACAACACGATCAAGATCGCCGACGTCCCGCCGCTGGGCGTGACCGTGCAGCGCGGCACCACCCTGGACGGCCTGGGCAAGTACTACCGCGAGATCGTCGAGGAGTCCGACGACGAGCCGGTGGACATGGTCACCGCGCTGCGCGAGTCCGGCGCCGACGTCCTGGTCTGCTACCTGCCCGTCGGCTCCCAGCAGGCCGCGGAGTTCTACGCGCAGGCCGCCATCGACGCGAAGGTCGCCTTCGTCAACGCGCTGCCCGTCTTCATCGCCGGCACGCCGGCCTGGGCGCAGAAGTTCACCGACGCCGGTGTGCCGATCGTCGGCGACGACATCAAGAGCCAGGTCGGGGCCACCATCACCCACCGCGTGCTCGCCAAGCTCTTCGAGGACCGCGGCGTGCAGCTCGACCGCACCATGCAGCTCAACGTCGGCGGCAACATGGACTTCAAGAACATGCTCGAGCGCGAGCGCCTGGAGTCCAAGAAGATCTCCAAGACCCAGTCGGTGACCAGCCAGGTCGACCGCGACATGGGCAAGGGCAACGTGCACATCGGCCCGTCGGACCACGTGCCGTGGCTCTCGGACCGCAAGTGGGCCTACGTCCGGCTCGAGGGCCGCGCGTTCGGCGACGTCCCGCTGAACCTGGAGTACAAGCTCGAGGTCTGGGACTCCCCGAACTCGGCCGGCATCATCATCGACGCCGTCCGCGCCGCGAAGATCGCCCTGGACCGCGGCATCGGCGGCCCGATCCTGTCGGCGTCGTCGTACTTCATGAAGAGCCCGCCGGAGCAGTACAGCGACTCCGAGGCCCGCGACGCGGTCGAGGCCTTCATCGCCGGCACCGTCGAGCGCTGAGAAAGGACCTCGGTGCCCCCCGCACCACGCTCCGCGCGGCACGGGGCCCTGCACCGAGGCCGTTCCATCGGGTGACCTGAGCCGGGCCGGCGTGCCGCACTACCGTGGCGGCATGCCGGCCCGTCCACGTCTGCTCGCCGTCCTGCTCACCGTGGTCGCCGTCCTCCTGGCCGGGTGCGGCGGGTCCTCGGCGGCCGACCGGAACCCCGGCGACCCGATCACCGACGACGAGGCCGACATCCTCGCCGGCCTGCTGCACCGGGACTACACCGAGGGCGGGGCCGACTTCACCGTCACCGCGCCCTACGCCGAGAACACCGTGCTCACCCTCACCGGGGAGATCGACTTCCGGCAGGGCGTCGGCAGCGCACAGGCGGTCACCACCTACGGCGGCGGCCAGCCCGACGACACCCGCACGCTGTTCTTCTCCACCGCCGACCTCTGGTACGGCGACGTCCCCGGGCTCAGCGACGCGCTGGCCGCGGCCGGCCGGCCGGACACCACCTACCTGCGCCGCCCGATCTCCAGCACCCAGGCCAACGGGACGGCGTCGCTGGTCGACGTGCTGGTCCAGCTGGTGCCCAACCTGTCCCAGCGGGCCGCCGACGACCCCCGCGCCTTCCTGGAGCGGGGCTACACCTGGCAGGGGCAGCGGTCGGTCAACGGCCAGCTCGCCGCCGCGTACCAGACCGGCACGGGCGCGACCATCCTCGTCTCGGCGGAGGACCAGTTGCTGCTGCAGTACACGACGCGGCTGCCCGACCAGAGCTTCGACGTGACGATCACCCTGGGCGACCACGGGCCGCGGACCATCACGCTGCCCGACGAGGCGGAGACCGCGCTGGTCTCGGACTACCCCCAGATCGCCGCCGACCTCGGGTTTTGAGGGAAGCGAAACGGGAGGGACGGTCTCTTCCCCAGACCGTCCCTCCCGCGGGGCTCAGTCTGCCAGAACCGGGCGCCCGGTGCGAGACCCCTGGGACGGGTGAGCCGCCCTCGTCAGTTCTGGGTCGGGTCGGGTGCCGCGGTGCTCAGCACGGCGCGCGCCCCGGCCTGCCGGCGCAGCACGCGGTGCCACAGCCGGTCGCCGCCGTCCTCGGACAGCACGTCGTCGGCCCGGCCCGGCACGCACGCCCAGGCGCCCTCGACCATCTCGGTGCGCAGCTGCCCCGGTGACCAGCCCGCGTACCCCGCGAAGACCCGCAGCCCCCGGACCGCGGACCGCACCTCCTCGGGGTCGCCGTCCAGGTCGACCAGGTGCACGTCGTCGCCCACCAGCTGCAGCCCCGGGACGCCGGTCGACGTGACCGCCAGGCACAGCGCGGTCTCGCTCTCGCACGGCCCGCCGACGTGGAAGACCCCCGGGTCCACCGCCAGGTCCGACCAGACCGGCAGCACGTCGGCGATCCGGACCTCGCTGGGCCGGTTGAGCACCACGCCGACCGTGCCGGTGGCCGAGTGGTCGACCACGTAGACGACGGTGCCGGCGAAGTTGGGGTCGGCCAGCACCGGCATGGCCACCAGCAGGCAGCCGGGCCGGACGTCCTCGGGCTCCCCGAGGGTCAGCCGCGGCGACGCGCCGTGGGGCCGCCGGCCGGCGGCGGGGGCCGTGGGCCGACGGTCGGGGTCTGGCGACGGGGGCACCGCGTTCATCGGCTCCAGTGTGCCCCAGGTCGGCCGCCGTGGGGGGTCGCCGGGTGCCGGTTCCTCCACCCGGGCAGCTGCGCCGCGCCGCCGTAGGGTGCGGGTGTGACGGGGCGGGTCCGGGGGTCCGGACGAGGGAAGACCACCCGTCTGCTGCTTGCCCGGCCCGACTTCCGCCGCCTGCTGCTCACCCGCCTGGCCTCCCAGTTCGGGGACGGCGTCTTCCAGGCCGCACTCGCCGGGACGGTCCTGTTCAACCCGCAGCGGGCCGCCGACCCGGTCGACGTCGCCGCCGGGTTCGCCGTCCTGCTGCTGCCCTACTCCCTGATCGGCCCGTTCGCCGGGGTGTGGCTGGACCGGTGGAGCCGCCGGCAGGTGCTGGTGGTGGCCAACTGCGTCCGGGCCGTCCTCGTCGTCGGTGTGGCGGCGCTGACCTGGTCGGGGGTCAGCGGGCCGCTGTTCTACCTGGCCGGGCTGGCGGTGTTCTCGGTCAACCGGTTCGTGCTCTCGGCGTTGTCGGCCGGGCTCCCGCACACCTGCGAACGGCCCCAGCTGGTGCCCGCCAACGCGCTGACCACCACCGCGGGCGCGGTGTCGGGCGTGCTGGGCGGCGGGGTGGCCATCGCGGTGCAGTCGTTGCTGGGCGGGTCCGACGGCGGCTACGCCCTGCTGGCCCTCTGCTCGGCCCCGCCGTACCTGGTCGGCGCCGCGGTCGTCGCCGGGTTCGCCCGGCCCTACCTGGGTCCCGACCACTCCTCGCGCACGGCCACGGTGTCCGCGCGCGACGTGCTGCACGGGATGCTCGCCGGCGCCCGGCACGTGCTCGCGTCCCCGGCGGCCACCCGGGTGCTGGCCGTCATGGCGGTGCACCGGGTGTGCTTCGGGCTGCTGACCCTGCTGACGCTGCTGCTCTACCGGAACAGCCTGGTGCCGACCGGCTGGTTCCCGGTGGGCCTGCCCGGTCTGGCCCAGGTGCTCGCCGCCGGCGCCGTCGGCACGCTGCTGGCCGCCGTCACCACCCCGCCCGCCGTCGCGCGGTGGGGCAAGGGCCGCTGGACGACGGGGGTGCTCCTGCTCGGCGCGGTGGGCCAGCTCGGGCTCGGTCTGCCGTTCACCCCGCCGACGATCGTGGCGGCCGGCTTCGTGCTGGGCTTCGTCAGCCAGGCGGTGAAGATCTGCGTGGACAGCACCCTGCAGGAGGTCGTGCACGACGACTTCCGCGGCCGGGTGTTCTCCGTCTACGACACCCTGTTCAACGTGACCTTCGTGGTCGCCGTCGTCACCGCCGCCCTCGTGCTGCCGGCGTCGGGCACCAGCGTGCCGGCGCTGGTCGTGGTCGCCGTCCTCTACCTCGCCACCGCCGTGGCCAACGGGCTCGTGGGGACCCGGGGGCGCGGTGCGGCGGTGCCGCTCAGCCCCGGGAGCGCCACCAGCTGAGCAGCTCGGCCTCGGCGGTCTCCGGGTCGACCGGGCCGCGCTCCAGGCGCAGCTCCTTGAGGAACCGCCAGGCGGCGCCGACGTCGGGGCCGGGGGAGATCTCGAGCAGCTCCATGATCCGGTTGCCGTCCAGGTCGGGGCGGACGCGGGCCAGGTCCTCGGCCTCGGACAGCTCCCGGATCCGCTGCTCCAGCGAGTCGTAGGTCGCCGACAGCATCGCCGCGCGCCGCTTGTTGCGGGTCGTGGAGTCCGAGCGGACCAGCTTGTGCAGCCGCGGCAGCAGCTCGCCGGCGTCGGTGACGTACCGGCGGACCGCGGAGTCGGTCCACTCGCCCGAGCCGTACCCGTGGAACCGCAGGTGCAGGAAGGTCAACCGGGCGACCTGCTCCACGATCTCCTTGGAGTACTTCATCGCCTGCAGCCGCTTGCGCACGAGCTTGGCCCCGACCACCTCGTGGTGGTGGAAGGAGACCCGGCCGCGCTCCTCGTGCCGGCGGGTGGCCGGCTTGCCGATGTCGTGCAGCAGGGCCGCGAGCCGCAGCACG
Source organism: Klenkia terrae (assembly GCF_037083865.1). Lineage (NCBI taxonomy): Bacteria > Bacillati > Actinomycetota > Actinomycetes > Geodermatophilales > Geodermatophilaceae > Klenkia > Klenkia terrae. The sequence goes on along the minus strand of NZ_JBAPLV010000017.1, from coordinate 74,083 downwards.
AGGTCCGGCGGGGTGCCCGGCTCCTCCAGCGCGATGGCCTGGTCCAGCACGGTCAGCGAGTGCGTGTAGACGTCCTTGTGCTGGTGGTGCTCGTCGATCTCCATGCGCAGCGCGGCCAGCTCGGGCAGGACCACGTCGGCCAGCCCGGTCGACACGAAGAGCTCCAGCGCCGCGCGCGGGGCCGGGTTGAGCAGCGTGCGGGAGAACTCCTGCTGCACCCGCTCGGCGGTGATCCGGCCCAGCTCTGGCGCCAGGGCCATCATCGCCCCCACGACCTCGGGTGCCGGGGCCAGGCCCAGCTGCGCGACGAAGCGCACCGCGCGCAGCATGCGGAGGGGGTCGTCGGCGAAGGAGTCCTCCGCCCGCCCCGGGGTGCGCAGCCGACCGGCCAGCAGGTCGCCCAGGCCGCCGAAGGGGTCGGTGACGGTGCGGTCGGGCCCCAGCGAGATCGCCATGGCGTTGACGGTGAAGTCGCGCCGGGCCAGGTCGTCGACCAGCGAGCTGCCCCAGGCGACCTCGGGGTTGCGGGACTCCCGGTCGTAGCGGTCGGCGCGGTAGGTGGTGATCTCCAGCCGCTCGCCGCGGACCTCGGCGCCGACCGTGCCGAACGCGATGCCGGTGTTCCACGTGGAACTCGCCAGCCCGTCCAGCACCGCCAGGGTCTGCTCCGGGGTGGCCGACGTCGTCAGGTCCAGGTCGCCGATACGCCCCACGCCGGAGCCGGCGGCCAGCAGCGCGTCCCGGACCGACCCGCCGACCAGGTGCACCTCGTGCCCGGCCGCGGTGAAGCGCTCGCCGACCAGGCCGAGGACGGGGGTCAGGTCGACCAGCTCGCGGACGGTCTGCTGGACGGCTGCGGGGACCGGCTCGGGGTCGGGGCGCGCGGGCTGGTCGGACACGACCGCCCAGGCTACCGACGCCGGTCGCGCTACCCTGCAGGCATGGCTCCGACGGGCGGACGACGGCGCCCGGGCCGACGTCTGCGCCGGGTCGACGAGACCTCGGCCGGTGGCCTGGTGGTCGCCGACGACGACGGCACCGGCCCCCGCGCCGCGCTGATCGGCCGCACCGACCGCCGCGGTCGCCTGCTCTGGTCGCTGCCCAAGGGGCACATCGAGGCAGGCGAGACCCCGGAGGACACCGCGGTCCGCGAGGTCGCCGAGGAGACCGGCATCCAGGGCGTGGTCGTGGCACCGCTGGGCATCATCGACTTCTGGTTCGTCGCCGACGGCCGGCGCGTGCACAAGACCGTGCACCACTTCCTGCTCCGGGCGACCGGCGGCGAGCTGTCCGACGAGGACGTCGAGGTCACCGAGGTGGCCTGGGTCCCGCTGACCGAGCTGTCCAGCCGGCTGGCCTACGCCGACGAGCGGGCCCTGGTCGAGCGCGCCCCCGGGCTGTTGGCCGACACCGCGTGACCGGGTCCACCAGGCCCCGCACGGACACAGCAGGCCCGCCCGCGGCAGCGCCGAGCGCCAGCGAGGAGATGTCGTGAGGCGGCGGGCCACCGGCGGCGGCGTCCGCCCCGTGACCCCAGCCCCGCGGCGGGCCGCCGTGCTCGCGGCCGTCGTCGTCGCCGTCCTCGGCGCGCTGCTGCTGCCGGCCGGCACCGCGTCCGCCGCGCCCGGGGACGACCCGGCGGCGACCCCCTCGACCGGCCCCGTCGGCGTCTCCCTCACCAGCCTGGAGCCGCGCACCGTCCGGCCCGACAGCACTATCCAGCTGGTGGGCACGCTGACCAACGACGGCGACGACACGATCACCGACATCACGGTCCGCCTGCAGCGCGGCGACCGGCTCACCAGCCGGCAGGAGCTCGCCGACGACGCGGCCACCCCGTCGGCCGGCGACGCCGCCCAGGCACCCTTCTCCCCGCAAGTCGGCGTGCTGGAGCCCGGGGACTCGATCCCGCTGGGCTACACCGCCACCGCCGCCGACCTGGGCATCGTCGAGGACGGCGTGTACCCGGTGCTGGTCAACGTCAACGGCACCCGCAACGGGCTCGTCGAGCGGGTCGGTGAGCTGTCCACCTACCTGGTCGCCGCCGCCTCGACCACCAGCCGCACGTCGGTCGCCTGGCTGTGGCCGCTCACCGAGCGGCCGCACCGCGACGCCGCGGGTGCCTTCGTCGACGACGACCTGGCCGGCGAGATCTCGGCCGACGGCCGGCTGGACCGGGCGTTGGACGTGCTGGAGGACCTGCCCGACGGCGGCCGGACCGTGCCGGTCACCCTCGCCGTCGACCCGGCCCTCGTCGAGGAGGTCACCGCCATGGCGGCCGGCTACACCGTCGCCGGCGCGACCGGCCAGGGCGTGACGGCCGCCGCCGACTGGCTCGAGCGGCTCCGGGCGTTGGCCAGCGTTCACCCGGTCGTGGCGCTGCCGTACGCCGACGTGGACGCCGACGCCCTCCAGGCCGCGGGGCTACCCGCCGTCGTCACCCGATCGCTGCCCGGCACCCCCGAGGGCACCGCGTCCCAGCCGCTGGACGCCCAGGGCGACCCGGTGGCCACCCCGACCGCCGCCCCCACCGCACCCGCGGACGACGAGGACACCGACACCGGCGCCGGGGCCCGGATCCTCGCCGACGCCCTGGACGTCACCCCGCGGACCGACCTGGCGTGGCCGGCCGGCGGCACGGTCCGCCCCGACACCCTGGCCACGCTCCGGGCCGGCGGCGTCGGCGAGCTCGTCCTGGGCCAGGGCGCCTACGCCGACGCAGCGGCCGCGGTGGGGCGGACCGGCCGCGCCGCCGCCGCGCGGGTGCCGGTGACCACCGGGGCGGACACGCTCACCACCCTGGTGGCCGACGGTGCCCTGGGCGACGTCGTGGCGGCGGCGGACACCACCGCCGGCGGGGCCCGGGTCGTCGAGCAGCGCTACCTCGCCGAGCTCGGCGTGCTGACCAGCCAGCTCGCCGCGGTCGACCCGGCCGTCGCGCAGACCGTGCTGGTCGTGCCGCCGCGCGAGGTGCAGGCCGATCCCAGCTGGGCGACGGCGATGATGGCCGACACCGCCTCCGAGCCCTGGCTCGCCGCGGTCTCGGTCGACGACCTGACCCGGGGGCCGGTGGCCGACGCCGGCGCCCTCGTGGCGCCGACCGGCGACGGGCAGCTGTCCGGCGTCGGGCTGGCCACGGTCGCCGAGGCGGTCGCGATCCGGGACGACTTCGCCGCCGCGGTCGACGACGCCGGCGTCGTCCTCGCCGGGTACGACGCGGCGATCGCCCGCGCGTCGTCGGCGGCCTGGCGGGGCGACCCGTCCGGCTTCACCGCACGGACCACCGACCTGCAGCAGACCCTGACCGGGCTGCGCGGCCGGGTGGGCCTCGTGGCCCCGGCCGACGGCACCTACAGCCTGGCCTCCAGCGACGCCCCGCTGGTGCTCACCGTCCGCAACGACCTCCCCTTCGCGGTCACCGTCACCCTGGACCTGCAGACCCGCAGCGGGGTCGGCTTCGACGCCGACCCGGTCTCCGACCGACGCCTGGAACCGGACTCCCGCACCGTCGTGCAGGTGCCGACGTCGGTCCGCCAGTCCGGCAGCTTCACCGTCGTCGCCCGACTGGCCACCCCGGCCGGCGGGCAGCTGGGCACCCAGGTGGAGCTGCGGGTCAGCAGCACCGCCTACGGCCCGATCACCCTGGTCATCACCCTCGGCGCGGCCGCGCTGCTGGCCCTCCTGTTCCTGCGCCGGCTGGTGCGCTTCGTGCTGCGCCGCCGGCGCGGTGAACCCGGCCCGGTCGAGGACGACGCCCTGCCCGGTGCGGACGACGCACCCACCGCGCCGCCCGCCGCACCGCCCACCCGGAGCCCGGTGTGAGCGGCGACGACCACCGGCCCGACAGCCCGCCGGCCGCGCACTCCGGCGAGGGCCCCTCCGTGGCCGAGATCGTCGAGCGGGCCGAGGCCGAGCGGCGCAGCGGGGAGCAGCCCTCCGCGCGGCCAGCCCGACCAGCGTCCCGGCCGCTCCCGCCGGCGCCCTACGGCGCCGTCCCCCCTCCGCTGGCCGCCCCGTCGGCCAGCGCGCTGGCCGGGCACCCGACCACCGACGACCCGGCGTTCCCGCAGCAGCGCCGGACGCCGCCGCCGACCGACGGCACCGGCCGCAACCCGGGCACCCGGGCCAGCCCGCTGGGTGCCGCGCTGGCCCCCCCGTCCCGGCCGGCGCCCGTGCAGCCGCGCGCACCGCAGCCCCCGCCGCTCCCGCCGCAGCCCGCCGTGCAGCCGCCGGTGGCCGGGCCGCGCACCCGCTCGGGCGAGCAGGTCTCCTTCCGCACCCGGTTCGTGCCGGGACCCGACGACACGCAGGTCATCCCGGTCCTGCCGCCGGTGCCCGCGCCGTCGGAGGACGAAGACACCGGCACCGTCGAGGCCCGCGAGGGAACCCCGGGCGGCAGCCGCGGCATCCTCCGCGCCGCCGGCACGATGGCCGTGGCCAGCCTGGTCTCCCGGGTCACCGGGCTGGCCCGCACCGTCGTGCTCGCCGTCGTGCTGGGCGTGGCGGCGGTCAACGACGCCTACACCGTGGCCAACACGCTGCCCAACATCGTCTACGAGCTGCTGCTGGGCGGGGTCCTGACCTCGGTCATCGTCCCGCTGCTCGTGCACGCCCAGGAGCGCGACCCCGACGGCGGCGTCCGGTACGCGCAACGGCTGACCACCGTCGCGATGGCCGGGCTCGTGGTGATGACGGTCGCCGCCGTCGCGCTCGCCCCGGTGCTGACCCGCGCCTACGGGGTCAGCGGCGGCGAGGAGCAGGTCGCCCTGGCGACCTGGCTGGCCCGCATCCTGCTGGTGGAGATCGTCTTCTACGGCCTGGGGGCGCTGGCCACCGCGATCCTCAACGCGCGCGGGGTGTTCGGCTGGCCGGCCTGGGCCCCGGTGCTCAACAACGTCGTGGTGATCGCCACCGCCGTGCTCTTCGTCCTCGCCGGCGGGCCGGGCGACCTCACCCCGGTGACCATCACCGACACCCAGGTCTGGCTGCTCGGCGGCGGCACCACGCTCGGCATCGCCGTCCAGGCCCTGGTGCTGGTGCCCCAGCTGCGCAAGGTCGGCGTCCCGCTGCGGCCCCGCTGGGGGCTGCGGGGCACCGGGCTCGCCGAGGCCGGGACGCTGGGGCTGTGGGTGATCGCCTACGTCGCGATCAGCCAGGTCGGCGTGCTCGTCGCCACCCGGGTCGCCTACGCCGCCGCCGACGACGGCGGGCTGGGGCCCGGCGCCTTCTCCATCGCCAGCCTGCTCTTCCAGATGCCCTACGGGATCATCGGGGTGGCGCTGCTGACCGCTCTGGTGCCCCGGATGAGCCGGGCCGCGAGCCGGCAGGACGTGCCCGGCGTGGCCGCGGACCTGTCGCTGGGCATGCGGTTGTCGGCCGTCGGCCTGCTGCCGGTCACCGCGCTGCTCCTGGTGCTCGGCCCGGCCCTGGCCACCGTCGGCTTCGGCCACGGCCAGACGTCCGCGGACGAGGCGCGCGCCATCGGCACGGCCCTCGCCGTCGGCGCCTTCGGCCTGCTGCCGATGGCGGTCACCCTGCTCCAGCTGCGGGTCTTCTACGCGATGAAGGACGCCCGCACCCCCACGCTGATCCAGATCGCGATGGTCGCCGTCCGGGTGCCGCTCCTGCTGGCCGTGCCGGCGGTGGTCAGCCCCGAGCACGTGGTCGCCGGCCTCATGGTCGCCACGTCGATCACCTACCTGGCCGGCTGGGCCGTCGGGGCGCTGGCGCTGCGCCGGCGGCTGGGGGAGATGCGTACCGGCGACGCCGCGGGGCCGGTGCTGAAGCTGACCGCGGTCTCGGTGGTCGCGGCCCTGGTCGGGTGGGGTGCGGTGCACCTGCTCGGCGGTCTGGTGGGTACCTCCGTGATCGGTTCGCTCCTGACCCTCCTGGTCGGTAGCCTGGTCATCGGCGTCGTGGTCGTGGTCGGCGTCGTGCTGGTGGGTGTCCCCGAGATCGCGGGTCCGCTCGCCGCCGTCCGGGCGAGACTGGGCGGGGCACGGCGATGACCACCCCGGCTCCGCGACCGGCGCGCGTGGTGCCGGCAGGGGACACAGGAGGTCGGCAGCGTCCGTGACGTCGACGACCACCGGCTTGCCCGACCGCTACCGCCCGATCGACCAGCTCGCTCCCGACGAGCCCACCCCGACCGGGGTCATCCGGTCCTGGCGCGCCCGTGACCGCGTGCTCAACCGGGACGTCGCGCTGCGCGTGCACACCCCGGGTGGTCCCGCGGCCCGCGCCTGGATCGGCCGCGCGCTGACCGCCGGCGGCCTGGCCACCCCGGCCCTGTCGATGGTCTACGACGCCGCCGAGGGCACCCCGGACGACAGCCCCGCGGCCTACGTGGTCAACGAGTGGATCGACGGGCAGACCCTGGCCGAGCGCCTGGAGTCCGGCCCGCTGCCCGAGCGCGAGGCGCGCACCGTCGTCCGCCGGCTGGCCGAGGGCGTGGCCGAGGCGCACCGGGTCGGCCTCGCCGTCGGCGGGCTGACCCCCGAGCACGTCGTCCTGCGGCCCGGTGGCCTGGTCGGCCTGCTCGCCGTCCCGGCCGCCGAGGGCACCGTGCCGGGCGACGTCGCCGCCCTCGGTGCGCTCCTGGAGTTGTGCCTGACCGGTCGGCGCGGTGACGAGCCCGGGGTCACCCCGCCGGTCATCGTGCAGCCCGACCTCGCTGCGCTGGTCCGCCGCGCCCGCTCCACCGAGCCCGGGACCGCGCTGTCCAGCGTCGCCGCGATGGCCGCGCTGCTCGGCGACCGCCCCCGCTCCGGCAACACCGACCCGCACCACGCCGTGCGCGGCGACGAGTCCGAGAGCGGGTGGCTGCGCAAGCTGCGCGACCGCCGGGACGCCGAGGACGCCGCCGTCGTCGACCGGCCCGCCGCGCGGTCCGAGGCGCCGGTCCCGCTGTCCCCCCGTGACTACCCGCCGGTCCCGCAGCTGGTGGAGGACACCGCCGAGGACGACGAGCTGGACTGGGCCTCCTCCTACGCCGACGACGAGGCCGACGTCGTCGACGACGGGCCGACCGCCTCCAGCTGGCGCCGCAAGCTGGTGGTCGTCGGGCTCCCGCTGCTGGCCCTGGCGATGGTCATCGCCGCCGGCTGGTGGCTGGGCAACAACGTGATCTCCGCGGCCAGCAGCGTCGACGACGTGCAGGGCTCCACGCCGGGCAGCTCCGCCCCGGCTGCCGAGGAGAGCGCGGCCGACCCGGGCACCGCGGCCGGCACCCCGCTGCAGGTCAGCACCGCCCAGGTGTTCGACCCCTTCGGCGACGGCGAACCGGAGAACGACGACGAGGTCCCGCTGTCCTACGACGGCGACCCGGGCACCGCCTGGTCGACCCTGAACTACCGGGGCTCCGCCGACTTCGGCAACCTCAAGCCCGGGGTCGGCGTGGTCTACGACCTGGGCTCGGAGCAGGTGCTGTCCGGGGTCACCGTCACCGGCACCGCCGGCGCCACGGTCGAGGTCCGCACCGGCGACGGCACCGACGGCGACCTGGACTCCTTCGCGGTCGGGGCGCAGGGCCAGCTCACCGGCACCGACGACCTGGCCTTCGCCGAGCCGGTCACCACCCGCTATGTGCTGATCTGGGTCACCGGCCTGGTGCAGGGCGACGAGGGCTTCAGCGCCGACGTCGCCGAGGTCGCCCCCGTGGCGGCCGGCTGACCCCGGGGAATGCTCCCCCTAGGCTGGTCGTTGTGCCGCCCGTGACGACGAACCAGCCCACTCCCGGCCCCGCGGCCTCGGCCCCGGGCGACCCCGGTCAGCCGCCGGCCACGATCCCGCCGGCCGAGCACGACGGCGTCCGCGACCTGATCATCATCGGGTCCGGCCCCGCCGGGTACACCGCTGCCACGTATGCCGCCCGCGCGAACCTGCACCCGCTGGTGTTCGAGGGCAGCCAGTTCGGCGGCGCCCTGATGACCACCACCGAGGTCGAGAACTTCCCCGGCTTCCCCGAGGGCATCCAGGGCCCCCAGCTGATGGACGACATGCGCACCCAGGCCGAGCGCTTCGGCGCCGAGCTGGTGCCCAGCGACGTCACCGAGGTCGACCTCACCGCCACCCCCAAGGTGGTCAAGGTCGGCGGGGAGACCCACCTCGCGCACGCGGTGATCGTGGCGACCGGCTCCAAGTACCGGTACCTCGGCCTGGAGAACGAGGCCCGGCTGCTCGGCCACGGCGTGTCCGCCTGTGCCACCTGCGACGGGTTCTTCTTCCGCGACCAGGACATCGTCGTCGTCGGCGGCGGTGACTCGGCGATGGAGGAGGCCACCTTCCTCACCCGGTTCGCCAAGTCCGTGACCGTGGTGCACCGCCGGCCCGAGCTGCGGGCCAGCAAGATCATGCAGAAGCGGGCGCAGGACAACGAGAAGATCCGTTGGGCGCTGGGCAAGCAGGTCACCGACGTGCACGGCGACAACCAGGTCGAGTCGATCACGCTGACCGACACCGAGACCGGCTCCACCGAGTCGATGGACGTGTCCGGCCTGTTCGTGGCCATCGGCCACGACCCGCGCAGCGAGATCTTCGCCGGCCAGCTCAAGCTGGACGACGAGGGCTACATCCAGGTCGAGCACCCGACCACCCGCACCAACGTCGACGGCGTCTTCGCCTGCGGCGACGTGGTCGACCACATCTACCGGCAGGCGATCACGTCGGCCGGCACCGGTGCCGCGGCCGCGATCGATGCCGAGCGCTGGCTCGCCGACACCTTCGACGAGCGCTGACCCTCCCCGCACCTCCCGGACCACAGCACCAACCAACCGAAGGAGCCATCCCCATGGCAGGCAACACCGTGAAGGTCACCGACGACAGCTTCGCCGCCGACGTGCTCGGCAGCGACAAGCCCGTGCTCGTCGACTTCTGGGCCGAGTGGTGCGGTCCGTGCAAGATGGTCGCCCCCGTGCTGGAGGAGATCGCCTCCGAGCACGGCGACAAGCTCACCATCGCCAAGCTCAACATCGACGAGAACCCGCAGATCGCCCGCGACTACCAGGTCATGTCGATCCCGACCATGACGGTGTTCCAGGGCGGCAAGCCGGTCAAGAGCATCATCGGCGCCAAGCCGAAGGGCGCGATCCTCTCCGACCTGGCCGACTACATCTAGGTCGAGCACCTCACCTCGGCGGACGAGCTCGCCGCAGGTCCCCCTCAGGGGGCCCGCGGCGGGCTCGTTCGTCGTGGGGGACACCGTGGTCTCCCTCCCCGCCCTCGCCGTACCGCACGGCGGGGACCACAATCGGTGTTCACCGCACCACCTATCCCTGGGAGCGTCCCCCGCGTGCAGATCCTGCAACCCGGCAGTGCCGGCCCGGCCGTCGTGGAGGTCCAGGCAGCCCTGCGCGGCCTCGGGCTGCTGACCGCCGGTCCCGACGGCGCCGACGTGTACGACGAGGCCACCGCCCTGGCGGTCCGGCACTTCCAGCAGGTGCGCGGGCTGTCGGTGGACGGCCGGGTCGGCGAGGAGACCTACCGGGCGCTGACCGAGGCCCGCTGGTCGCTGGGGGACCGGCTGCTGCGGTACGACCCCGAGCGCCCGATGCGCGGGGACGACGTGCAGAACCTGCAGGAGCGGCTGCTCGAGCTGGGCTACGACGCCGGCCGGGCCGACGGCATCCTGGGCGCGGAGACCGAGTCGGGCCTGCGCGGCTTCCAGCGCGACTACGGCCTGACCGTCGACGGCACGTGCGGTCCGGGCACCATGCGCGCCCTGCGGCAGCTGGGCCGGCGGGTCACCGGCGGCCGCCCGCAGCTGCTGCGGCAGAGCGCCTCGCTGGTGGAGTCCGGCCCGCACCTGATCGGCCGGGTCATCGTCATCGACCCCGGCCACGGCGGCGACGACACCGGGTTCACCGCGGGGGAGACCACCGAGTCCGACCTGGTCTTCGACCTCGCCTCCCGGATCGAGGGCCGGCTGGCCGCGGCGGGCGCGACGGTCTACCTGACCCGCGGACGACGCGGCGGTCCCTCGCTGGCCGAGCGGACGGCGTTCGCCAACTCCGCCCGCGCCGACCTGTTCGTCTCCCTGCACATGGAGGCGCACGGCTCCCGGCACGCCCGCGGCGTGGCCAGCTACTACTACGGCACCGGCTCGGGGGTCTCCTCCACCGTCGGCGAGGAGTTCGCCAACCTGCTCCGCCGCGAGGTCATCGCCCGCACCGGGATGCTCGACTGCGGCTCGCACGCCAAGACGTGGGACCTGCTGCGGCTGACCCGGATGCCGGCCATCCGGCTGGACTGCGGCTACCTGTCGCACCCGGTCGACCGGCAGCTGCTGCTCGACGCCCGGCTGCGCAGCACCGTGGCCTCCAGCGTGCTGGCCGCCGTCCAGCGGCTGTTCCTGCCCGCCGAGGCCGACCCGCCGACCGGCACCTACCAGCTGTCCACCCCGGCTTAGTCGGCGGCAGGCCCGGCCGTGCACGGGTTTCGTCAGCTGCATCTCCTAGACTCCGGTGATGTCCTCCCTGACGCCTGACCCCTCGGTCGGCGCGTCGGTCCCGGTGCCGGCGCGTCACCCGCGGCTGGACCCGCTGGCCGACCGCTACGCCGCCCGCACCCACGGCATGAAGAGCTCGGAGATCCGGGCCCTGTTCTCCGTCGTCAGCCGGCCCGAGGTGGTGTCGCTGGCCGGCGGCATGCCCGCGGTCACCGCGCTGCCGCTGGACGCTGTCGGCTCCATGATCGGCGAGCTGGTCTCCGGCATGGGCGCCCAGACGCTGCAGTACGGCTCCGGCCAGGGCGACCCGCGGCTCCGCGAGCGGATCTGCGACGTCATGGCGCTGGAGGGCATCACCGACGCCTCGCCGTCGGAGGTCGTGGTCACCGTCGGGTCCCAGCAGGGCCTGGACCTGGTCACCCGGGTCTTCGTCGACCCCGGCGACGTGATCCTGGCCGAGGCGCCGTCCTACGTCGGTGCCCTCGGAGTCTTCCAGGCCGCGCAGGCCCGGGTGCAGCACGTGCTGATGGACGACGACGGCCTGGTGCCCGAGGCGCTGGAGGACGCGCTGATCGAGTGCCGCGCCCGCGGCGACAAGGTCAAGTTCCTCTACACGATCCCCAACTTCCACAACCCGGCCGGCATCACGCTCTCCGAGGAGCGCCGCGGCAAGGTCATGGAGATCGCCGACCGGTACGACCTGCTCGTCGTCGAGGACAACCCCTACGGGCTGCTCGGCTTCGACCGGGAGCCGATGCGGGCCCTGCGTGCGCGCGAGTCCGAGCGGGTCATCTACCTGGGCTCGTTCTCCAAGACCTTCTCCCCGGGCCTGCGGGTGGGCTGGGTGCTCGCGCCGCTCGCCGTGCGCGAGAAGCTCGTGCTGGCCACCGAGGCGCAGGTGCTGTGCCCGCCCTCGCTCACCCAGTACGCGGTCGCCCGGTACCTGGACACCCAGCCCTGGCAGCAGCAGATCAAGACCTTCATCGAGCTCTACCGCGAGCGCCGCGACGCCTGCCTGGACTCGCTGGCCGCCCTGATGCCGCCGGGCACCACCTGGACCCGCCCGGACGGCGGGTTCTACGTGTGGCTCAAGCTGCCCCGCGGCCTGGACGCCAAGCTCATGCAGCCCCGCGCGGTCAGCGCCCACGTGGCCTACGTGCCCGGCATCGGCTTCTACGCCGACGGCCAGGGCAAGGAGTACATGCGGCTGTCCTACTGCTACCCCGAGCCCGACCAGATCCGCGAGGGCGTGCGCCGGCTGGCCCGGGTGGTGGAGGCCGAGCTCGACCTGCACTCCACCTTCGACGGCGTCGACACCGGCTCGTTCCGCACCGTCGGGCGCAGCTCCGACCGCCCCCGCACGCCCGAGGTCGCCGAGCTGGCCGGCCCGGCGTCGACCGACCAGATCGGGGACCAGCCGTGACCGCGATGCCCGAGACCGACCTGCTGCGCGCCGTCGTGCTGGCCGGCGGGCTGACGTTCGAGCGGGAGGTCAGCCTCTCCTCGGGCACCCAGGTGGTGGAGGCGCTGCTGCGGGCCGGCCTGGACGCCGAGCTGCGGGACGCCGACGGCGACCTGCTGCCCGGGCTGGCCGCCGCCCCGGCCGACGCGGTGTTCATCGCGCTGCACGGCTCCACCGGCGAGGACGGCGCCGTCCGCGCGGTGCTGGACCTGGCGGGGGTGCCCTACGTGGGCTCACCGGCCGCGGCCTGCCGGCTGGCCTGGGACAAGCCGGCCGCGAAGTCCGTCGTCCGGTCGGCCGGGGTGACCACCCCGGATTGGGTGGCGCTGCCGCACTCGACCTTCCGCGAGCTGGGGGCCGGCGCCGTGCTGGACCTCATCGTCGCGCGGCTGGGGCTGCCGCTGATGGTCAAGCCCGCCTCGGGCGGCTCCGCGCTCGGCGCCCAGAAGGTCAGCCGGGTGGAGGACCTGCCGGCCGCCATGGTCAGCTGCTTCGCCTACGGCGACACGGTGCTGGTCGAGCGGTTCGTCGAGGGCATCGAGCTGGCCGTCTCGGTGGTCGACCTGGGTGAGGGGCCGCGCGCGCTGCCCGCCGTGGAGATCGTGCCGGAGTCCGGCGTCTTCGACTACACCTCGCGCTACACCCCGGGCCTGACCGAGTACCACACGCCGGCCCGCGTCCCGGACGACGTGGCCCGCCGGGCGGCCGAGGTCGCGGTCACCGTGCACGAGGAGCTCGGCCTGGCCGACCTCTCGCGGACCGACCTGATCGTCGACGCCGACGGCGCGGTGCACTTCCTCGAGGTGAACGTGTCACCCGGGCTCACCGAGACGTCGATGTTCCCGATGGCGGTCGAGGCCGCCGGGCACCGGCTCGGCGACGTCCTGACCACCCTGCTCCGCCAGGCCGCCGCCCGCGGCTGATTGCGTCAGTGACGCAATCAGCCCTGCGCCGGGGGCTGACTGCGGCCGGTGATGTCGGGGGCCATCATGCCCACGATCCGCTGCAGGTCGTCCACCGAGCCGAACTCGACGACGATCCGGCCTTTCGCCCGACCGATCTGCACCTTGACCTTGGTCTCGAAGACGTCGGAGAGCCGGAAGGCCAGGTCCTCGACACCGGGGGCGGTGATGGTGCGCCCGGACTTCCGCTTGGCCTCCGGCTGGTGCGCCACGGCGAGGGCGACGGCCTCCTCGGTCGCCCGCACGCTCATGCCCTCGGCCACGATGCGGGTGGCCAGGGCGTCCATCGCCTCGTTGGTCGGCAGGCCGAGCAGGGCGCGGGCGTGCCCGGCCGACAGCACGCCGGCGGCGACCCGGGTCTGCACCTTCACCGGCAGCTTCATCAGCCGGATGGTGTTGGTGACCTGCGAGCGGCTGCGGCCGATCTTGCTGGCCAGCTCCTCGTGGGTGGCGCCGAACTCCTGCAGCAGCTGCTGGTAGGCCGCGGCCTCCTCGAGCGGGTTGAGCTGCACCCGGTGGATGTTCTCCAGCAGGGCGTCGCGCAGCATCGCGTCGTCGGAGGTGTCCCGGACGATCGCCGGCACCGTCTCCAGCTCGGCGGCCCGGGCCGCGCGCAGCCGGCGCTCGCCCATGATGAGCTCGTAGCCGCCCTCGGCCCGCTCGCGGACCACGATGGGCTGCAGCAGGCCGAACTCCTTGACGGAGTGGGTCAGCTCCTCCAGCGCCTCGTCGTCGAAGACCAACCGAGGCTGCTTGGGGTTGGGGACGACGTCCCCGACGGCCACCTCGCGCAGCGACGCACCGGGGACGCCGACGACGTCGGTCGGCAGGTCGGCGACCGGGGTGAGCGCCGGTGTCGACACCGGCTCCAGGCCGGCGGCGGCCCGCTCGGCCGCGGCCTCGACCGCCTCGGCGGCGCGGGCCGCCGGGGTGGCCGTCGGTGCCGGCGCACTGGTCGGGATGAGGGCCGCCAGGCCCCGGCCGAGACCGCCACGCTTGCTCATGAGTTCTCCTGGGGATGGGTCGCCACGGACTGACCGAGGACGAGCGCGTTCAGCGGCGGCGCCGCGGTGGGTGGGGCAGCCGCCGGTGCGGGCTGGACGGGGACGAGGGGACCGAGCTCCGCGCCGCGGACCGCCAGCTCGCGGGCGGCCTCGACGTAGCTGGTCGACCCCCGGGAGCCCGGGTCGTAGGTCAGCACCGACTGGCCGTAGCCGGGGGCCTCGCTGACCCGCACGTTGCGCGGGATGACCGAGGACAGCACCAGCTCGCCGAAGTGGTTGCGCACCTCGTCGGCGACCTGGTCGGCCAGCTTGGTCCGGCCGTCGTACATCGTCAGCAGGATGGTGCTCACCGAGATGCCCGGGTTGAGGTGCGCCCGGACCAGCTCGATGTTGCTCAGCAGCTGACCCAGGCCCTCCAGGGCGTAGTACTCGCACTGGATGGGGATGAGCACCTCGTCCCCGGCCACCAGGGCGTTCAGCGTGAGCAGGCCCAGGGACGGCGGGCAGTCGATGAGCACGTAGTGCGGGCGCTCCTCGGCCGGCAGCGCGTGCAGGTGCGCCTCGATGGCCCGGCGCAGCCGGTGCTCCCGGGCGACCACGCTGACCAGCTCGATCTCCGCCCCGGCCAGGTCGATGGTGGCCGGGACGCAGCGCAGGTTGGGGGAGGCGGTGGTGGGGTGGGTGACCTCGGCGAGCGTCGACTCGCCGACCAGGGCGTCGTAGATCGACGGCGTCCCGACCACGTGGTCGACACCGAGGGCGGTGCTGGCGTTGCCCTGCGGGTCGAGGTCGATGACGAGGACGCGGAGCCCGAACAGCGACAGCGCGACACCCAGGTTGACCGTCGAGGTCGTCTTGCCGACCCCGCCCTTCTGGTTGGCGATGGTCACCACCCGGATCCGGCCCGGTGCCGGGAACGGGTCCTGGTCACCGGCGTGCAGCACCCGGGTGGCCCGCATGGCCTCCATCGCGATGGGGCTGTCGAACTCGGCGACCGGCGGCGGGAGATCGGCGGCCAGACTGCTGCGCAGCCGTTCGCCCGGGTCCGTCATGCCGAAGTCCTCCTCGCCCGCTGGTGTTCCACGTGGAACGCCGAGCGGGAAGCTGCTGTCAGTTCCACGTGAAACGCCGGCCGTGGACGTGTTCCACGGTCAGCCTACGGGTCGACGAGTCGACCCAGACCCATCGCTCAGCGGCCCCCGCGCGTCATGACGACGACCTGGGTGGCGGCCTCACCGAGCGCAGCGCCCACGGCGCGCACCTCGACGTCCCGCATGCCGGCCGCGGCCAGCTCGGGCAGCATCGCCGGGACCTCGGCCGCCGCCGAGCTGCCGATCATCGCCACCAGCTGGGCACCCGGGCGCAGCAGTCCGCGCACCCAGCCGACCAGGCGGGGGAGCGGCGCGACGGCCCGCGCGGTCACCACGTCGACCTCGCCGACGGCGCGCGCCACCGAGCGCTCCTCGGCCCGCCCGCGGACCACCCGCCAGTCCACCCCGAGGTCGGTGACCACGTCACCCAGGAACTCGACCCGGCGGGCCATGGGCTCCACCAGCGTCATCGCCAGGTCCGGCCGGGCCAACGCCAGGGGGATCCCCGGCAGCCCTGCCCCACTGCCCACATCCACCACACGCGCCCCGTGCGGCACCGCCTCGGCGACCGCGACGCTGTTGAGCACGTGGCGCTCCCAGAGGCGGGGCACCTCGCGCGGGCCGATCAGACCGCGCACCACCCCGTCGGTCGCGAGCAGCTCCACGAAGCGCCGGGCCGCGGGCAGCCGGTCCCCGAAGGCCGCCGCCGCCGACGGCGGTTCGACCGGCAGCTCGGGGAGCGGCCGGTCCCCGGGGGGCTGCGGGTCGGTCACGAGGCGGGCAGGACCACGACGCGGCGGTTCGGCTCCTCGCCCTCGGACTCGCTGCGCACGCCCTCGGCGGCGGCGATGACGTCGTGCACGACCTTGCGCTCGAACGGGTTCATCGGCGCGAGCCGCTCCGAGGTGCCGCTGGCCGCGACCCGCGACGCCGCCTGGCCGGCCAGCTCGGTGAGGTCGGCCCGGCGCTTGGCCCGGAAGCCGCCGATGTCGAGCATCAGCCGGCTGCGGGTGCCGGTGGACTGCGCCACGGCCAGCCGGGTGAGCTCCTGCAGCGCCTCGAGCGTGGCGCCGTCGGGCCCGATCAGGGTCCGCAGCTCACCGCCGACGACGGCGACCGAGGCGCGGTCGCCCTCGACGTCGAGGTCGATGTCGCCGTCCACGTCGAGGATGTCGAGCAGCCGCTCCAGGTAGTCACCGGCCACGTCGCCCTCCTGCACCAGCAGGTCGTCGACCTCGTCGTCGTCCTCGTCGTCGCTGTCGTCGGAGTCCTCGTCGGTCTCCACGACGTCGACCGGCTCGACCACCGCGTCGGCGTCGACCGGGTCCGGGTCGGGCAGGACGGTGCCGGTGTCGGCGTCGGCCGGTGCGTCGGCGGGGACGTCTACGACGACGTCGTCGGCGGCGGTGTCGGTGCTGCTCTGCGGTGTGCTCACGAGGTGTCTCCTACGACGGTGCCGGCGGCCGGGGCGTGCCCGGAGGTGGGAGGGGGCGCGACGACCGCGCCCGGTGGGTCAGCGGCGTCGGCGCTTGCCGCGGTTGGCCGGACCGGCCGTCCCGCCGGTGGCCCGCGGTCGGCTCGACCCGCCGCCCGCCCGGGTCGCGCCCGTGCCGGACTCGCCGGACCCGCTGCTGCTGTCCGCGACGGCGTCGGTGGACGGCGCGGTGGTCCCGGCGTCCTCGTCGGCGTCGACGGTGCTGCTCGGGCCCGCGGTGGGGGCCGCAGGGCCCTTGCGGGGCCGGACCGGCTTGGCGCCCGGCTTGGGGGCGAGCAGCTTCGGGTCGACCTTGGGGCGCTCGGCCTCGGCCTTCGCCAGCGCGGCGGGGGACCCGGGCGGCGGCAGGGCCTTGAGGATGTAGAACTGCTGGCCCAGGGTCCACAGGTTGTTGGTGAACCAGTACAGCAGCACCAGGATCGGGAAGAAGAAGCCGGAGACGAAGAGGCTGATCGGCATGCCGTAGAGCAGCAGCTTCTGGATCGTGGCGGCCTGGCCCTCGACCGGGCCGGAACGCTTCTGGATCTGCTTCTGGGTGTAGAAGGTCGTGAAGCACATGATGATGATCAAGATCATCGCCACGATGCGGATGTTGGTGTAGCTGCCGTCGGTGAGCGCGAGGATCGCGCTCTTCTTCGGCTCCATCATGTTGAACGACGCCGCGATGGGCGCACCGAACAACTTGGCGCTGGCGGCCTGCTGGGTGAGGTCGAAGTCCCAGCTGTACAGGCCCTCCTTGCCGGGCGCGATGCGCCGCAGCACGTGGAAGAGGCCGATGAAGATCGGGATCTGCGGCAGGATCGGCAGGCAGCCGGCCAGCGGGTTGACCCCGCGCTCCTTCTGCATGGCCATCATGGCCTGGCTGAAGCCCTGCTTGTCCGAGCCGTACTGCTTGCGCAGCTTCTGGATCTCGGGCTGGATCTCCTGCATCGCCCGCTGGCTCTTGACCTGCTTGACGAACAGGCGGAACAGCAGGATGCGGATCGTCACCACCAGCATGACCACCGACAGCGCCCAGGCGATGCCGCCGGCCGGGTCGAGGAAGGTGGAGAACAGTGCGTGCCACTGCTTCATCACCCACGCGATCGCGGTGTACAGCCAGTCAAGCAACGCGGGCCTCCGAGGGCGGGGTCGGGGGGCAGGGCCGAGACTCCGCCGGGATCGGGGGGCAGGGCCGGGACTCCGCCGGGGTGGTGGTCGTCGCTGTGTCCGACGAGTGGAGCAGCTGGGCGGTTCCGGGGGACCGGCGGGGCGGGACGAGGTCGATGCCGCCGCGGTGCCACGGGGCGCACTTGGCGATCCGCACCACGGCCAGCCCGGCACCGCGGGCGGCGCCGTGCACCTGCACCGCCTCCTGCGCGTACTCGCTGCAGGTGGGGGTGAACCGGCAGCGCGGCCCCAGCAGCGGGCTGATGCCGCGGCGGTAGAAGCCGATCAGGCCGAGCAGCGCCCGGGAGGCGATGGTCACGGCCGGTCCAGCACCCGGTCGAGGCCCCGGGTGAGGTCGCGTCGCAGGGTGCCGATGTCGGCACCGGCCGCCTCGGGACGGGCCCGGACGACGAGGTCGGCCATGGCCGGCAACCGGTGCAGCTCCTCGCGCACCAGGTGCCGCAGCTGCCGGGTCACCCGGTGCCGGCAGACCGAGTTGCCGACCGTCTTGCCCACGACGAAACCGGCCCGCGGTCCGCTCGGGGGGTCGCTGGGACCCCCGTCCAGGACGACGGGCCGTTCGGGGAGGTAGTGCACCACCATGGTGGGGCGCCCGGCACGCCGGCCGGAGCGGACGACCACGGTGAACTCCGGACGCCGGCGCAGGCGGGCCTGCGCAGGCAGCACGTCAGGCGGAGAGCTTCTCGCGGCCCTTGCGGCGACGGCCGGCAAGGATGGCGCGGCCGGCGCGGGTGCGCATCCGGAGCCGGAAGCCGTGGGTCTTGGACCGGCGACGGTTGTTCGGCTGGAACGTGCGCTTGCTCACGAGGGACTCCCACTGACGACGACGAGGCGGTGACCACCGGTCGAGGTGGTCACGCGGCGGTGCAGGTCGGGGGTCACGCACGACGTGCTGTCGCGACCCCTGCCCGCACCGAGGCTGGTGGTGCTGCGGCCACGTCCGGTCGACCGCGTGCCGGGCACGCTGCGACCGTCCGCTGTCCACAGACGTCCCAGAGCATAGCCGAGTCGGCGTGACCTGCGGCGGACGGGCGACGGGGAGGGGTCGGCAGGACCCGGCCGGGGTGCCCGCGGGGCCCCGGACCGGCCCGGTGGAACCACACCGATGTCGTTGCCCGCCTGTGGACGGTGCTGTTAGCGTCGCCTCGCTCGGCCCCGGTCGGAACGGTCTCGGGAGGCGGTCTGCACAGCCTCGGACCGCACCCGGCACCCGGTTCGTTCCACACCCACCCACAGCTCGCTGAGCTGGGCGGATCGTTCGCAGGACGCCGGCCGGGCCACCATCGACCACAGCACGTCCCCACCCGTCGTCCACACTCTGTGGACAGCGGTGTGGACCTGGCTGCCTGCCCCGGTCCACAGCGGTGGACCCGACCGGGGACGGCGGGCCGCACGGGGGACGGGCAGCAGGCACCACGGGGACGGAAGGGGACAGGAGTCGATGGCCGACACCACCAGCGAACTGGGGCCGGTCTGGGACCGGATCCGGGAACGCCTGGCCGGCGACCTGACCCGCCAGCAGAACGCCATGCTCAACCTGACCCGGCCGTTGGGCCTGGTGGAGGGCGTGTTCGTGCTCGCCGCCCCCAACGAGTTCACCCAGACGGTGCTCGAGTCGCGGATCCGCACCGCCCTCACGGAGGCGCTGACCGCGGAGTTCGGCCGGGACACCAAGGTCGCCGTCCAGCTCGAGGACGCACCGCCCGCCCCGGCGGCCGACCCGGCACCGGTGCTCGACGAGCCCCGCCGTCCCGGGTGGGACCGCGAGGAGCGCGCCGACCGCGACCAGCGCGACGCCGACGCCCGCGAGCGCGCCGAGCGGGACCGGGACGCCGAGGACCGGGCCGCCCGGGCCCAGCTCGACGACGGCCGCAGCGCCTTCGGGGTGCGCACCGACGCCCCGCGCAGCGACGTCTGGCTGCCCGAGTCCGGCGACGGCCGCGACTGGTCCCGCGGCAACGGTGCCCCCTGGGACTCCCCGCGCTCCGATCCCCGCCGGCCCGCTCCCTGGGACGCCGACGACACCGGGTCGCCCGACCAGGGCACCCGCGGCCGCCGGTCCGGCGACGGTGCGCCGTCCCAGTTCGGCAACGACCGCCGCTCCGGCGGCGGCGACCTCGGGCTCAACCCCAAGTACGTCTTCGACAGCTTCGTCATCGGCAACAGCAACCGGTTCGCCCACGCCGCGGCGGTCGCGGTCGCCGAGGCGCCGGCCCGGGCCTACAACCCGCTGTTCGTCTACGGCGACTCCGGGCTGGGCAAGACCCACCTGCTGCACGCGATCGGGCACTACGCGGCGCGGATGTTCCCCGACGTCCGGGTCCGGTACGTCTCCACCGAGGAGTTCACCAACGAGTTCATCAACCTGGTGCACTCCGGCCGGGCCGAGGACTTCCGCCGTCGCTACCGGGACATCGACTTCCTGCTGATCGACGACATCCAGTTCCTGGAGCGCGCCGAGCGCACCCAGGAGGAGTTCTTCCACACCTTCAACACGCTGCACAACGCCAGCAAGCAGATCGTCATCACCTCGGACCGTCCGCCGAAGAAGCTGACGACCCTGGAGGACCGGCTGCGCACCCGCTTCGAGTGGGGCCTGATCACCGACGTCCAGGCGCCGGACCTCGAGACCCGCATCGCGATCCTGCGGAAGAAGGCCTACGGCGAGCGGCTGCAGGCGCCGGACCCGGTGCTGGAGTTCATCGCCAGCAAGGTGCAGACCAACATCCGCGAGCTCGAGGGCGCGCTGATCCGGGTCACCGCCTTCGCCAGCCTGAACAAGCAGCCCGTCGACCTGGCCCTGGCCGAGCTGGTGCTCAAGGACCTGATCAGCGACGAGCAGGGCCCGCAGATCACCGCGGCGATCATCATGGCCGCCACCGCCGAGTACTTCAGCGTGACGATGGAGGAGCTGCAGGGCGCCAACCGCTCCCGCACGCTGGTCAACGCCCGGCAGATCGCCATGTACCTGTGCCGCGAGCTGACCGAGCTGTCGCTGCCCCGGATCGGTGCCTCGTTCGGCGGCAAGGACCACACCACGGTCATGCACGCGGTCAAGAAGATCACCGGCCTCATGGGCGAGCGCCGGGCCACCTACACCCAGGTCACCGAGCTCACCGCCCGCATCAAGAGCCGCGCGAGGCAGTAACCGGCCATGTCCCAGGGGCCCCGTGCGCGCGCAGCGCGTGCGGGGGAGTCGACAAGGCCGGTTGTCCCCAGAGCTGTGCACAGGTTGGGGAGACCGGATCCCCATGTCGACCGCCTCCGTACCCAGCTTCTCCCCGGGTCCGTCCCCCGGACGGGTGTGCTGGGGACGGACCCGGGGGTCCAGGCGGGAGAGAGGGTGGACCAGGGGTGGAGCGGGGCGGTCGCCGGTGGACGGGAGCCGATTCATCCCCATGTCGACCCCAGGTGGACGGTCACCGGCCCACACCGTGCGAACAGGCCCCCACCGGCCCTGACCTGCGCCGACGGCCTCGGTCCCCAGTACCCACACCTGTGATGACGGTGATGAGCTATCTCTTCCCAGGAGTTCTCGAACCACACCCTGGGTGTGCAGGCCCGGTCGACGAGTCGATCCGGGGAGCAGCAGGGCAGCGGTGGGGTCGGGGAGGGGCATTCGACGGCAGCCCCTGCGGCAGGGGAGACTGACCGCCGCAGGAGAGCCGGACGACGAGCAGGGGTGGACGACGAGATGAAGTTCCGGGTGGCACGCGAGGTGCTCGCCGACGCCGTGGCGTGGACGGCGCGCAGCCTGCCGCCGCGTCCGTCGGTCCCCGTCCTCGCCGGGATCCTGCTGGAGGTGCAGGGCAGCTCGCTGTCGGTCTCCGGCTTCGACTACGAGGTCTCCGCCCGCGCGGAGATCGACGTCAGCTCCACCGAGGACGGCCGTGCCCTGGTGCCCGGCCGACTGCTGGCCGAGATCACCCGGGCGCTGCCGCCGCACCCGGTGGAGGTCATCGCGGAGGGTGCGCGGCTGGCGATCAGCTGCGGCAACGCCAAGTTCTCCCTGCCGACCCTGCCGGTGGAGGACTACCCCTCGCTGCCGTCGATGCCCTCGACCGCCGGCGTGGTGGACAGCGACGCGTTCGCCGAGGCGGTCGCCCAGGTCGCCGTCGCCGCCGGCCGCGACGACACGCTGCCGATGCTCACCGGCGTCCGGCTGGAGATCGAGGACGACCGGGTCACCCTGGCCGCCACCGACCGCTACCGCCTCGCCGTCCGCGAGTTCGCCTGGCGGCCGGAGACCTCCGGGCTGTCCGCGGCGGTGCTGGTGCCCGCCCGCACGCTGGCCGACGCCGCGAAGACGCTGACGAGTGGCCCCGAGGTCGTCCTCTCGCTGTCCTCGGGCGGGTCCGGCGAGGGCATCCTGGGCCTGTCGGGCAAGGACCGGCAGACCACGACCCGCCTGCTGGACGCCGAGTTCGTCAAGTACCGGGCGATCATGCCCAACGAGTCGGCGTCGCACGCCCTGCTGCCAGTCGGGTTGTTCACCGACGCGGCCAAGCGCGTGGCCCTGGTCGCCGAGCGCGGCACGCCGCTGCGCTGCGAGTTCACCCCCGGCCAGGTCACCCTGCGCGCGGGCGGCACCGACGACGACGGCCAGGCCGAGGAGAGCTGCGACGTCGACTTCGACGGCGACCCGCTGACCATCGGCTTCAACCCGACGTTCCTGCTCGACGGGCTGGCCGCGGTGCACACCGACCGCGCCCGGATGGACTTCACCAGCGCGCTCAAGCCCGCGGTGCTCTCCGGCCACGAGGAGCCCGGGGAGGACGGGGTCGTCCGCCCCGGCTCCTACCGCTACCTGATCATGCCGGTGCGGCTCCCGGGCTGACCCCGGCACCCGCCGCGCGGCCCCGGACCGGGGCGAGCACGATGGGCACGACGACGCCGGAGGGCAGCGCAGCCTGCTCCGGGACGACACCGACTCGAGGAGAACCGCTGTGCAGCTGGGCCTGATCGGACTGGGCAAGATGGGCGGCAACATGGCCGAGCGCGTACGCCGCGCCGGCCACGAGGTCGTCGGCTACGACAACGCACCCGGCAAGCGGGACGTCGACAGCCTCGAGGCGCTGGTCGGCGCCCTGCAGGCGCCGCGCGTGGTGTGGGTGATGGTGCCCTCCGGCGACCCGACCCGGCAGACGGTCTCGGCGCTCAAGGAGCTGCTCGAGGAGGGCGACGTCGTCGTCGACGGCGGCAACTCCAAGTTCACCGACGACAAGATCCACGCCGACGACCTGGCCACCAAGGGCATCGGCTACGTCGACGCCGGCGTCTCCGGCGGCGTGTGGGGCCTGGAGAACGGCTACGCGCTGATGGTCGGCGGCTCGAAGGAGGACGTCGCCAAGGTCCAGCCCGTCTTCGACGCGCTGAAGCCGCCGGCGCCGCAGGACGAGACCGGTGCCTCGGTGCCCGGTGCGGGCTTCGTGCACGCCGGCCCCGTGGGTGCCGGCCACTTCGCCAAGATGGTCCACAACGGCATCGAGTACGCGATGATGCAGGCCTACGGCGAGGGCTACGAGCTGCTGGCCGCCGTCGACCTGGTCGAGGACGTCCCCGGCGTCATCGCCTCCTGGACCCAGGGCACCGTCATCCGCTCCTGGCTGCTGGACCTGCTGGTCCGCGCGCTGCAGGAGGACCCGGGCCTGGACGACATCACCGGCTGGGCCGCCGACTCCGGCGAGGGCCGCTGGACCGTCGAGCAGGCGATCGAGCACTCCGTCCCGATGCCGGCGATCTCGGCGTCGCTGTTCGCCCGGTTCTCCTCCCGCCAGGACGACAGCCCGACGATGAAGGCCGTCGCCGCGCTGCGGAACCAGTTCGGTGGCCACGCGGTCAAGGCCCGCGAGGTCGAAGACCCCGCCTGATGGGCCCCGCCCGTTGTACGTGAGACATCTCCAGCTGGGGTCCTTCCGCAGCTGGGAGTCCGTCGACCTGCCGCTGACGCCGGGTCCGACGGTCTTCGTCGGCCGCAACGGCCAGGGCAAGACCAACCTGGTCGAGGCGGTCGGCTACCTGGCGACGCTGGGCAGCCACCGGGTGTCCTCGGACAACCCGCTGGTCCGGCACGGCGCCGAGCAGGCCGTCGTCCGGGCGGCGCTGCGCAAGGACGACCGGGAGCTCCTGGTCGAGGTGGAGATCAACCCCGGCCGGGCCAACCGGGTGCGGGTCAACCGCTCCCCGTTGCCCCGCCCGCGGGAGCTCCTCGGCCTGGTCAAGACGGTGCTCTTCGCCCCCGAGGACCTCGCGCTGGTCCGCGGCGACCCGACCGAGCGCCGCCGGTTCCTCGACGACCTGCTGGTCAGCCGCACGCCGCGGCTGGCCGGCGTCCGGTCGGACTACGAGCGGGTGCTCAAGCAGCGCAACGCCCTGCTCAAGACCGCGAAGCTGGCCCGCGGCGGGGCGATCGCGACGCTGGAGGTCTGGGACGGGCACCTCGCCGACCTCGGCGGGCAGCTGCTGGCCGCCCGGCTGCAGCTGGCCGCCGACCTGGACCCGCACGTCGGCGCGGCCTACGAGGGGGTCGCCGGCGAGGGCGCCGACCGGGCCCGGCTGGGCTACACCAGCACCGTGCCGCTGGCCGGCGACGGGACGGCGTTCCTGCCCGGCCTCGGCGTGCCCAGCGCGGCCGACCTCACCGCGGCCCTGGCCCGGCGGGTGGAGGAGCGGCGCAAGGAGGAGGTCGACCGCGGCGTGACGCTGGTCGGCCCGCACCGCGACGACCTGGTGCTGCACCTGGGCCCGGCCCCGGCGAAGGGCTACGCCAGCCACGGCGAGTCCTGGTCGTTCGCGCTGGCGCTGAAGCTGGCCTGTTTCGCGCTGCTGCGCGCCGACGGCGAGGAACCGGTGCTGGTGCTCGACGACGTCTTCGCCGAGCTCGACGCCGGCCGGCGCACCGCGCTGGCCGACGTGGCGCGGACGGCCGAGCAGTGCCTGATCACGGCCGCGGTGGCCGAGGACGTCCCGGTCGCGCT
Organism: Klenkia terrae; assembly: GCF_037083865.1. Classification (NCBI taxonomy): domain Bacteria; kingdom Bacillati; phylum Actinomycetota; class Actinomycetes; order Geodermatophilales; family Geodermatophilaceae; genus Klenkia; species Klenkia terrae. The sequence goes on along the minus strand of NZ_JBAPLV010000017.1, from coordinate 49,478 downwards.
GCGCGGGACACGGGTGCAGGTGGCCGACGGGACGGCGACCGTGCTGCCGCCCGACGACGCACCGGCTGCGCTCGACCTGACCGGTGCGGCGGAGGACGCTGGGTCGCATGGCTGACCAGCCCGCGCAGCGGCCGTCGCGCCCCAGCGACATCGCCCGGGCCGCGCTGGACGCCGCCCGGGCCGCCTCGGCCGCCCGGCCCCGGCCCACCCGGCGACGGGTGGCCGGCCCCCGGCGGTCCTGGAGCGGGCCGCACCCGGGCGCCGACGACCCGCAGACCCTGGGTTCGCTGGTCGACTCCCTGGTCAGCGCGGAGGACTGGAGCGAGCGCACCAAGGTGGGCTCGGTGTTCGGCCGCTGGGACGCCCTGGTAGGCGCCGACATCGCCGCGCACTGCGCGCCGCAGTCCCTGAGCGAGGGCGAGCTGACCGTGGTCGCGGAGTCCACGGCCTGGGCCACCCAGCTGCGGATGATGGCGCCGACCATCCTGGGCAAGCTGCACAACCAGGTGGGCGGGGACGTCGTGACCCGGTTGCGCGTTGTCGGACCGACGGCACCCAGCTGGAAGAAGGGCCCGCGGACGGTCCGGGGACGCGGTCCGCGCGACACCTACGGCTGACCCGGCGCCCCCGAGTCCGACCCCCACCGAGAGAGAGCAGCAGATGAGCACCCCCCGCGACGGCTCCGGCGGCTTCGACGACCGACCCGAGGACCAGCGCGGCTGGTCCGAGCCCTCCCACCTCGGCGACGGCTCCACCGGCTCCGACCGGCCGGCGGACCAGCCCGCCGACCAGCCCGCCGACCGCGCGGCGGACCGCGGGTGGGAGCCGCCGGGCTGGTCGCTGCCCGACGCCGCCCCCGACCGGCCGGCGCAGCAGCCCCCCGCCCAGGCGCAGCCGCCGGCGCAGGACTGGGAGGCCACCCCGCCGCCGGCCCCGCAGCAGGGGTGGGAGTCCCACCGCGCCGAGCCGCAGCAGTGGGACGCACCGCAGACGCACGAGGCGCCCCCGCAGGAGGAGAAGCGCGGCGGGGTCCTCGGTGGCCTGTTCGGCCGCGGCCCCCGCAAGCTCTCGGAGGTGCAGCAGCAGTTCCTCCCCAAGGGCGGCGGGTCGCAGGACCTCGCGGCGTGGGGCCAGGCCTACGGCTGGACGGCGTCGGACGGCACCGGCCCCGAGGACGCCGTCCTGGTGGAGCTGACCCGGTCGGCCCCGGTGCGCCCGGCGAAGTCCGAGGTGCCCAGCAACGTGCTGCGCGGCCGGGCCGACGGGCTGGACCTGGTGGCCTTCGACATCGTGTCCCCCTACGGCCGGGGCTGGGTGGCCACCCACGCGGTGACCGCGGCACCGGTGCTGGGCCAGCTGCCCGGTTTCCGGCTGACCCCCGCCCGGTTCTGGCGGCACGGCACCGGCGGGCTGCTGCAGCTGCCCAGCGGCGACCCCGAGTTCGACACCCGCTGGGTGCTGCTGGCCGCCGAGGACTCCCCGCAGCTGCGCCGGGTGGTCGAGGACCCGGTGGTCCGGCAGGCCCTGCTCGGCTCCGACGACGGCGACGAGCTGTGGTCGGCGGTCGGCTTCGTGGCCGCGATCCGGCCCGACGGCCACCGCCCGCTCCTCGTCGAGCACCACGCCCGCATCCTCGCCGCGGTCGGCGCGGCCCTCGGCTCGCATCGGTGACCGCACCCCCGGTCGGGTCGGCCGGGCTGCGCGAGCTGCTCCCGCTGCTGCGCCCGCACCGGCGGGCGCTGGTCGCGGCCGCGGCGCTGTCCCTGGTGGCCGCCGCGGCCGCCCTGGCCCAGCCGCTGCTGGTCTCCCGGGTGGTCGACGCCGTCGGCTCCGGTGCCGCGCTGCTGCCCGGGGTGGCCACGCTGGTCGTCGTCCTGGTCGCCTCGGCGGTGCTCAGCGCCGGCCAGCAGTACCTGCTGCAGCGCACCGCCGAGGGCGTCGTGCTCAGCACCCGGCGCACGCTGGCCGACCGGCTGCTGCGGCTGCCGGTGGCCGAGTACGACCGGCGGCGCACCGGTGACCTGATGAGCCGGGTGGGCTCGGACACCACGCTGCTGCGGGCCACCGTCACCAGCGGCGTCGTCGAGGTGGGCGGCTCGCTGGTGCTGGGCATCGGCGCGCTGGTCGCGATGGCGCTGGTCGACGTGTGGCTGCTGCTGGTCACGCTGGCGTCGGTCTCGATCGGCGTGGGGACCGCCATCGCGGCGGCCCGCCGGGTGCGGGTGCTGTCCCGGCAGGCGCAGGAGCAGGTCGGCGCGATGAGCGCGGCGGTGGAGCGGGCACTGTCCGCCGTCCGCACCATCCGGGCCAGCGGCGCCACCGGCCGCGAGGTGGTCACGGTCGGCTCGTCGGCGGAGAAGGCCTTCACCGCCGGCGTCGCGGTGGCCCGGCTGCAGGCACTCGTCGCACCGGCCACCGGCATCGCGATCCAGGGCGCGTTCCTGGCCGTGCTCGGCGTCGGCGGCTACCGGGTCGCCAGCGGCGCGATCGGCATCCCCGACCTGATCGCCTTCATCCTCTACCTCTTCCTGCTCATCCAGCCGCTGGGCCAGGTCATCCGCGCCTACACCGAGCTGCAGACCGGGCTCGGTGCGCTGGCGCGGGTGCAGGAGGTGCTCTCGCTGGACCCCGAGGACGACGACCGGCCCGCCCGCCCCGGGACGACGACCGCGCCCCGGCTGCCCGCCGCCGGTGACCCGACCCCGCTGCTGGAGCTGCGCGGGGTCGACTTCGACTACCCCGATGGCACCCGGGTGCTGCACGACGTCTCGTTCTCGGTCCCCGCCGGGACCCGGACGGCGCTGGTGGGGCCCTCGGGTGCGGGCAAGTCCACGCTGCTCGCGCTGGTCGAGGGCTTCTACCCGCTCAGCGGGGGCAGCATCCGGTGGGCCGGCACCGACGTCCGCGACCTGCCGCGCTCGGTGCTGCGGGCCCGGATGGGCTACGTCGAGCAGGAGGCCCCGGTGCTGGCCGGCACCATCCGGGAGAACCTGCTGCTGGCCGCGCCGGACACCCCCGAGGCCGCGCTGCGGCAGGTGCTCGAGGACGTCGGGCTGACCCCGGTGGTCGACCGGTCCGAGCTGGGCCTGGACGTGCTGGTCGGCGACGACGGCGTGCTGCTGTCCGGTGGTGAGCGGCAGCGGCTGGCCATCGCCCGCTCGCTGCTGGCCCGGCCGGCGCTGCTGCTGCTCGACGAGCCGACCGCGAGCCTGGACGCCCGCAACGAGACCCTGCTCCGGCAGACGCTGGAGACCGCCGCGCGGGACCGGGCGCTGCTGGTGGTCGCCCACCGGTTGTCCACGGTCCGCGACTCCGACCAGATCGTGGTGCTGGAGGGCGGCCGGGTGGTCGCCGTCGGCACGCACGACGAGCTGGTGGAGACCGACCCGCTCTACCGCGAGCTGGCCACCGCCCAGCTGCTGGTGTGAGGCCGCGGGGTCAGCCGGCCAGCGCGACCCGGACGGCGTCCTCGAAGCCCAGCCGCGGGGGCGAGCCGATCACCTCGGCCAGGTCGTCCTCGCCGGCGACCACGGTGTTGGCCAGCGACTCCACCAGCGAGCGGGCCAGGTCGCGGGACACCGGCGTGAGCAGGTCGATGCCCACCGCGGCCAGCGCCGCGCTGCGGATCGGCACCGGCAGGAAGCGGCGGCGGCCGAGGCCGGCGACCGCGGCGTACCGCTGCACCAGCTCGGCGTAGGTCATCACGTCGGGACCGGCGACGTCGAAGGCCCGGCTGACCTCCGCCGGCAGGGTCGCGCACCCGACCAGCGCGGTGACCACGTCGACCAGCGCCACGGGCTGCACCCGGGTGCGCACCCAGTCCGGGGCGGGCAGCACCGGCAGCCGCTCGGTGACGTGCCGCAGCATCTCGAAGCTGGCCGACCCGGCGCCGACCACGATGGCCGCACGGAGCACCGCCGTCGGCACTCCGGAGGACAGCAGCAGCGCGCCGACCTCCTCGCGGGAGCGCAGGTGGTCCGACAGCGGCTCGTCCACCGGGCGGGGTCCGCCGAGGTAGACCAGCCGGCCGACCCCGGCCCGGCGGGCGGCGCGGGCCAGGCCGCGGGCGTGCGCCCGGTCGGCGGCGGCGAAGCCCGGACCGGCGTCCAGGGCGTGGACCAGCCAGTACGCGGTGTCGACCCCGGTGCAGGCCCGGGTCAGCGCGTCGTCGTCCGCGGCGTCGCCGACGACCACCCGCACGTCGGGCAGCCACGGCCGGTCGGCCAGGCGGTCGGCGTCCCGGGTCAGGACGGCGACCTCGTGGCCGGCGGCGAGCAGGGCGGGGACGAGGGCTCCGCCGACGTGGCCGGACGCGCCGGTGACCAGGCTGTGCACCGCTGCAGTGTGCGGTTCCACGTGGAACCGCGCCCCCGAGCGGCGGTGGCCCGAGGCACTCACCGGCGACCACCCCACGGGGCCGAGGAACTGAGTTTCGTCGGCCGGGGCAACACCGGTGGTGGTCGAGGTCCTCCTGGTGCGTCAGGGGTGACCTCAGGGCGTGGACGGCGCCTCCTGGGTCGATGGACCCGGTATGATCGAGAGGTCACACCGCCAGCAGCCCGCTGAGCGCCGTCCTGCGCCCGTCACCCTCCCCGGTGGCGCCGGTGCCCGCGGCCGGCGGCGTCGCGCGAGAAGAAGGGCCCCACGTGGCTGGATCCGGCAAGCCTGCCGAGCAGAACTCCTACTCCGGTAGCTCGATCACCGTCCTCGAGGGTCTCGAGGCCGTCCGCAAGCGCCCGGGCATGTACATCGGCTCCACCGGCGAGCGCGGCCTGCACCACATGGTGTGGGAGGTCGTGGACAACGCGGTCGACGAGTCGCTGGCCGGCTACTGCGACACGGTCCGGGTCACCCTGCTCGACGACGGCGGGGTCCGGGTCGAGGACAACGGCCGTGGCATCCCGGTCGACGAGCACCCGGTGCAGAAGCGCCCGACCGTCGAGGTCGTGCTGACGATCCTGCACGCCGGCGGCAAGTTCGACGGCAAGAGCTACGGCGTCTCCGGCGGTCTGCACGGCGTCGGCGTCACCGTGGTCAACGCGCTGTCGACCACCCTGGACGTCAACATCTGGCGCGACGGCGTCGAGTACTTCCAGCACTACACCGACACGGTGCCCGGCCCGCTGCAGACGGTCGGGGACACGAAGAAGCGCGGCACGGCGATCACCTTCTGGGCCGACCCCTCGATCTTCGAGACCACGGTCTACAACTACGAGACGATCCGTCGCCGCCTGCAGGAGATGGCCTTCCTCAACAAGGGCCTGACGATCATCCTGCGCGACGAGCGGCGCACCCAGGTCGCCGCCGAGGCCGCCGCGGACGAGCTGCTGACCGGCGAGGCCGAGCCCGCCGCCGAGGACGACAAGCCCTTCACCGCCACCGAGGTCAGCTACCGCTACGTCGACGGCCTGTCGGACTACGTCAAGCACGTCAACGCCAAGCGCAGCCCCATCCACAAGTCGATCATCAGCTTCGCGGCCGACGGCGTGGGCAAGAACGACACCGCGATGAGCCTCGAGGTCGCGATGCAGTGGTCGGAGTCCTACTCGGAGTCCGTGCACACCTTCGCCAACATCATCAACACCCACGAGGGCGGCACCCACGAGGAGGGCTTCCGCGCGGCGCTCACCTCGATCGTGAACCGGTACGCCGTAGAGAAGAAGATCCTCAAGGACAAGCCCGAGGACAAGCTCTCCGGCGAGGACATCCGCGAGGGCCTGGCCGCGATCGTCTCGGTGAAGCTGGGCGACCCCCAGTTCGAGGGCCAGACCAAGACCAAGCTGGGCAACACCGAGGTCAAGGGCTTCGTGCAGCGGGTCTGCAACGAGCAGATCGGCCACTGGTTCGAGGCCAACCCGGCCGAGGCCAAGGTCATCATCACCAAGGCCAGCTCGGCCGCCCGCGCCCGGCGCGCGGCGCAGGACGCCCGCAAGCTGGCCCGCAAGAGCCTGCTGTCGGTCTCCGGCCTGCCCGGCAAGCTGTCGGACTGCCGCTCGACCGACCCCGCCCGCAGTGAGGTCTACATCGTCGAGGGCGACTCGGCCGGCGGCTCGGCGAAGTCCGGCCGCGACTCGATGTTCCAGGCGATCCTGCCCATCCGCGGCAAGATCATCAACGTCGAGAAGGCGCGCATCGACCGGGTGCTGAAGAACACCGAGGTCCAGTCGATGATCACCGCCTTCGGCACCGGCATCCACGACGAGTTCGACATCACCAAGCTCCGCTACCACAAGATCGTGCTGATGGCCGACGCCGACGTAGACGGCCAGCACATCAGCACTCTGCTGCTGACCCTGCTGTTCCGGTTCATGCGGCCGCTGGTCGAGGGCCAGTACGTCTACCTGGCCAAGCCCCCGCTGTACAAGATCAAGTGGGGCGGCAAGCACGACGACGACTACGCCTACTCCGACCGCGAGCGCGACGCGCTGGTCAAGGCCGGCGCCGACTCCGGCCGCAAGGTCAAGGAGGAGATGATCCAGCGGTACAAGGGGCTCGGCGAGATGAACGCCGGCGAGCTGTGGGAGACCACGATGAACCCCGAGACCCGGATCCTGCGCCAGGTGACCCTCGAGGACGCCGCCGCCGCCGACGAGATCTTCAGCGTCCTCATGGGTGAGGACGTCGAGGCCCGCCGCTCGTTCATCACCCGCAACGCCAAGGACGTCCGTTTCCTGGACGTCTAGCGGGGCGATCCGGGCTGATCCGGGTCCCGGTGGACGGTGTGGTAACCCACCGTCCACCCGCCCGCCACTCGGACGTCGTCCCAACCCCATGTCGACCTGGGGTTTTGTCCACCGCTGTGCACTGACCTGTGGAGAACTGAACCGTGACGGAGACCCCGAGCCGCGACCGCATCGAACCGGTCGACCTGCAGGAGGAGATGCAGCGCAGCTACATCGACTACGCGATGAGCGTGATCGTGGGCCGCGCGCTCCCCGAGGTGCGCGACGGCCTCAAGCCGGTGCACCGCCGCGTGCTGTTCGCGATGTACGACCAGAACTTCCGGCCCGACCGCGGGTACGTGAAGTGCGCGCGACCGGTCGCGGAGGTCATGGGCAACTACCACCCCCACGGCGACACCGCGATCTACGACGCCCTGGTCCGGCTGGCCCAGCCCTGGTCGATGCGCTACCCGCTGATCGACGGGCAGGGCAACTTCGGCTCGCCGGGCAACGACCCCGCGGCCGCCATGCGCTACACCGAGTGCCGCCTCACGCCGCTGGCCATGGAGATGCTGGCCGGCATCAACGAGGAGACCGTCGACTACCAGGGCAACTACGACGGGCGCACCGAGGAGCCCGTCGTCCTCCCCGCCCGGGTGCCGAACCTGCTGATCAACGGCTCGGCCGGCATCGCCGTCGGCATGGCCACCAACATGCCCCCGCACAACCTGCGCGAGGTGGCCGAGGCCGTCTACTGGATGCTCGACCACCCCGAGGCCCCCGCCGAGGAGGCCCTCACCGCGTGCATGGAGCGGGTCAAGGGCCCGGACTTCCCGACCCACGGCCTGATCGTCGGCCGCGACGGCATCGAGGACGCCTACCGGACCGGCCGCGGCTCGGTGCGCATGCGCGCCGTCGTCGCCGTGGAGGAGGACTCCCGCGGGCGGGTGCAGCTGGTGGTCACCGAGCTGCCCTACCAGGTCAACCCGGACAACCTGGCCGAGAACATCGCCGAGCAGGTCAAGGACGGCCGGCTGCAGGGCATCTCCGAGATCGCCGACGAGTCCTCCGACCGCGTCGGCCGCCGGCTGGTCATCACCCTGCGCCGCGACGCCGTGGCCAAGGTGGTGCTGAACAACCTCTACAAGCACACCCAGCTGCAGACCTCCTTCGGCTGCAACATGCTCTCCATCGTCGACGGCGTGCCCCGCACGCTGCGCCTGGACGAGCTGGTCCGGTACTGGGTGATCCACCAGATCGAGGTCATCCAGCGGCGCACCCGCTACCGCCTGCGCAAGGCCGAGGAGCGCGCGCACATCCTGCGCGGCTACGGCAAGGCCCTCGACCAGCTCGACGAGGTCATCGCCCTCATCCGGGCCAGTGCCTCCGCCGACGCCGCCCGCACCGGGCTGATGGAGCTGCTGGAGGTCGACGACATCCAGGCGCTGGCCATCCTGGACCTGCAGCTGCGCCGGCTGGCCGCTCTCGAGCGCCAGCGGATCATCGACGAGCTGGCCGAGATCGAGGCCACGATCGCCGACCTGCAGGCGATCCTGGCCGACCCCGAGCGGCAGCGGCGGATCGTCCGCGACGAGCTCAAGGAGATCGTCGACCGGTTCGGCGACGACCGGCGCACCCAGTTCGTCGCGCACGACGGCGACGTCTCCATGGAGGACCTCATCGCCGAGGAGCAGGTGGTCGTCACGATCACCCGCACCGGCTACGCCAAGCGCACCAAGGCCGACCTGTACCGGTCCCAGCGCCGCGGCGGCAAGGGCGTCATGGGCGCGACGCTCAAGCAGGACGACCTGATCCAGCAGTTCTTCGTGGGGTCGACCCACGACTGGATCCTGTTCTTCACCAACAAGGGCCGGGTCTACCGGGCCAAGGCCTACGAGCTGCCCGAGGCCGCCCGCACCGCCCGCGGGGCGCACGTGGCCAACATCTTGGCGTTCCAGCCCGACGAGAAGATCGCCCAGGTCATCCAGATCAAGGACTACGCGGTCGCCCCGTACCTGGTGCTGGCCACGGCGAACGGCCAGGTCAAGAAGACCCGGTTGACCGACTTCGATTCCCCGCGCAGCGGCGGCGTCATCGCGATCAACCTGCGCGACGGCGACGAGCTGGTCGGTGCGGCGCTGATCGACCCCGAGCAGAACCTGCTGCTGGTCACCCGCAAGGCCATGAGCATCTGCTTCAAGGCCGACGACGCCCAGCTGCGCCCCATGGGCCGGGCGACCGAGGGCGTGCGCGGCATCTCGCTCACCGACGACGACCGGCTGCTGTCGATGATCGTGGTGACCGAGGGCGTCGACGTCCTGGTGGCGACCGAGGGCGGGTACGCCAAGCGCACCGGCATCGAGAACTACCCGGAGCAGAACCGCGGCGGCAAGGGCGTGCTCACCGCCGACCCGAAGTCCCGCAAGGGCGTGCTGGTCGGTGCGCTGTCGGTCGTGCTCGGCGACGAGCTGTACGCCATCACCTCCACCGGCGGGGTCATCCGCACCCCGGTCAACGGCGTCCGGCACAACAAGGACCGGGCGACCATGGGCGTCAAGCTGATGAACCTGCCCGAGGACGTCTCGATCGTGGCCATCGCGCGGACGACTGACGACGAGGAGGTCGAGGTCGCCGACCCGACCTCGCTCTGACCCGGCAAGCCGTGCACCTTGCTCGACCGGGGGTGCACGGCGTGCCGGTCGGTCAGTCGGGGCGGGATAGGCACCCCGGCGCCTAGGCTGGGGCGAATGCCGTCACCCGGTGCGGGTCGCGAGGTCCACCCGGGACGGCTGAGCGACCACCGATGTGCGGTCGCCACCCCACCGGGTGGCACCGGGCGCGACGGGGGCGGGAGACCGGCCCCGGGACGGAGAGCGGGATGAGCGACCGGACCCAGTCCTCGGTGCGGACCGAGGACTCCTCGGCGGCAGCCGACCCCGAGACCGCGGCGATCACGCCCGACGAGCCGGCCCGGTCCTCGTCGGCGCCGGCCGCCGGCGCGAAGGGCGCCCCGGCCACCGCGCCGGGCTGGGGCGGTGCGACCCCGAGCAAGCAGAACCCGGCCAAGGGCGCCGGCGGGCAGAAGCCCGCCCAGCAGGCCCCGCCGGCCGGTCAGGCCCCGGCCGGGCCCACGCAGCCGGCCGGCAAGCCGGCCCAGCAGTCCGGCCGACCGGCCGGCAACGGCCAGCCCGCCGGTGCACGTCCGGCCGGCCAGCGCCCGGCCGCGGCCGCCGGTGCCACCGTGGGTGCGGCCCGCCAGGGTGCTCCGCAGACCGGGGCCCGCCCGGCCAACCGGGCCGCCGCCGGTGCGCCCCGGCCCGCGACCGACCGGCCCCCGTCGGTCGTCGCCCGCGCGGCCGAGGGTCGTGGCCCGGAGTCCGCCGAGGGCGAGCGGCCCAGCGGCAAGGTGCGCGGCTCCGGTCGCGGACCCCGCCGGGCCCGCCTGCAGCTGCGGCACATCGACACCTGGTCGGCGCTGAAGATCTCGCTGGTGCTGGCCATCGCGCTGTTCTTCGTGTGGATGGTCGCCGTCGGCGTCCTCTACGGGGTGCTCAACGGCCTCGGCGTGTTCACCACCGTCAACGACCTGATCGGCCAGCTCGGCTCCAGCTCCGGGGACGCCGGCCCGACCGACGTCATCACCCCCGGCATCGTGTTCGGCGGCGCGGCGGTCATCGGTGCGGTGAACATCGTGCTGTTCACCGCGCTGTGCACCGTGGGCACGTTCGTCTACAACCTGTGCGCGGACCTGGTCGGCGGCCTCGAGGTCACCCTGTCCGAGCGCGACTAGCCGGCCGGACCCCGCGCGGCGGCGCCGCACGAGGTCCAGGTATGGTTTCCGAGGTTCACGGGCCTGTAGCTCAGACGGTTAGAGCGCATCCCTGATAAGGATGAGGCCGGAGGTTCAAGTCCTCCCAGGCCCACCGTGCACCGCTCGACGGCGAGGAGGTCGGCACCCGTGCTGAAGAAGGTCGCCGTGGCGGCACTGGCCGCAGGGGCACTGCTGGCCCTGCGCAAGCGGTCGGCAGCCCAGATCGACGAGGACCTGTGGGCCGAGGCCGCCCGCAGCCCCGACGCCGTCCGCACGACCCAGCGCTAGACCCGGTGGTGCCCGCACCGCCTCCCGGGGACGTAGCTCAATTGGTAGAGCACCGCCTTTGCAAGGCGGGGGTCAGGGGTTCGATTCCCCTCGTCTCCACAGCGTCCCGGTGGTCCGCCGTCCCGGTCCTGGCCCTGCTGCTGGCCGGTTGCGGCACCTCGACCACGGACGAGCCGGCGGCGTCGTCGAGCGCACCGGCCAGCACGGCCGCGACCAGCGCCCCTGCCCCGCCGACCAGCAGCGCAGCGGTGCCCGCCGAGCCGGTGACCACCAAGCAGGACTGCCCCTACCTCGACACCGCCTTCGTGCAGGACACGGTGGGCCAGCAGACGCCCACCGTCACCACCACCGGGGTCCCCGGCGGCCCGCCGCCGGGCTGCACGTTCGCCAAGCCGAACGGGGAGCCGGCGCTGACCGTCGAGATCACCCAAGCCGCGGACGGGGTCGCTGCGCGCACCGCCGCCGTCGAGCGGGTGGCCGGCATCGGCGGCACGGCGGTCACCGACATCGCCGACGGCGGGGGGATCGCCGTCGGCACCGGCCAGACCGTGCTCGCCGTCGCCGACGGCACGCTCGTCGTCGTGGTGACGGTCAACCAGGAATCCAGCCTGCAGGCGCGCGAGATCACCCAGACCGTCGTCGCCGCGGTCTGAGGCGGGTCGGCAGCCCATCGCCGCAGGTGGGACGATGGGGGGCGTGACCGAATCGACTCCTGCGCGGCGCGCAGTCCTGCACACCAACCACGGCGACATCACCGTGGACCTGTTCCCGGACCACGCCCCCAAGACCGTCGCCAACTTCGCCGAGCTCGCCGAGGGCAGCCGCGAGTGGGTGGACCCCCGTACCCGGGCGAAGACCACCGACAAGCTCTACGACGGCACGATCTTCCACCGGGTCATCGACGGCTTCATGATCCAGGGCGGGGACCCCCTCGGCCAGGGCACCGGCGGCCCCGGCTACCGCTTCGGCGACGAGTTCCACCCCGACCTGCAGTTCTCCAAGCCCTACCTGCTGGCCATGGCCAACGCCGGGCCGGGCACCAACGGCTCGCAGTTCTTCATCACCACCACCAACACCCCGCACCTGAACAACAAGCACACGATCTTCGGCGAGGTGGCCGACGACGCCTCCCGCCAGGTCGTCGACGCCATCGGCAAGGTCCCCACCGCCCGCGGTGACAAGCCCCTCGAGGACGTCGTGATCACCTCGGTCGAGGTGCAGCGCAGCTGAGCACCACCGACGGACCCGGGGGTGCGGGCGCCCAGCCCGCGCCCCCGGCCACCACCTGCTACCGGCACCCCGACCGGCCGACCCGGATCTCCTGCGTCCGCTGCGGCCGGCCGATCTGCCCGGAGTGCATGAACCCCGCCTCGGTCGGCTTCCAGTGCCCCGAGGAGCTCGCCGACGCCCGACGCACCGTGCGGACCCCCAAGCGCACCACCGGCGTGCGGGTCGCCGGCAAGCGCTGGGGCCCGGTCACCCTCGTGCTGGTGGCCATCAACGTCGCGGTCGGCATCGCCACCGCGGTCGCCGCGCTGGTGTCCGGCGGCAACCCGGTCAACTCGTTCAACTCACCGCTGACCAGCGAGCTGCTCAGCGCCCCCGTCCTGGTCGACCAGGGCGAGTGGTGGCGCGTGGTGACCAGCGCCTTCACCCACGCCAGCATCCTGCACCTGGCCCTGAACATGCTCGCCCTGCTGCTGTTCGGCTCCGAGCTCGAGCGCCTGCTGGGCAAGGGCCGCTACCTGACCGTCTACCTGGTCTCCGCCCTCGGTGGCGCCGCTGCCCTGCAGCTGTTCGGTGCCTACCTGGGCGGGGTCGTCGGTGCCTCCGGTGCCATCTACGGCCTGCTCGGTGCCTTCGGCGTCGTGCTGCTGCGGCAGAAGCAGGACCTGCGCGGCCTGCTCACCCTGCTGGCGATCAACCTGGTGATCAGCTTCCTGCCCGGCGTCTCGCTGCTGGGGCACCTGGGTGGCCTGGTCGCCGGTGCGGTGACCGCCGTCGTCCTGCTGTGGGCCGGACAACGCCGGGTGCTGGCCGTCGCCGGGGTCGCCGCCGTGGTGGCCGTGCTGCTCGTGCTGACCTTCGGCGGCCTGCGCTAGACCTGCCGCGCTACACCGGTCGGTGCCCCAGGAGCTGGGCGCCGACCTGCTCCGGGTCGGTCCCCAGGTCCCGGCGGCCGAGCACCAGCAGCACCGCGTCGTCGCCGGTGTCCTCCAGCTCGAGCGTGGTGCTGCGCATCCCGAGCCGTCGGCCGGTGCGCACCCGGGCCCGCAACCGCTCCCGGGGGATGACCGTGCGCCCGCCCAGGGTGGCGACGACGACCTGCGCCTCGTCGGCCAGCAGGCGCGGCCTCAGCACCAGGTCCCGCACGACGACGGCGACCAGCAGCAGCGTCGCCGCGCCGAGCAGCACCCGGCCCGGGGTGTCCACCAGGAGCACGCCGGCCCCCAGGACGACGGCCACCGCGGCGGCCACGAACGTCTCGCCGGGGCGGGTCGACCAGTGCACCGGGCCAGCTTCCTCCACACCGTCCACCTGGTTGTCCACAGGGCGGGGTGTCGACACCGGGACGCGCCGTCCGACCTCGGCGTTCGTGCTCCCGGCCACCGTCCGGACACGCCCGGTGACCGCCCCCGGGACGGGGTGGTCACGGTCGCGGAGTCGATTCGTCCACACCTGTGTGCACAGGTGGGGACAGAAGAACAGGGATGTAGTTACGCCGGTGCGCCTGGCGTCCCACCCGTCACAGCCGGGGCGGAACCGCAGGTCAGCAGCCGGTCGACCGGTGCGCTCCCTCCACACTCGGTGGACAAACCTGGGGGCGGTCGGTCACCGCCGTTGTGGATCAGGTCGTCGTCCTGTGCACACGTCGGGGACGGACCGGGCGGCCCGCAGTGGTCGACATCTCGACACCGACCGGACCGGTTCGTCGCACTCGGGCTGCGGGGTGGCCCGCGAACCCGGACGCTGGACGGGTGCAGGTTCTGGTGACTGGAGCGTCCGGGTTCGTGGGTGGTCGGCTGGCGCCGGCCCTGGTGGAGGAAGGGCACCGGGTGAAGGCGATGACCCGACGCCCGGCGGAGTACACCGGTGCCGGGGAGGCCGTGGCCGGCGACGTGGCCGACGAGGCGTCGCTGCGGGTCGCCCTGGAGGGCTGCGAGGCCGCCTACTACCTGGTGCACAGCCTGGACAGCTCGGACTTCCAGGACAAGGACGCCGACGCCGCGCGCAGCTTCGGCCGGGCCGCCGCCGACGCCGGGGTCCGCCGGATCGTCTACCTGGGCGGCCTGGGCGACGACGCCGACGACCTCTCCGCGCACCTGCGCAGCCGCCGCCAGGTCGAGCACCTGCTGGGCGAGGGCGGGGTGCCGGTCACCGTGCTGCGGGCCGGCATCGTCGTCGGCCACGGCGGGGTGTCGTGGGAGCTGACCCGTCAGCTGGTCGCCCACCTGCCGGCGATGGTCACCCCGCGCTGGGTGCACACCCGGACCCAGCCGATCGCCGTCGCCGACGTCGTGCGGTACCTGGTGGGCGTGCTGGAGTCCCCCGAGGCGGAGGGGCGGGTCTTCGAGGTCGGCGGTCCCGACGTCCTGGAGTACCTGGAGATGATGACCCGGGTGGCCGACATCCAGGGCAGGCACATGTTCGTCGTCCCGGTGCCGTTGCTGACCCCGCAGCTGTCGGCCCGCTGGCTGGCGCTGGTCACCGATGTCGACCTGCAGACCGGCAAGTCGCTGATCGACTCGATGACCAACGAGGTCGTGGTCCGAGACGACAGCATCCGGCAGGTCGTGCCGTTCGAGCCGATGGACTACGACACGGCCGTGCTGACGGCGCTGGGCGAGCGCGCGGCCGAGCGCCGCGCCAAGGCCGGCGGCCGGACCCGGCACGGCGGACTGCTCGCCCGCGGGGCCCGGTCGTGACCGGCCTGCCCCGCTGGGGCACCCGGGCGCTGCGGCCCTCCGGTCCGCTGGACCGCACGATCACCCGGTGGGCGCGGCGCGCGCCGGCCTGGCTGATCGACCCGGTGCCGCGCGACCACCGGGAGTCCGACCAGGCCTTCCGCCGCCGCCGGAAGGTCACCGCCGGGGTCTCGGTGCTCGGTGCGGGCCTGCTGGGGGTCTCGCTGTCCCAGAAGCCGGACTCCAAGGAGTTCTACAGCTTGACGATGGCCGTCGCGGGCACCTGGGTGGCCGGCGGGATCGCCTCCGGGCCGCTGCACCTGGGCTGGATGCGGTCGTCGAAGGAGGTGCTGCACCGGCCGGTGATCACCCCGGTGCTCAGCGGCGTCGGCATCTTCGGGGTGTTCTACAGCGCGGCCCTGGTGGCCCGGAAGATCCCGGTGCTCAACGCCGCGGTGACGCGGATCCTGCGCTACGCCCACCAGGGCAACCCGGCGCTGGTGGCCACCACGACGCTGGCCAACGGCATGGCCGAGGAGGTGTTCTTCCGCGGCGCGCTGTACGCCGCGGCGGGCACCACGCACCCGGTCGCGAAGTCCACCGCGGTCTACGCGCTGGCGACCACGGCCACGCGCAACCCGGCCCTGGTGCTGGCCTCGGTGGTGATGGGTGCGCTGTTCGGGTGGCAGCGCAAGGTCACCGGCGGCATCCAGGCCCCGGTGCTGACCCACCTGGTGTGGTCCACGTTGATGCTCAAGTTCCTGCCGGCGCTCTTCGACGACCAGCCCGAGATCGAGGTCGAGCGCCCGCAGGATGAGTAGGGCGCGGGCGCGTCAGCGCCAGCGCATCGACATGACCAGCCCGGCCACCATCGCGCCGAAGCCGATCGCGAAGTTCCAGGCCGACAGCGAGACCATGAACGGGATCTTGTCGCCGGCCACGTAGTAGACGACGATCCAGACCAGCCCGACGAGCATCAGGGCGATCATGAGGGGTGCGTACCAGCGGGGGCTGGGCTGCGCGGCCCGCACCCGGTTCGCGCTGGAGGGCAGCACGCCCTCCGGCGGGGTGTACACCGACTTCTTGCGCACCTTGGACTTGGGCACCGCGACGTCTCCTCGACCTCGATGAGCACCGGCTCGCCGGTCCTGGCCTGCCGGCCGGGCCCTGCTACCAGACGGGGGACCGGCCGTCGTGGCCGGTCCGGTTCCTCCCCAGCCTAAGCTGCAGGCAGCGCGGGTGAGGCCGACGGCCTGCACCGCGCGCCGTCGAGGTCCCGGGAGGTGCACGTGCGCAGGAGCAGGGCACGCCGCCGGCGGACCGCGTGGGACGCCCTGGTGCCCGTGGTCGCGCTGGCCGCCGGGCTGCTGTTCGCAACCTCCGGGCAGACCGCGCGCGGCACCGACCTGCGGGCCGGGGACGTCACCGAGCTGTCCCAGCTGATCCGGCAGCTCCAGCGGGACAACGACGGCCAGCAGGTCGTGCTCAACGACCTGCAGGACCGGGTGCAGGCGCTGACCGCCGCCGAGGCCGGCAGCAACGGCGAGGTGGCCGAGGCCGCCGCGCAGGGTGCCGCGCAGGAGGCGTCGGCCGGGTTCACCGCGATGTCGGGTCCGGGCCTGGAGATCACCCTGGACGACGCCCCGGAGTCCGCCGACGGCACGCTGCCGCGCGGGGCCACCCCCGACGCGCTGGTCATCCACCAGTCCGACGTGCAGGGCGTGGTCAACGCGCTGTGGGCGGCCGGCGCCGACGGGGTCACCATCATGGGCCAGCGGCTGATCGCCACCAGCGCCGTCCGCTGCGTCGGCAACGTCCTGCTGCTGCAGGGCCGGACCTACTCCCCGCCCTTCGTGGTCACCGCGGTCGGCGACGCCGACGCGATGCGCGAGCGCCTCGGCCAGTCCTACGAGGTCTCCCTGCTCCAGCAGGCGGTGGACCGCTTCGGCCTCACCTACCGGGTGGAGGACTCCTCGCAGGTCGACCTGCCCGCCTACGATGGCGCGCTGGACCTGCAGTACGCCTCCGCCGCCGGCTGAGACCTGCTGCGGGGCGGGGAGGCACCATGGACGACACCGAGGCCGGGCGACCCCGGCGCGGCCGGCACGCCCCGGAGGAGCCGACCGACCGGGTCGCCGCACCGCCGCCGGCGGCCGATGCCACCGTCCGCACGACCCGGGTGCCCGACGTCCCGCAGGACGACGACCTCCCCGCCCGCGACGCCGACCCCCGCGCGGCCGACGACGAGCAGGACAGCGAGCTGGACGACGAGCCGGACGACGACGCGTCCGACCGCCGTCCGCCGCGGCCGGCGCGCAGCCGGGGCGACCTGGTCCGCACCGGTGTGCGCGGGGTGGGCCAGCTGCTGGTCACCGCCGGTCTCGTGGTGCTGCTGTTCGTGGTCTACGAGGTCTGGATCACCGATCTGTCCAGCGACCGCAAGCAGGACGCGCTGTCCCAGGAGCTGCGCGAGGACTGGGGCGGCGGCTCCGACGACCCGACCGTGCCCACGCTGCCCGGGGGCGGGCTCTCCGAGGTCCCCCTCGGGGAGGGCTTCGCGTTCATCCGCATCCCGCGGTTCGGCGCGGACTACGTGAAGGTGATCCTCGAGGGCACCGACGAGGACGAGCTGGTCGAGGGCCCGGGCCACTACGTGGACACCGCCATGCCGGGAGAGCAGGGCAACTTCGCCCTGGCCGGCCACCGGGTCGGCAAGGGCTCGCCGTTCCTGGACCTGGACCAGCTGCAGTCCGGCGACCCGATCGTGATCGAGACCGAGGACACCTGGTACGTCTACCGGGTGGTCGGCGACGACGACCCGAACGGCGTGCCTGCGCAGCAGATCGTGCTGCCCACCGATGTGTCGGTCATCGCCCCCATCCCGAACGGTCCGCTCGACGGCCCGCCGGGCGGGGCATACCTGACGCTGACCACCTGCCACCCGAAGTTCTCCGCCCGCCAGCGCCTCATCGTGCACGCGGCGCTGGACGGCGACCCGATCCCCAAGGCCGACGCCCCCGATGGCCCGCCGGCGCTGAGCGAGGGCTGATGTACACCTGGATCTGGCGGCACCTCCCGGGCGGGACGGCGCTGAAGAGCATGCAGGCACTGCTGCTCGTGCTCGCCGTCTGCGCGCTGCTGCTGTTCGTCGTCTTCCCGTGGGTGGAGCCGAAGCTCCCCTTCAACGAGGTCACGGTGGGCGGATGACCGCGCGGGTGCTCGTCGTCGACAACTTCGACAGCTTCGTCTACAACCTGGTCCAGTACCTCGGCCAGCTCGGCGTGGACAGCGAGGTGCGCCGCAACGACGCGGTGACCGTCGAGGAGCTCGCGGACCTCGACGTGGCCGGTGTGCTGCTCTCGCCGGGCCCGGGGACGCCGACCGACGCCGGGGTGACCGTGCCGATGGTGCGGGCCGCCGCCGAGGCCGGGGTGCCGGTGCTGGGTGTCTGCCTGGGCCACCAGGCCATCGCCGAGGCCTTCGGCGGGGACGTCGTCCGGGCGCCGGAGCTGCTGCACGGCAAGACCAGCCAGGTGGTGCACGACGGCGTCGGGGTGCTGGCCGACCTGCCGTCGCCGTTCACCGCCACCCGCTACCACTCGCTGGCCGTGGAGTCCTCCACCGTCCCGGCCGAGCTGGAGGTCACCGGCCGCACGCCGTCGGGGATCGTGATGGCCCTGCGGCACCGCGAGCTGCCCATCGAGGGCGTGCAGTTCCACCCCGAGTCGGTGCTCACCGAGGGCGGCCACCAGCTGCTGGCCACCTGGCTCACCCAGTGCGGCCTGACCCCCGACCCCGCCTTGGTCGAGTCCGCGAGTGCAGCCGCGAAGCGCCTCCTGACGGCGGTCAGTTAGCCGGCGAACCCGACCACCTACGGATACGGACGCGCGCAGCGCCGTGCGCCGCCGGTGCGGAGGACGGAGTCCTCCCGCCGAAGGTGCACAGACGCGCTCGCCGCAGCTCGGGTACGGCTCCTGACCGCGGTGCGATCCGGAGGATCGCCATGTGCTCAGTTCGACGGCAACGTCGGGATCGGGATGCCGGTGCCGGTGCTCGGCGCGGTGGTGGTGGGCACCGAGGTCGTGGTGGTCTCGGTGGGGATCGGCACCGCGATGAGCACGGTGATCTGGTCGTCGGCGGTCGCCTGGGTGTTGGTGCCGGGCTCGGTGCCGATGGCCTGGCCAGCCGGGACGTCGTTGCTCTCGGCGTTCTGCTGGGTGATGTCGGTGAACCCGGCGGCCTGCAGGGTGGCGCGGGCCTGGTCGTAGGTCTGGCCGCGGACGTCGGGGATCGGTGCGCTGCCGCTGGACAGGCTGAGCGTGATGACCTGGGTCTCCGGGTTGGCCTCGCTGCCCTCGGCGGGGCTGACCGACACCACGGTGCCGGCCGCCTCGGTGGAGGGCACCTGGCTGGTGTTGATCCGGGTGAAACCAGCGTTCTCCAGGTTGGCGCGGGCCGCGGCCTCGGCCAGACCCACCACGTTGGGGATGGTCTCGGTGTCGGGTCCGGCGCTGACCAGCAGGTTGACCGCGGTGCCCTCGTCGACCGACTGGCCGGCGGCGGGGTCGGTGCTGATGACCGAGCCCTCGGCCACGGTCGTGCTGGCCTCGGTGCTGACGGTGCCGAGCTCCAGGCCCTGCTGGGTGAGCGCGGCCTCGGCGGCCGCCTGGGGCTGGTTGACCAGGTTGGGCACCTGCACGGTGGCGGTGGTGGGCGCGGCCGGGGTGTCGCTGCCGCCGCCCCCGCTGTAGAGCGCGACGAGCAGGGCGATCAGCCCGCCGAGCACCAGGACACCGGCCACGACCAGGGCGATGATGCCGCGCTTGCGGCGCTGGGCGGCGGCCTCGTCGTCGGCGTCCCACTGGTCGTCGTGGCCGGGGTAGCCGCCGGCGCCGATGTAGGAGGTGCGCTCGGCGTCGCCCATGACCGGGGTGGCCTCGACCCGCTGGCCGGCGACGGCCCGCAGCAGGTCGCTGCGCATCTCGGCGGCGGACTGGTACCGGTTGGCCGGGTTCTTGCTCATCGCCTTGAGCAGGATGGCGTCGAGCTCCGGCGGCACGCCCGGGTTGATCGAGGACGGCGTCCGGGGGTCCTCGCGCACGTGCTGGTAGGCCACCGCCACCGGGGAGTCGCCGGTGAACGGCGGGGCGCCGGTGACGAGCTCGTAGAGCAGGCAGCCGGCGGAGTAGACGTCGGAGCGGGCGTCGACGCCCTCGCCGCGGGCCTGCTCGGGGGACAGGTACTGCGCGGTGCCGATCACCGCTGCGGTGGAGGTCATCGTGGCGGCGGAGTCCGACACCGCGCGGGCGATGCCGAAGTCCATCACCTTGACGGTGCCCTGCGGGGTGATCATGACGTTCCCGGGCTTGACGTCCCGGTGCACGATGCCGTTGCGGTGGCTGAAGTCCAGCGCGGCGCAGATGTCGGCGGTGAGCGACATCGCGCGGTCGGGTTCGAGCCGGCCCTCGCGGCGCAGCACGTCGCGCAGCGTCTCGCCCTCGATGTACTCCATGACGATGTACGGGGTGGCGCCGGTGGTGGTGCGGTCCTCGCCGGTGTCGTAGACCGCCACGATCGCCGGGTGGTTCAGCGACGCGGAGGCCTGCGCCTCGCGGCGGAAGCGGACCTGGAAGGACGGGTCGCGCGCGAGGTCGCTGCGCAGCACCTTGACCGCGACCTCGCGGCCCAGCCGCAGGTCCCGGCCGCGGTGCACCTCGGCCATGCCGCCCCGGCCGAGGACTCCACCGATCTCGTAGCGCTCACCGAGCACCTGCGGGGTGGTCATCGTCGGTCCTCTCGGGCGGCGGCCGGGATCCCCGGGCCACCAGGCAGCGTAGGCGATCCGGGGTGCGGGATCGGGGAGATGCGGGGGGTGGTCACGGGACCGGCTGCCCCTCGGCGACGGACGACTCGGTGGTGGTCGTCGCGGTCGTCGGCGGGGTCGTGGTGACCGGCGGCGGCGCCTGGGTCGTGGTGGTCCGCGTGGTCGTCGGCGCCTGGGTCGTGGTCGCCGGCGGGGGAGCCTGCGTGGTCTCCTCGCCGGGCTCCTCGGTCGGCTCCTCCTCCCCAGCAGTGGTCTCCTCGGCCGTGGTCTCCGCCGCGGTCGTGCTGGGCGCGCTGGTCGCCGGGGGCGCCGAGGTGGTGGTGGCCGGGGTGGTGGTCGTCGAGGGTGATCCGTCGTCGTCGCCGGAGTCGCTGAGCAGCGTGAAGGCCAGCACGGCGCCGAGCACCAGCAGGAGCACCGCGGCCGCGGCGACCCAGGGCCAGGGCGACCGGCGCCGGGGCTCGTCGTCGTCCCAGCCGTCGGTCTCCTCGTCGACCGGGGGGCCCTGCAGCGGGGGCATGGTGCGCGGGGCGGTGTCCGAGGCGGAGACCGCGGCCGCCGCCGCGGCGCCACCGCCGATCAGCTGCGTGCTGCCGCCGCCCACCGCGGGGATGAAGGCGGTCGCGGCGGAGGTGTCCGGTCCCGGTCCGCCGGCGGCGATCCGGCGGGCGGCCGCGGCGAAGGCACCGCCGTCGGGGAAGCGGGCCGCGGGGTCCTTGGACAGCGCCTTCTCCACCAGCGCCCGCACCGGGGCGGGGACGGCGGCCGGCAGCGGCGGCGGGGGCCGGTTGATCTGGGCCAGCGCGATGGCCACCTGGGAGTCGCCGTCGAAGGGCCGGTTGCCGGCCAGGCACTCGTAGCCGAGCACGCCGAGGGAGTAGACGTCCGACGCCGCGGTGACCTGGAAGCCCTGCGCCTGCTCGGGCGAGAGGTACTGGGCGGTGCCGACCACCATGCCGGTGCGGGTCAGCGGGGCGGCGTCCCGCGCCCAGGCGATCCCGAAGTCGGTCAGCTTGACCACGCCGTCGGGCCGGACCATGAGGTTGCCGGGCTTGATGTCGCGGTGCACGACGCCGGCCCGGTGCGCGGCGGACAGGCCCTCGCCGGCCTGGGCGAGCACGTCCAGGGTGCGCTCCGGGGAGAGGGTGATCTCCCGGTCCAGGATGGCGACCAGCGGCTCGCCCTCGACGTACTCCATGACCAGGAAGGCCAGCGTGCGGCCGTCGTCGTCCTGGGTCTCGCCGTAGTCGTAGACCGACGCGATGTTGGCGTGCGTCAGCCCGGCGGTGTGCCGGGCCTCGTTGCGGAACCGCTCCAGGAAGTTCTTGTCGCCGGTGTACTCGCTCTTGAGCACCTTGGCGGCGACCGTGCGGCCCAGGGTGCGGTCGGTGGCCTGCCAGACCTCGCCCATGCCGCCGGTGGCGATCGGGGCCGTGATCTCGTACCGGCCGGCCAGGATGCTGCCGATGTGCAGGGCCATCTAGTCCTCCCCGTTCGCGGCCAGGTACGCCGCCATGACCTGCTGGGCGACCGGGGCGGAGAGGTCGCCCCCGGTGCCCTGCCCGCCCTGGATGAAGACGGCGACGGCGATCTGCGGATCCCCGTCGGGGCCGGCGAAGCCGACGAACCACTGGTTGTCGTCGTCGTCGGCGCTGGTCTGGGCGGTGCCGGTCTTGCCGCCGACGGTGTAGCCGTCGATCTGCGCGCGCCGGCCCGAGCCGTTCTCCACGACGCTGACCATCATGTCCTGCAGCTGGCCGGCGACCTCGGCGGAGACGGGCTGGCCCATGACCTCGGGGTCGGTCTGGTCGACGACGCTCAGGTCGGGGGCCTGCAGCTGGTCGACGAGGTAGGGGGTCATCAGGTCGCCGTCGTTGGCGATCGCGGCAGCGATCATCGCCCCCTGCAGCGGGGTGATCTGCACGTTCTGCTGGCCGATGGAGGCCACCGCGAGCTGCGCGTCGCCGTCGATGTCGCCCACGGTGCTCTCGACGACCGGCAGCGGCATCTCGAACCCGCCCTGGTCGATGCCGAACGCCTCGGCCGCCTCGCGCACCCGGTCCTCGCCGAGCTCCACGCCCAGCTGGGCGAAGGCGGTGTTGCACGAGATGGTCAGCGCGTCGATCAGCGGCTGCTCGCCGCTGGGGTCGCAGCTCTCGCCGTTGTAGTTGTTCAGCGGCCGACTGGTGCCCGGCAGCGTGTACTGCTGCGGGGCCGGGACGACGGTCTCGGACGTGTAGCCGTCCTCCAGGGCCGCAGCCGAGACGACCAGCTTGAACACCGAACCGGGCGAGTGGCGCTCGGCGACGGTGGTGTTGATCCGCGGGTCGGGGTCCATCGCGCCGAGGGAGTCGGAGTAGGCGCGGATCGCAGCCGGGTCGTGGCTGGACAGCTGGGCCGGATCGTACCCGGGGCTGCTCACCATCGACAGCACCGCACCGGTCGAGGGGTCCAGGGCGACGACCGCGCCCTGCACGCCGGCCAGGGCGGTGACCGCGGCCTGCTGCGCGGCCGCGTCCAGGGTCAGCTCGACGTTGCCGCCCGAGGGGTCGCGGCCGGTGAACAGGTCGGCGATGCGGCGGAAGGCCAGCCGGTCGTCGGAGCCCGAGAGGATCCCGTCCTCGGCGTCCTCGATGCCGGTGTTGCCGTAGACCAGCGAGTAGTAGCCGGTGACCGTGGAGTAGAGGTCGGCCTGCGGGTACTGGCGGAGGTAGGTCAACGTGTCGTCGGTGGCGACCGACATCGCGACCGGGTTGCCGTCGACCACGATCGCGCCGCGCTCGCGGTCGTACTCCTCGGCCAGGATGCGGGTGTTGGACGCGTTGCCCCGCAGCTCGTCGGAGCGGACCACCTGGATGTAGTTGGCATTGAGGATCAACAGGGTGAACAGCACCAGCACGCTGATCGCCACCTTGCGCAGCGGCGAGTTCACGGCCGGACCACCTCGGTGAGCGCCTCGCCCAGCTTGGGCGCCGGGGGAGCCGGCGGCGCGGCAGGCCGGCGGGCGGCGTCGCTGATCCGGACCAGCAGCGCGACCAGGCCGAAGTTGGCCACCAGCGAGGACCCGCCGTAGGCGACGAACGGCGTGGTCAGCCCGGTCAGCGGCAGCAGGCCGGTGACCCCGCCGAGGACGACGAAGACCTGCCAGGCGACCCCGAAGGCCAGGCCGGCGGCCAGCAGCTTGCCGAAGCCGTCGCGCACCACGAGGGAGGTGCGCAGCCCGCGCTCGACCAGCACCAGGTACAGCACGACCACCGCGACCAGGCCGAACAGGCCCAGCTCCTCGCCGATCGCAGCGGCGATGAAGTCGCTCTTGGCCACCGGGACCTGGTCGGGGCGGCCGCCGCCGAGACCGGCGCCGAACAGCCCGCCGGTGCCCAGCCCGAACAGCGACTGCACGACCTGGTAGCCGCCGCCGTCGGGGTAGTAGGCGAAGGGGTCCAGCCAGGTGTCCACGCGCACGCGGACGTGGCCGAACAGCTGGTAGGCCAGCGTGCCGCCGGCGGCGAAGAGCAGCACACCGATGACCAGCCAGGAGGCGCGCTCGGTGGCGACGTAGAGCATCACCACGAAGATGCCGAACAGCAGCAGCGAGCTGCCCAGGTCGCGCTCGAAGACCAGCACGAGGATCGACACGCCCCAGGCGACCAGCACCGGGCCGAGGTCCCGGGCCCGGGGGACCTCCAGGCCCAGCACCCGGCGGCTGGCCAGCGCCAGCACGTCGCGCTTGTCCACCAGGTAGGCGGCGAAGAAGATGACCAGGCAGATCTTGGCGAACTCACCGGGCTGGATGGAGAAGCCGGCCACCCGGATCCAGATCTTGGCGCCGTTCACCTCCGACAGGGCCGAGGGCAGCACGGCCGGGATGGCCAGCAGCACCAGGCCGACCAGCCCGATCGTGTAGGCCAGCCGGGACAGTGCGCGGTGGTCGCGGACGACCAGCAGGACGGCGACGAAGAGCACCAGGCCCACCGTGGCCCACAGCAGCTGGGTCGGGGCGTCCTCGCGGCTGGAGACCGACTCGCCGAGGGCGTTCGCCGCGATGTCCAGCCGGTGGATCATGGCCAGACCGAGGCCGGTCAGCACCGCGACGCAGGGCAGCAGCAGCGGGTCCGCGTAGGGCGCGAACCGACGCACGACCAGGTGGGCGACCAGCCAGATGCCGGTGAACCAGGCGCTGAAGGTGGCGATCTCCGGGCTCGGCGAGCCGGTGATCGTGATGTCGACGATCGTCTGCGCAGCCACGGTGATGAGCACGGCGAAGCCGAGCATCACCAGCTCGGTGCCGCGACGCCTGGGTGGGGTGGTCACACCCGGTGCGGCGTTCTTGGGATCGGTGCCGGGGCCGATGGCGGGGGCGGCCATCAGCCTGCCTCCCGGCAGTCCACTCCGGGCTCCTGCGTCCGGGTGGACGTCGACGTCTGGGCGGTGGTGCTCGGGGCCGAGCTGGTGGTCGGCAGCGCCGGGGTGCCGGTCGCACCGGGGTCGGTGGTGGTCGGTGCGCTCGTGGTCGGGCTCGGTGAGGCGCTGGTCGTCGCCGACGCCTCGGTGGTGCGGCACAGCGGGAGCAGCTGCTGGCGCAGGTTCTCCAGGATCCGCTCGGCGTCGGCGCGGTCGTCGGCCTCGATGCCGGAGCCGACCCGGCTGCGGGCGGCCTGGGTCAGGTCGGTGTAGGCCAGGTCGGTCGCGGTGTCGAGGCGGTACAGGTCCAGGCCGACGATCGAGGCGTTGATCCCGCGGTAGACGCCGATGTCGCCCTCGTCGACGGAGCGGACGAACCAGTGGTTGCCGACGAAGGCGTAGAAGCCGACGGCGGCGGCCCCGAGGACGACGACCGCGGCCAGGGTGATCAGCACGGTGCGCAGCGGCCGGCGGCGCTTCACCGGGGGGCCGGCGGAGGCCACCGACGGCGGCGGGGCGGCCGGCCGGGGGTCGGCCAGCGCGGCGCGGCCGGCGGCCGAGCGGGGGTCGACCTCGCGCTGACCGCGGTTGTCGCCGGCCGCGCCGTCGATCACGGGGTCGATCCGGGAGCTGCCGTCGTCGTCGACGACGTCGGCCACGATGCAGGTGATGTTGTCCGGGCCGCCGCTGCGCAGCGCGAGCTCGATCAGCCGGTCGGCGGTGGCCTGCGGGTCGGGGTCGCGCAGCGCCTCGGCCATCGTCTCGTGGCTGACCACGCCGGACAGGCCGTCGGAGCACAGCAGGTAGCGGTCGCCGGCGCGGGCCTCGCGCATGGACAGGTCGGGGTCGACGTCCTGGCCGTTGAGCGCGCGCAGCAGCAGCGAGCGCTGCGGGTGGCTGTTGGCCTCGTCCTCGGTGATCCGGCCGTCGTCGATCAGCGTCTGCACGAACGTGTCGTCGTGGGTGATCTGGGACAGCTGGCCGTCGCGCACCAGGTAGGCGCGGGAGTCCCCCACGTGGCACAGCGCCAGCCGGCCGCCGGCGAACAGGACGGCGGTGAGCGTGGTGCCCATGCCCTCGAGCTCGGGGGACTCGCGGATGACCTCGCGCAGGTGCTCGCTGCCGTCGAAGACCGCGTTGCGCAGCGAGGCGAGCATGTCGCCGGTGGGGGCGTCGTCGTCCAGGTGCTCGAGGGCGGCGATCACCACCTTGCTGGCCACGTCGCCGGCGGCGTGACCGCCCATCCCGTCGGCCACGGCGAGCAGCCGTGGGCCGGCGTAGACGGAGTCCTGGTTGCTGCCGCGGATGAGACCGCGGTCCGAGCGGGCGGCGTAGCGCAGCACCAACGTCATGAGCGGAGCTCCAGCACTGTCTGTCCGATCCGGATCGGTTGGCCCTGGGCGACCAGCAGCGGGCCCTGCACGCGCTGCTGGTCCAGGTAGGTGCCGTTGGTGGAGCCGAGGTCCTCGACGTACCACTGGCCACCGCGGTTGGTGAGCCGGGCGTGCCGCGAGCTGGCGAAGTCGTCGGTGAGCACCAGGGTGGAGTCGTCGGCGCGGCCGATGAGGATCGCCTGCTCACCGAGGGTGATCTTGGTGCCGGACAGCGGTCCGGCGGTCACGAACAGGTTCTTGGGGCCCCGGGCGCCCTTCTTCTTGCCCGCCTGCGCGCGCGGCGGCACCGATGCGACCCGGCCGGTGCGCCCACCGAGCAGGTCGGCGCGGACGACGCGGAACGCGGCGAAGATGAACAGCCAGAGCAGCAGCAGGAACCCGAACCGGAAGACCTGCAGCACGATCTCGGCGGTCATGCGCCGTCCTGCCGGTAGACCAGCACGGAGTGCCCGATCCGGATGACGTCGCCGTCGCTCAGCGGCTGGCGGCCCACGCGCCGGCCGTTGACCAGCGTGCCGTTGGTCGAGCCGAGGTCCTGGACGACGGCGACCGGACCCTCGAGGACGACGTCGACGTGCTTGCGGCTGACCCCGGTGTCGGGCAGCCGGATGTCGGCCTCGGTGCCGCGGCCGATGACGTTGCTGCCGGGGCCGAGCACGTGCCGGGTGCCCGGGCCGTCGACGACGAGCACGTGGCTGACCCCGGGGCGCTGGCCGGAGCGGCCGACCACGGAGGGACCGGCCGGCCCGCGGCCCTGGATGGAGGGCAGCGGCGGCAGCGGCGGGACCGGCGGGCGACCGGGCACCGGCGGGACGGCGGGGGCCCCGGGTCCGGCGGTGCTCTGGTGGCCGGGGACGGGTCCGCCCCAGTCGTCGTCGAGGCCCGCGGACAGCCGGGCCTGGCGCTCGGGCCGCGGTGCGGACTTCGGGTCGGCGACGTGCGAGGCGACCTCGAAGACCCCGGTGTGCAGCTCCTCGTCGAGCTCGAGCCGGACCTGGACGTCGCCGAAGGTCTGGAACCCCTCGTCGGCGATGTGCTCGGCGACCATGTCGGCGAGCTCGGCGGCCAGCTGCTCGGACCACTCGGCGAGGTTGTCGTAGTCGACCTGGCCCAGGCGCACGTCGTAGACGTTGGGGACGAGCACGCGGCCCTCGCCCATCACCTTGCGCTGCTCGGTTGCCTCGCGCTGCAGGGCCTTGGCGATCTCGGCGGGGTGGACCTTGCCCTTGAAGATCCGGGCGAACGCCAGACCGACCATGCCCTCGAGGCGACGCTCGAAGCGCTGCAGCACACCCACAGTCGCTCCCTACGCTCGGCTGACCTCCCACTGACTGAGGGCCGATCGTAACCGTGACCAGGCTCCGGGGACGTCAGACGAGCCCGCGACGCCCCGGCGGAAACCTCTCCGACCCGGCTGATACTGTTCTCCCTCGCCAGGGCAAGTGGCGGAATGGCAGACGCGCACGGTTCAGGTCCGTGTGTCCGAGAGGACGTGGGGGTTCAACTCCCCCCTTGCCCACAGCACACGAGAGGCCCCACCCGGTTCCGGGTGGGGCCTCTCGTGGTTCCGGGGACCGCGGCTCAGCGGCGGGTGAGGGACCCGCGGGTGGTGACGGTGCGGGCGAGCAGCACCGCGCCCCACGGGCCCACGACCCAGACCGGCCAGGGGTAGTGCCAGTCCCCGGTGCCCAGCGAGCTGGCCAGGTAGACCGCGGACACGATCATCGCGACGATGATCCACGCGCGCCAGGCGCCGCGCAGGTCGCCGTCCCCGCCGCAGCTGCCGTAGGCCGCCCGGCCGGCGTCCTCGGTCGTGGGCTCCTGCGCCGCCGTCGGCAGGTCGGTGGTGAGGACGGCGAGGTCGGCGTGGGTGCGGGCCGCGTAGGTGGCGGCCAGCCGCTCGTCGTACTCCTCGACGGTCAGGCGCCCCTCCCGCAGTGCGGTGCCGAGGACCTCGGCGACGATGGCGCGGTCGGTGTCTGCGGCTCGCAACGTGGTCTCGGGCATGACCCGAGTCTTCGCCGGGGTGCCCCTCCGGCACCACTGACGTCTGTCACCGATGTGCCCTGGCCGCCGTCATGGGTAGGGGTGCCGCATGACGCACCGGGAGACCGCCGACGCCGTCCTCGAGCGGTACGGCACCACCTACGCCGCCGACGCCGGGATCCGGCTGGCCGACACCCCCGCCCCGCTCTGGCAGCTGCTGGTGCTCGCCGAGCTGCTCAGCGCCCGGATCGACGCCGGGATCGCCGTCGCGGCCACCACCGAGCTGCTCGACGCGGGGCTGACGACGCCCGACCACATGCTGGAGGCGAGCTGGCAGGACCGGGTCGACGCGCTGGGCCGGGGCCACTACCGGCGCTACGACGAGCGCACGTCCCGCCAACTGGGTGACCTGGCCACGCAGGTCCGCGACCGCTGGCACGGCGACCTGCGCCGGCTGGCCACCGAGGCCGACGGCGACGCCGACCGGGCGGCCGCGCTGCTGCAGAAGTTCCCCGGCTTCGGGCCGACCGGCGCGCAGGTGTTCCTCCGCGAGGCCCAGGCGGTGTGGCCCTGGCTGCGCCCGCACCTGGACGACCGCGCCCTGCGCGGTGCCGAACGGGTGGGTCTGCCGACCGACCCCGCAGCCCTCGCCGAGCTGGTGGACGGCGACGACCTGGCCCGGTTCACCGCCGGCCTGGTGCGCGTCTCGCTGCTGCCCGCCGCCGAGGACCCGCTCGGCGACAGCTGACCGGTCGCCCGCGGTGCCCGGCCGTGGTGAGGTGACACCGTGCCGATCGACCCGCACTTCACCCCGTTCCTGCAGCGCCTGGCCGAGCTCGGTGCCACCCCGCTGGTGAGCGGGGACGCCGTCGTCGACCGCCAGCGCTACCGCGCGCTGTCGCTGGCCCGCCGAGGGGAGGGCTACCGCCCCGAACCGGTGGCCGACGTCGAGGACCGCACGATCGCCGGCCCCGACGGCGACCTCGCCCTGCGGATCTACCGGTCGGGGCTGGGCCGGGTCGGCGGCCAGACCCGGCCGGTGGTGGTCTGGCTGCACGGCGGTGGCTGGGCGGTGGGCGACCTGGACACCCACGACCCGGTGTGCCGGGCGGTGGCCAACCGGCTGGGCGCCACCGTGCTGGCGGTGGACTACCGGCTGGCCCCCGAGCACCCGCACCCCGCGCCGCTGGACGACTCCGTCGCCGCGGTCCGCTGGGCCGCGCACCGCTGGCCGACCGCGCCCCTCGTGGTGGCCGGGGACAGCGCCGGGGCCGGCCTCGCGGCCGGGGTGGCCCTGCGCTGCCGCGACGAGGGCGGGCCGGTGCTGGCCGCCCAGCTGCTGGCCTACCCGGGCCTGGACCCCACGATGGGGATGCCGTCCACCGACGAGAACGGCACCGGCCTGTTCCTGGAGAAGGTCGACATGCGCCGGTTCTGGGACTGGTACCTGCCCGACGGCGGCGACCGGTTCACCGCACCGCTGGGCACCGACCTGACCGGGCTCCCCCCGGCGGTGGTGGCCACCGCCGAGTTCGACCCGCTCCGCGACGAGGGCGACACCTACGCCGTGGAGCTCGCCGCCGCCGGCGTGCACGTCGTCCACCTGCCCGGGCCCGGCCTGGTGCACGGGTACTTCGGGCTGACCGAGATCGCCCCTGCGGCCGCCGTCCGGCGGTCCGAGGTGCTCGACGTGCTGGCCGACCTGCTCGGCACCCCGGGCGTCGGCCCGGAGGAGCCGGCCTGGCCGACCACCGAGCCGCTCGGGGCCTGGCTGGAGCGCGGTGCCGCCCGGGTCGCGGTGGACCTGCGCGGCGGCGGGCTGCGCCGGCTGGCCGTCGGGGACTGGGACGTGCTGGACGGCTACCCGACCGGCGTCGTGCCCAAGGGCCGCCGCGGCGGCCTGCTGCTGCCCTGGCCCAACCGGCTGCGCGACGGCGCGTGGTCCTGGGACGGCGCTGACCTGCAGCTGGACGTGACCGCCGAGGGCGCCGCGATGCACGGCCTGCTGTCCTGGCAGCCCTTCGCCGTCCTGGCACGCACCCAGGACACCGTCACCGTGGGCACCGTGCTGGAGCCGCGGTCGGGCTACCCGTTCCGGCTGGCCGTCGCCGTGGACTACCGGCTGGAGCCCGACCGGCTCACCGTCACCGTGCGGGTGCGCAACGCCGGCACTCACCCGGCGCCGTTCGGCGTCGGCATGCACCCCTACCTGCACGTCGGCTCGGACGCCGACGGCGCTGTCGGGGCCGCGGACCTCGACGTGCCCGCGCGCACCGCGCTTGACCTGGACGGCGGCCTGCCCACCGGCGGGCGGCACGCCTTCGACGGCGCGGTCGGCACGATCGGCGACCGCGCGCTGGACGACGCCGTCACCGACCTGGTCCGGGACGACGACGGCTGGGCGCGGGTCCGGCTGAGCGGCCCGGCCGGTGCGCTGGAGCTGGCCGTGGACCGCAGCTGGCCCTGGCTGCAGGTCTACACCGGCGACACCCTGCCCGAGGGCCAGCGGCGCCGGAGCCTGGCGGTGGAGCCGATGACCTGCCCGCCGAACGCACTGGCCGACGCCGCCGACCTGGTGGTCCTGGCCCCCGACGCGACGTGGTCGGGGACCTGGACCCTCGGGTGGACGCCGGCCTAGAGGTCGCCGCGCCGGGCCAGGTGGCGCAGCCGCTCGAACACGCGGCCGCGCACCTGGTCCTGGGCGCGCTCGGGCCAGTCGAGGAAGACCAGCGAGGCCTCCAGCCGGCCGTCGGTGACCGGGAAGCCGCGGCGGACCTCGGCCGGCCCGCTGATCGAGGACCCGTCGGTCAGCTGCAGGGTCACCGTGACCCGGTCCAGCACGGCCGGCCAGCCCGCCTCCACCGGCCACCGGCCCCGGAGACCCGTCTCGCTGAGGTCCAGGCTGGTGCCGGTCACGGTGCGGCCGCCGTCGGCGAGGACGACGGGCAGCCCCACCTCGGCCCGGACCGCGCCGCGCCGCTGCGCCGAGCGGGTGCCGGACACCAGCTGCAGGCGCCAGGTCGGCTCGCCGTCCAGCACCACCTCGAGGACCTCGGCGGTGCGGGCGCGGGGTCCGGACCGGGTGGACCAGACCAGCTCGACCTGGTCGCCGACCGGGACCCGGATCCGCCGTCCGGTGCAGTCCTGGGCCACGGTGACGACGAGGACGCCGTCCCCGGGCTGGTCCTCCGGGACGAACGCCACGAGCAGGTCGTCGCGGTCGGCCACCTGCACGTCGATCACGCTGCGGGGGCCGGGCAGCTCCTCGCCGTCGGTCATGGTCGTCTCCTGGGGGGATGTGCGGTGCGGGCGACAGGTTGGCATCCCGGCGGGCGCAGCGGGGGCGGACCCGCCGCGCGACACTGATCGCATGCGGGTCATCGAGCTCTGGCGCTACCCGGTGAAGTCCCTGCAGGGCGAGCGGTGCACGGCCGTCGACGTCGGGCCCGAGGGGTTCGCCGGCGACCGCGCCTGGGCCCTGTTCGACACCGGCACCGGGTTCGGGCTGACCGCCCGGCGGGTGCCCGACCTGCTCTTCGCGGCGGCGCGGTCCACCGGTGGCCGCCCCGAGGTGGTGCTGCCCGACGGCACGGTCACCGACGACGACGCCGTCCTGTCGGCTTGGACCGGTCGGTCGGTGGAGCTGCGGCCGGCGTCCTACACCGGGCCCCGCACCTACGAGAACCCCGC
This sequence comes from Klenkia terrae, assembly GCF_037083865.1. Lineage (NCBI taxonomy): Bacteria > Bacillati > Actinomycetota > Actinomycetes > Geodermatophilales > Geodermatophilaceae > Klenkia > Klenkia terrae. Next base: position 17,517 of record NZ_JBAPLV010000017.1, on the reverse strand, counting down.
CGACGTCGACACCGAGTCGCGGTGGAACCCGTTCTCCGGCGCCGACGGCGCCTTCCACGACAACGCCACCGCCCGGGTCACCCTGCTGTCCACCGGGACGACCGGGTCGTGGTCGCCGCGGCGGTTCCGGGCCAACGTGCTGCTCGACGGCGCCGGGGAGGACGAGCTGGTCGGCCGGCAGGTCCGGCTGGGGACGGCGGTGCTGGAGATCGGCGAACCGGTGCCCCGCTGCGTGATGACCACCCGGCCGCAGCCGGGCGGGGTCGGCCGGGACACCGGGGTGCTCAAGACCATCCACCGCGAGCACGACGGCACCCTGTCGGTCGGCGCGATGCCGGTCGCCGGTGGCCGGATCGCGGTCGGCGACGAGCTGCAGGCAGGCTGAGCACCGTGCAGACCGTGGAGCTCCGTGCCGGCGAGGACGTCATCCGGCTGGGCCAGCTGCTGAAGCTGGTCGACGCCGTCCCGACCGGGGCGCAGGTGAAGGACGTCCTGACCAGCGGGGACATCACCGTGAACGGCGAGCCCGAGGAGCGGCGCGGGCGCCAGCTGCACCGCGGCGACGTCGTCACCGTCGAGGGCCTGGACTCCTTCCGCATCTCCTAGCGGGGGTACACCTAGCGGGCTTGCGGAAGGACCCCGTCGCCCCCCACGGCACGCTCCGCGCGCCGCGGGGCCCTGCGACGGGGCCAACGGTCAGGTCCCTAACGGGGCTGGCAGCTGGGGCACCACCAGACCTTGCGGGTGCCCATCTCGGCGACCCGGATCTCGGTGCCGCAGCGCAGGCAGGGCTCGCCGTCGCGGCGGAAGACGTAGAACGCGTCGTCCCGGCCGACGTGGCCGTCGGTCTCCGGCCGGTCCGCCGGGTCGGTGGTGATCTCCTTGCCGCCGCGCTCGACCGCCTCGGACATGACCCGGGCCATCTCCGACCACATGGTCGTGAACTCGTCCTCGGCGACGTCGACCCCGGGCCGGTGCGGGTCCACCCCGGCCAGGAACGGCACCTCGGCCCGCCAGATCAGCCCGGCGCCGGCCGTGACCGCCTGGTCCAGCAGCAGCCCGCCGATCGGCTTCTTCGATTTCCGCACCTTGGCCCACGCGAGGCCGGGGTCGGCGTCGTCCCGGAGCGGGTCGGGGCCCAGCTTGGCGACGGCCCGGTCCATGCCCTCCTCGTCGACCAGCGTGCAGGTGATCGCCCCGCGCAGCTCGGCGCTGCGCTCGGCGTCCCCGCGCCCGGTGCGCAGCCGCAGCCGCACGTTGCTGGAGTCGGCGTTCACCACCGGGCGGCCGGACAGCTGCTGGTGGTCGGCGTCCCACCACGTCCAGCCGCCGATCAGGCCCAGGTGCACGTGCAGGTACTGCGGGGAGGCCCCGGAGAACCGCAGGAACAGGTTCTTGCCGAAGGCCTCGGTGTCGCGCAGGGTGCGCCCGTCCAGCGCCGCGGCGCCGTCGGCGAACCGGCCTTGCGGGCTGTCGGTGTGCACCACGCGGTCACCCATCGCCTCGTCGAAGCGGCGTGCGTCCACGTGGATCATGTGTCCCTCGGGCATGGGGCCTGTCTACCTGCCCCGCCCGCATACCCGGCCGGCACCCGGCTGGCACCCGCTCGTTCCACGTGGAACGTCGCGCTGTGCCACCGTGGCGCCGTGGCTCGCGTGCTGAAGGTGTCCGCCCCGCTCGACTCCGCCCCCCTCGACTTCGCCGCGGTCCGGGCGGAGTTCGACGTCCCGACGGACTTCCCGGCCGAGGTGCTGGCCGAGGCCGACCGGGTGGCGGCCGACCCGCCGCTGCCCGAGCACGACGCGACCGACCTGCCGCTGGTGACCATCGACCCGCCCGGGGCCCGAGACCTCGACCAGGCGATGCACCTGGCCCGCACGGACGGCGGCTACCGGGTCTCCTACGCGATCGCCGACGTCGGGGCGTTCGTGCCGCTGGGCAGCGCGATCGACGCCGAGGCCCGCCGCCGAGGCCAGACGGTCTACTGCCCCGACGGCCGGACGCCGCTGCACCCGCCGCAGCTGTCCGAGGGCGCGGCCAGCCTGCTGCCCGGCGAGCTCCGCCCGGCGGCGCTGTGGACGATCGACCTGGACGCCGAGGGCGAGGTCACCGCGGTCGACCTGCGCCGGGCCCGGGTCCGCAGCCGCGCGCAGCTGGACTACGCGTCGGTGGGTGCCGACGTGCCGCCGGAGCTGGAGCTGCTGCCCGAGATCGGCCGGCTGCTGCAGGCCCGCGCCCGGGACCGCGGGGCGATCGAGCTGGGCACGCCGTCCCAGGAGGTCGAGGCCGGGCCGGACGGCGGGTGGACCGTCGTCTTCCGCGGACAGTCCGACGTCGAGGACTGGAACGCGCAGATCTCGCTGCTCACCGGCCGGTGCGCCGCCCGGCTGATGCTCGACGGCGGGGTCGGCGTGCTCCGGACCCTGCCGCCGGCCGACCCCGGCGCGATCGCCGCGCTGCGCCGGCTGGCCCCCGGGCTGGGCGTCGACTGGCCGGACGGCGCCACCCCCGGCGAGGTCATCGCCGGGCTGGACCCCGCGCAGCCCCGGCATGCCGCCTTCCTCGACGCCGCGGCGTCGCTGCTGCGCGGCGCGGCCTACACCGCCTTCGACGGCACCCCGCCGGCCGAGCCGGGGCACGGCGGCGTCGGCGGGCCCTACGCCCACGTCACCGCGCCGCTGCGCCGGCTGGTCGACCGGTTCGGCACCGAGGTCTGCCTGGCCCTGGCCGCCGGCGGGCAGCCCTCGGCGGAGCTGCGGGCGGCGCTGCCCGAGCTGCCCGCGCTGATGGCCGCCTCCGACCGGCGCACGCACGCCGTCGAGCGCGCCGTGGTGGACCTGGTCGAGGCGACGCTGCTGGCCGGCCGGGTGGGCGAGGTGTTCGACGCCGTGGTGCTGGACACCGAGGAGAAGCGGTCGACCGTCGTCCTCACCGACCTGGCCGTGCAGGCCCGCTGCGACGGCAGGCTGACCCCCGGCGACCGGGTCCGGGTGCGGCTGACCGCGGCCGACCCGGCCACCCGCGCCGTCCGCTTCGAGCCGGCCTAGACCACCTTGCCGGGGTTGAGGATGCCGGCGGGGTCCAGGGCCTGCTTGACCGCGCGCTGCATCGCCATCACCGCCGGGCCCACCTCGTCGGCCAGCCCGGGGCGCTTGAGCAGCCCGACGCCGTGCTCGCCGGTGACGGTGCCGCCGACGGCCAGCGCGGCGGTGATGATCTCCTCGAAGGCCAGCTGGGCGCGGGCACGGGCGGGCTCGTCGCCGGGCGGCGTGATGATCAGAGGGTGCAGGTTGCCGTCGCCGGCGTGCGCGATGTTGGCGATCAGCACGTCGTGCGCGAGCGCGATCTCCTCGATCCGGCCCAGCACGGCGGGCACCGCGGCGATCGGCACGCAGACGTCCTCGGTGAGCACCGGGCCCAGCCGCTCCAGCGCCGGGTAGGCCAGCCGCCGGGCGGCGAAGAGCGCGTCGGCCTCCTCCTGGTCGGTCGAGCGCGCGGCCCAGGTGGCCCCGGCGGACTCGAAGCAGGCCAGCAGCGCGTCCGCCTCGGCCTCGCCGGCCGCGCCGGGGGCGTCGGTGCGGCCCAGCAGCACGACCTGCGCCTCGGTGGACAGGCCCATGTTCTTCCAGGCGTCCACGGCGGCCAGGCAGTGCCGGTCCACCAGCTCCAACGCGGACGGCGTCAGGCCCGCGGCGCCGACCGCCCGCACCGCCTCCCCGGCCGCGACCACGGAGTCGAAGTACCCGGCCACGGTGTGCTCGGGCAGCCGGGCCGGCCGCAGCCGCAGGGTGACCTCGGTGACGACGCCCAGCGTGCCCTCGCTGCCGACCATCAGGCCGGTCAGGTCGTAGCCGGCCACGCCCTTCGCCGTCCGGCGGCCCAGCCGGACCACCTCGCCGGTGCCGGTCACCACCTCCATGCCGAGCACGAAGTCCCGGGTGACGCCGTACTTCACGCAGCACAGCCCGCCGGCGTTGGTGGCCACGTTGCCGCCGATCGTCGACCAGGGGGAGGACGCCGGGTCCGGCGGGTACCAGAGGCCGAAGCCGGCCACGTGCGCCCGCAGGTCGTCGTTGACCACGCCGGGCTGCACGACGCACAGCCGCTCGACCGGGTCGACCTCGAGCACCGCGGTCATCTGCTCGGTGCTGAGCACCACGCAGCCCTCGACCGCGTTCGCCCCGCCGGACAGCCCGGTGCCCGCGCCCCGGGTCACCAGCGGGACCCCGTGCCGCAGGCAGGCCTGCACCACGACCTGGACGTCGGCGGCGCTGCGCGCCCGGACGACGGCCAGCGGCGTGCCGTACGGCGCCCACTCGGCCTCGTCGTGCCGGTAGGAGGCGGCCACCTCCGGGTCCTCGACCAGCCGGCCGTCGGGGAGGGCGCTGCGCAGCTCGTCGACCAGGGTCGCGGTGGACGTCGTCATCCCCCGAGTGCACACCCGCGGCGCCCGTCGCGCACACGGAGGGGTCAGACTCGACGGGGTGGGCGACTTCGTGGACTACCGCGGCGACCCGATCGCCGTCGACGACCGGGTCCGGATCGCCCCGACCCGCACCCGGCGCGGCGTCCCGGCCTACCTGGGCGGCGAGGTCGGGCGGGTCGCCTCCCTCGGCCGGTCCAAGGTCACGGTGGTCCTCGACCGCTACCCCGACCGTCCCTGGGTGGTGCCGCCCGACGTCCTGGCCCGGGTGCACCCGGACCGCGGCGCGGGTCTGGGAGGCTCGCCGGCGTGAGCACCCCGCACCTCGCCGCGCGCCTGCAGGGCTTCGGGACGACGGTCTTCGCCGAGATGAGCGCACTGGCGGTGGCCACCGGCTCGGTCAACCTGGGCCAGGGCTTCCCGGACACCCCCGGCCCGCCCGAGGTCCTCGACGTCGCCCGGGCCGCGATCGGCACCCCGCTGGACCAGTACCCGCCGGGCCCGGGGCTGCCGGTGCTGCGCGAGGCGGTCGCCGCCCACGTGCAGCGCTTCCGCGGCCTGGCCTACGACCCCGACACCGAGGTGCTGGTGACCGCCGGGGCCACCGAGGCCCTGGCCGGGGCGCTGCTGGGCCTGCTGGACCCCGGTGACGAGGTCGTGGTCTTCGAGCCCCTCTACGACAGCTACGCGGCCGGGATCGCGATGGCCGGGGCGGTCGCCGTCCCGGTGCCGCTGCGGCCCCCGGTCACCGACGGCGTGGGCGCCGACCCGTGGACCTTCGACCCCGCCGAGCTGCGGTCCGCGGTCGGGCCGCGCACGAGGCTGGTGCTGCTCAACACCCCGCACAACCCGACCGGCAAGGTGTTCGACCGGGCCGAGCTCGAGCTGGTGGCCGAGGTGGCCCGCGAGCACGACCTCCTCGTGGTGACCGACGAGGTCTACGAGCACCTGGTGTTCTCCGGGTCCCAGCACGTCTCCCTCGCCGAGCTGCCCGGCATGCGGGAGCGCACGCTGGTCGTCTCCAGCGGCGGCAAGACGTTCTCCACCACCGGCTGGAAGGTCGGCTGGGTGTGCGGTCCGGCCGAGCTGGTGACCTGCGTCCGGACGGCGAAGCAGTTCCTCACCTACGTCAACGCCGGCCCGTTCCAGCCGGCGATCGCCGCCGGTCTCGGCCTGCCGGACAGCTACTTCGGGCAGCTGGCGGCCGACCTGGAGCGCAAGCGCGACCTGCTGGTCGCCGGGCTCGCGGCGGCCGGGCTGCCCGTCGTCTCCCCGCAGGCCACCTACTTCGCCACCGTGCGGGTGCCCGGGGACGGGCTGGAGTTCTGCCGGGAGCTGCCGCACCGGGTCGGGGTGGTCGCCGTCCCGATGTCCGCGTTCTACCTGGCCGAGCACGCCGAGCTGGGGCTCGACCTCGTCCGGTTCGCGTTCTGCAAGCGCGACGAGGTCCTCGCCGAGGCCGTCGGGAGGTTGTCCGCATGAGGGTCGCCGCGGTCCAGCACGACATCGTCTGGGAGGACCGGGCGGCCAACCACGCCGCGCTGGCCGGACCGGTCGCCCGGGCGGTCGACGAGGGCGCCGGGCTGGTGGTGCTCTCGGAGACCTTCTCCACCGGGTTCTCGATGACCCCGGGCATCGGCGAGCCCGAGGGCGGGTCGAGCGCGACGTGGCTGGCGGAGCAGGCCCGGCGGCACGGCGTCTGGGTGGGCGGCTCCAGCGCGGAGGTCGCGGCGGGGGAGACCCTGCCGCACAACGCGTTCGTGCTGGCCGGCCCGGGCGGGGAGCTGCACCGCTACCGCAAGGTGCACCCGTTCACCTACGCCGGCGAGCACGAGCGCTTCCGGGCCGGGATGGCGCCGCTGACCGTGCAGGTCGGTGACCTGCGGGTGAGCCTGTTCGTCTGCTACGACCTGCGCTTCGCCGACGAGTTCTGGGCGCTGGCCCCGGACACCGACCTCTACCTGGTGCCGGCCAACTGGCCCGCCGCCCGCCGGGTGCACTGGCAGACCCTGCTGCGGGCCCGGGCGATCGAGAACCAGGCCTACGTGGTCGGGGTCAACCGGGTGGGCACCGCCGGCGACGGCACCGAGCACTGCGGGGACAGCGTCGTCGTCGGCCCGCAGGGCGAGCTGCTGGCCGAGGCCGGCGACGGCGAGGCGGTGCTGCTCGCCGACGTCGACCCGGCCGAGGTCGCCCGCGTGCGTCAGCAGTTCCCCTTCCTGCAGGACAGGCTCTGACCCGGCCTGCCTCCAGGGGACCGCGGCGCGCGCAGCGTGGCGTGGGGAGGAGGTAGGTCCTTCTTCCATCAGTCGTCGGCCTCGACGCCCAGGAGGCGGACCTCCTCGACGTCCAGCTGGGCCATCAGCCGGCGCATGACGATGTCGTCGATGGTGTGCTCGTCGCGCAGCCGGACCACCGCCTCCCGCTTGTCGGCCAGCAGCGCCAGCCGCAGCCGCTGCTCGACGGCGGCCTCGTCCAGCACCCGGCGCTTGGCGGCCCGGTGGTCGGGGTCGGTGACCCGGCCGTCGGCGAGCACCTCCTCCAGGTGCTGCTGCCGGATCCGGGTCTCGTAGGCCTCCCGCACCCGCTCCACGACGGCCTCGGGTGCACCGATCTCGGCGGCCCGGCCGTCGATGGCCTCGGCGCCGGCCCGGGTCATCTCGCGCTCGGCGAGCAGCCGCTCCTCCTCCTCGGCCGGGTCCTGCTGCAGCCGGGAGAACCGGATCACCGCCGGCAGGGTCAGCCCCTGCACCACCAGCAGGACCACGATGACGCCGAAGGTCACCAGCAGCACCAGGTCCCGGCCCTCCAGCGGACCGCCGGCGGCGGTCGTCGTCGGCACGGCCAACGCGGCGGCCAGCGACACCGCACCGCGGAACCCGGCCCACTGGGTGGGCAGCCGGCCGCGGAAGCCGACCCGCCGCAGCCGCTGCTGGGGACGACGGTCCAGCGCCCGGATGACGTAGGGCAGCGTGTTGCCCCACAGCAGGCGGGTGGCCACCACGGTGAGCGACACCCACAGCGTGGCGGCGACCCCGGTCCACAGCTCGGCGGCCGACCGGCCCTCGACCACGGCGTGCAGCTCCAGGCCGACCAGGACGAACAGCGACCCGTTGAGCAGGAACGTGGTCAGCGTCCAGAACCCGGCCGACTGCACGCGGGCCCGGGCGGAGATCACCCGCGAGGCGATCTGGGTGAGAGTCAGCCCGCAGGTCACCACCGCGACCACCCCGGAGGCGTGGATCAGCTCGGCCGGCAGGTAGGCCAGGAACGGGGTGAGCACGCTCATCACGTTCTCCAGCCGGGCGTCGTGCAGCCGGCGGCGCACCTCGACGACCAGGAACGCCAGTGCCAGGCCGACGGCGATGCCCCCGGCGTAGGACCCGACCAGCCGCCACGCGATCCCGGCCGGCCCGACGTCCAGGGTGCCCACGGCCACCCCGACCGCGACGCCGAAGATCACGAGGGCGGTGCCGTCGTTGACCAGGCTCTCCGCGCGCAGCAGGGTGCGGGCCCGGCGGGGGAGCAGACCGGCCACGGTGGACACCGCCGTCGCGTCGGTCGGGGCCAGCACCGCGCCGAGCACGAAGGCCATCGGCCAGGACAGCCCCAGCGCGTGCGCCACCACGGCGACCGTGCCGGCGGTGACCAGCACCAGCCCGACCGACATCAGGCTGATCACCCGCAGGTCGGCCCGGATCTGGCGCAGCGAGATGGTCAGCGACTCCCAGTACAGCAGCGCGGGGAGGAACAGGAAGAGGACGACGTCCGGGGGCATCTCGACCCCGCCGACGCCGGGCAGGAACCCGACCACGGTGCCCAGCGCCAGCAGGACCAGGGGAGGGGGGAGCCGGAGCCGGCGGGCCAGCACGGTCCCGGCCAGCACCAGCACCCCGACGACGACGAGGACCTCGAGCGCGCGCACCGGCAGATCCTCCGCCCTACCGGGCCGGCAGCACCAGTTCCGCGGCCACGGCCCGGTGGTCGCTGCCGGGCAGGTCGTGCACCGTGAACGACGCGACGCCGATCCGCCGGTCGGCCAGCACGTGGTCGATGGTCAGCCGGGGCTGCGGCCGGGTCTCCGGCGTCCAGGTGTGCACCAGGCCCTGGCCGGCCCGCGTCGCGGCGTCGGCGTACCCGCGGGCGAGCAGGCGCCGGAACGCGCCGTGGTCGCGGGTGGCGTTGAAGTCCCCGGCCAGCACCCGCAGGACGTCGTCCCCGGTCGAGGGCAGGGCGGCCATCTCGCGCTCCCAGCGCGCGGTCCGGCCCACCGACATCGGCGGGTCGGTGTGCACGGCGGTGACCTCGAGGTCGGGGCCGCCGGGGACGGCGAGCCGGACGACGGGCTGCTCGAACCGGCCCGGCGCGCCGCCGCGGTCCAGCACCTCCAGCCGGGTCCAGACCGCCCCGCCGGCCGCCGGCGGGGCACCGGGCCGGTGCCCGCGCACGTGCTCGGTGGGCAGCAGGTCGCGCAGCCCGGCGGCGCGCAACCGCTCGTCGGCGGTCGGGGTCAGCTCCACCAGGCACAGCACATCGGCGTCCAGCGAGCGGACCAGCTCGACGACGGCGGCGGGGTCGGCCCGGCCGTGCAGCAGGTTCGCCGACACGATCCGCACCCGGGCGCCGTCGGTGCGCACCGGCGAGACCCGGGCGCGGGCCAGCGTCACCCCGGCCAGCACCCCGGCCGCCGTCGCCGAGAGCAGGGTCGCGGCGGGGGAGCGGCGGGCCACCGCGAGGGCGAGCGGGAGCACCGACGACGCGGCCGCGTAGGGCACGAAGGACATCGCGGGGACCAGCGGCCAGCCCCGCTCGTACCCCGTCACCCGCAGCGCGGCGCACACCGCCCACGGGGTGGCCACGGCCAGGGGCAGGAGGTCGCGCCGCACGGGTTCCACCGGGACCATGATCGACCACAGGGGGTTGTTCACCTCGCTGAGGTAGAAAGCGCACCTCAACCCGTACGTCGAGCAGGAGTGGATGCACCGTGGCGACCGAGCACACCGAGATCGAGCGCAAGTACGACGTCGAGGAGACGTTCGTGCTGCCCGACCTCAGCGGCGTCCCGGGGGTGGCCTCGGTCGGCGCCCCCGTCGTGCACGAGCTGGCCGCCACCTACTTCGACACCGCCGACCTGCGGCTGGCGAAGGCGAAGATCACCCTGCGGCGGCGCACCGGCGGCACCGACGAGGGCTGGCACCTCAAGCTGCCGGCCGCGGCCGGTGCGCGGCGCGAGCTGCAGTCCCCGCTCGGCCGGGCGGTCAAGGCGCCGCCGCGTGCGGTGCTGGCCCCGGTGCTGGGCGTCGTCCGGCGGGCCCCGGCCGCGCAGGTCGCCACCCTGCACACCCGGCGCACCCTGGTGACGCTGCTGGCCGAGGACGGCCGGGTGCTGGCCGAGGTCGCCGACGACCAGGTCACCGGCACCGCGCTGCCGGCCGCCGCCGGGGAGGCCGCGGTGGTCACCACCTGGCGCGAGGTCGAGGTCGAGCTGGTGGACGGCGACGAGGAGCTGCTCGGTGCGGTCGGCGCCGAGCTGGTGGTCTCCGGCGCCCGCCCGTCGGCGTCGGCGGCCAAGCTGACCCGCGTGCTGGCCGACCGGCTGGCCGGCCCGCCGCCGGCCACCGTGCAGGACGAGGCCGACGACGAGCCCGACGAGGACGACACCGAGGACGACGTCGTCCCCGAGCCCGTGGTCGAGGAGCCGCTGCCCGAGGGCAAGAAGGCCCGCGCCAAGGAGATCGCCCGCCGGGCGAAGGCCGCCGAGGACGCGGCCGCCGCGGTGAAGGCGGAGAAGAAGGCCGCGAAGAAGGCGGAGAAGGCCGCCGCGGCGGAGGCCGCGGAGCGGGCCCGCCTGGCCGCGATCCCGAAGGCCGGCGAGGTCGTCGTCGCGGCGCTCGCCGAGCAGCTGACCGCCCTGCAGCGCGCGGACCTGATGGTGCGCACCGACGTCCCCGACGGCGTGCACCAGGTGCGCGTCGCCTCCCGCCGGCTGCGCAGCGTCCTGGCCGCCTACCGGCCCGTGCTGGACCGCACCCGCACCGACGCCGTCCGCGACGAGCTGCAGTGGCTGGGCCAGGAGCTGTCGGGCACCCGGGACGCCGAGGTGTCCCTGGAGCACCTGCGCGAGCTGGTCGCCGCCCAGCCGGTGGAGTTCGTGCTGGGCCCGGTGGCCGCCCGGCTGCAGCAGGCCGAGCTGCAGGGCGAGACCGCCGGCACCGGTCACGCCGTGGCCGCGCTGAGCACCCCGCGCTACCTGACCCTGCTGGACACCCTGCACGCCCTGGTCGCCCAGCCGCCGCTGGCCGAGCGCGCCGCCGAGCCGGCCGCCGACGTGGTGGCCGACGTCCTGCGGCACACGGTGAAGCGGCTGCGGAAGCTCGTGGACACCGCCGAGGACGCCGAGTTCGCCGAGCCCGAGGGTGCCGGGTCCGAAGCCGTCGAGAGCCCCTACGAGCTGGCCCTGCACGAGGTGCGCAAGGCCGGCAAGCGGGTGCGCTACACCGCCGAGGTCGCCGCCCCGGTGCTGGACGGGACGAAGAAGAACGGCGCCGTCATGGGTGTCGTGGACGCGATGAAGCAGCTGCAGGACGTGCTGGGCGACCGGCAGGACACCGTGGTCACCCGCGAGCTGTGCCGCACCCTGGGCCTGGCCGCGTTCGGCGCGGGGGATAACGCCTGGACCTTCGGCCGGCTGCACGCCCTGGAGGAGGCCCGCGCGATGCAGGCCGAGCGGGACTTCTGGGCGTTGTGGCCCTCGCTGGGGCCCGTGCTGAACGGCGTCGCCGGCGAGCGATGACAATGGCACCGTGATCGCCTTCGGTGCCGTCGTCGGGCTCGCGATGGTGCTGCTGCACGGCTGGCTGTGGTTCCGGCTCGTGCGCAGCACCACGCGGCCCGGCCGCACCCGTCGCCTGCTGACCGGGCTCACCGTGGTGCTGGCGCTGCTGCCCACCGCGGCGGTGCTGGGTCGCCGCTCCCTGCCGCTGGACGTGCAGGCGCCGCTGGACTGGGTCGGCTACACCTGGCTGGGCGTGGCGTTCTACGCCTTCCTGGCGCTGCTGGTGCTCGAGCCGGTGCGCTGGGTGCTCCGGGCGGTGCAGCGCCGCCGGCCGGCCCCCGCCGCCGACGTCTCCGCCGTCCCTGCCTCGGCGTCCGAGCCGGCGCCGGAGCCGGCCGCGCAGCGCGAGCCGGCCGACGTCCCGCGCCGGTTGTTCCTGGCCCGGTCGTTGGCGGTCACCGCCGGCGTGGCCGCGGTCGGCACGGCCGGGTACGGGGTGTGGGCGGCCAACTCCGCGCCGGTGGTGCGCCGGGTGCCGATCGCGCTGGCCGGCCTGGACCCCTCGTTGGCCGGCTACCGGATCGTCACCTTCTCCGACGGCCACCTGTCCGCCACCTACGGCGGGCGCCGGTTCGAGCGGCTGGTCGAGATGGTCAACGCGCAGTCCCCCGACGCGGTGGCGATCGTCGGTGACCTGGTCGACGGCGAGGTCGACGAGCTGCGCGAGGACGCCGCCCCGCTCGGGGACCTGGTCAGCCGGGACGGCGCCTACTTCGTCACCGGCAACCACGAGTACTTCGTGGACACGAACGCCTGGCTCACCCACCTGTCCGGCCTGGGCATCGACGTGCTGCGCAACGAGCGGGTCGCGCTGGGCCGCGGCGGGGCGACCTTCGACCTGGCCGGCATCGACGACCGGACGGCGGCCGCCTCCGGGCTGGCCGGGCACGGCGCGAACCTGGACGCGGCGCTGGACGGGCGGGACGACGCCGTCCCGGTCGTGCTGCTGGCCCACCAGCCGGTGCAGGTGGAGCAGGCCCGGGCCGCCGGGGTCGACCTGCAGCTGTCCGGGCACACCCACGGCGGGCAGCTGTGGCCCTTCGACTACGGCGTCCTGCTGGACCAGCCGGCGGTGGAGGGGTTGTCCCGGCAGGGCGACACCCAGCTCTACGTGACGTCCGGCGCCGGGTACTGGGGCCCGCCGATGCGGGTGGGCGCCCGCCCCGAGATCACCGTGATCGAGCTGCGCCCGGCGGGCTAGATCGAGCGGAGGGCGGCGAAGGCCTCGTCGAGCAGGTCACCGAGCACGCGCTCGCCGCCGGTGGCCGCCCAGCGCACGAAGGCCGTGGTCGCCGCGGTCAGGCAGGCCGCGATCACCACCACGTCGGCGGCCCCCTCGGACGTGGTGAGGTCGATCCCCAGCTGGTCGCCCAGCACGGTCGTGGAGGCGTGCTGCCGGTCCGCGGCGCGCAGCAGGAGCGCCGGGGAGGCGAGCACCATCGACCAGCGGGACAGCAGCTCGGCGAGGACCTCGGGCGGCAGGTCGTCGGTCATCGCCCGCAGACCGCGCCGGATGCGCTCGGTGAGGGGCAGGTCGGCGGGTTGCCGGCTGAAGTGGTCGCCGATCCAGAGCGCGTCCTGGTCGGGCAGGACGACGTGCTCCTTGGTGCGGAAGTAGGCGTAGAACGTCGGCACCGAGACCCCGGCGGCGTGTGCGATCTCGGCGACGGAGACCGCGTCGTAGCCGCGCTCGTCGAAGACCGCGAAGGCCGCGGCGGTCAGGCGGCGACGGGTGGCGTCGCGTTTCTGAGCTCGCCAGTCTCGTCCTGCCACCTGCACATCGTGGCACGTGGGCAGATCCGGCGGCGGGTCGTCGCAGGTCAGCCCGCCAGGTTGGGCCGCACCAGCACGTCCGTGAGCTCGGCGACCAGATCGAGCCCGTCGGCGTCCTCGGCACCACCGCCGGTGAGCCAGCGCTCGACCAGCACCGCGCAGGCGGCGCGCAGGGCCAGCACGGGGAACGTGCCCGGTGGCACCTCGCCCCGCTGCTCGGCCCGGACCACCAGCGCCCGGACGGCGTCGGACCACTCACCCACCGGGCCGCGGGGCAGCAGCGGCAGCAGCGGGGAGTCCGGGCCGAGCGCCGGCACCGTGCGCCGCCAGGCCAGGGCCCGGGGGGACCGCAGCGCCGCGGCGAGGGCGGTCAGCAGGGCGGTGGTGTCCGCGGTCAGCGAGCCGTGGTCCTCGGCGGGCAGGAGGTCCGGGGCGGTGCTGCCGAAGGCATCGCGCACCAGGGCGTCCTTGCTGGGCCAGCGGCGGTAGATCGTCGCCTTGCCCACCCCGGCCCGCCGGGCCACGGCGTCCAGGGCGCAGGTCTCCAGCCCGCCCTCGCCCAGCAGGTCCAGCGCGGCGGCGAGGATCGCGACGTCGAGGGCCGGGTCCCGGGGTCTGCCCACGGGCCGCGGCGGCAACGGAGGTGCACCGGTCAGCACGACACCCTCCTCGGCCGGAACGAATGTGTCCGGAAGGCTAGCGCTGCCGGAACGCGCTGGCCAGAGCCCATCCGGTGGCCCGGCGATTGGTCATGACGTCTAGACGTCTGCCGATCGAGTACCTTTCAGTGGTGACCGAGCCGGAGGGACGCGAGTGAGCCCGGACGCCGGTCCGAAATACCTGGCGGTGCGTGAGCACCTGCGTCGACGGGTCGCCGACCTGCCCGAGCACACCCTCCTCCCGCCGGAGCCCGTGCTCTGCGAGGAGTACGGGGTCAGCCGCATCACGCTGCGGCGGGCCGTCGACGGGCTGGTGGCCGACGGCCACCTGGTGCGCGAGCAGGGCCGCGGCACCTACGTGACCCGGCCGGGCATCCGGCACGAGTACCGCGAGAGCTTCGTGCACCGGATCGCCGGGTTCCACTCGGTGATGACCGAGCAGGGCGCCCAGGTCGGCACCACGGTGCTCGGCCAGCAGGTGCTCGCCGTCCCGCCGGCGGTCGCGGCCGAGCTGCGGCTCGAGCCCGCCGACCAGGTCGTCGAGCTGGTGCGGCTGCGGTCGGTCGACGGGCAGCCCAACCACGTCGTGCGGTCGTTCCTGCCCGCCGAGGACTACCCGAAGGCCGCGACCGAGGACTTCGGCCACGGGTCGCTGTACGAGTTCCTGCGCCGGGAGTACGAGGCCGACCTCGCCCGCGCGCGCATCGTCGTGGACGTCGGCACCGCCGGCGCTGAGGAGGCCGAGGTGCTGCAGGTGGTCGCCGGTTCACCGTTGCTGGTGGTGCGCACGACCGTGCACGACGGGTACGGCAACCCGCTGGTGCACTCGTTCTCCCGGCTGCGGCCCGACGTCAGCCAGGTCGAGTTCGAGGTCTCGGTGAACGGGCGATGAGCACCACGGCCAGCGGCACCCGCCGGGTGCCCGACCGCCGCGAGGACGTCTGGCGGGCCCTCGCCGTCCTGCACCCGTACTGCGCGGTGTGCGAGGTGTCCTACGTGGTCTCCGGCCCGACCCGCAAGGGGACGACGTTCGTCTGCGTGCCCGGCGAGCTTGCCGAGGGGACGCCGCCGCCGGCGGGCGCGCCGAAGGGCACCATCGTGGAGTGGACGCCGGCCCGCGTCGTCGTCACCCGGCTGGAGCTGACGCCCGAGACGTGGACGACGCGGATCGAGCTGGCCGACGCCGGCAAGGGCGGGGCCGACGGCACCGACGTGACGATCACCGTCACCCACGAGCCGGTCGGCGGGTCGGCCCTGATGCGCTTCGTGCAGCGCAAGGCGATGGCCCGGCTGGTGCGCCGGACCGTCGACAGCGAGCTCGACCGGCTGCCGGAGCACCTCGCCGCGGCCGTCTGACCTCGCGGGGAACCGCAGCGCGGCCGGTGCGTTGGACCGGTGTGACGGCGCACGCACTCGAGTGGCAGCGGGCCGCGGCCGCCCTGACCCGGGCCATGCCGCGGCACCGCATGGTGGGCAACGGGATGCAGGCCACCGACGCCGACGAGCTGCACGCCGGGGTGTCCGCCGGCACCCCGTGGTCGGAGGTGGCGGCCCGGCTGGCCCGCCGGCAGACCCGCGCCGCGATGGCCGCCATCGAGGCCGGGGACCGGCAGACCGCGCGGGAGAGGTTCCTGCGCGCGGCGGCCTGCTACAGCTTCGGCCAGGTGCCGCTGGAGGACGGGCCGGCCAAGCGGTCGCTCTACCGCGACCTCGTCGAGGCGTTCGGCCGGGCCGGCGCCCTGCTCGACCCGCCGGCCGAGCACGTCGAGGTGCCGTGGCGCGGGCGCAGCCTGCGCGGGTGGCTGCTGCGCCCGGCCGGGGTGGTCCGCCCGCCGGTGGTCGTGGTGCTGGGCGGCATCGACGCCTGGCGCGAGGAGTACGCCGCCGGTGCCGAGCTGGTCCGCGACCGCGGGGTGGCGCTGTTCCTGCTCGACGCCCCCGGCCAGGGCGAGACCCGGGTGCTGGGCGGGCTCCACCTGGACCGCGACGTCCGGCTGGCGCTGTCGGCCGCGGTCACCCACGTGCTGGCCGACGAGCGGCTGGGCGACCGGGTGGCCGTGTGGGGCAACAGCATGGGCGGCCACCTGGCTGCGCTGCTGGCCGCCCAGGACCCGCGGGTCGCCGCCTGCGTGGTCACCGGGGGCACGGTCCGCCCGGCCGAGACGCACACCCGCTTCCCGCGGTTCCTGGCCAAGGTGCAGGCGATGCTGGGGCTGGACCCCGAGGCCTCCCGCTCGCTGATGGACGACCTCGAGCTCGACGCCGCCACCCTGGCCGGCCTCACCTGCCCGCTGCTGGTGCAGCACGGCCGGCGGGACGCGGTGTTCAAGGTGGCCAACGCGCGCGAGGTGCACGACCTGGCCGGGTCGGCGGACAAGACCTGGCAGGAGTGGCACGACGGCGACCACTGCGTGGACAACCACGCGGACGAGAAGTACCTCGCGGTCGCCCGGTGGCTGGCCCCCCGGCTCACCGGCGCGTGGTGACGGCCTCCTCGTAGTCGGGGTAGCTGGCCAGCACGTCCTCGATCTCGACGATCGAGGGGAAGTCGGCGACGTCCTGGTGCGTGCGCAGGAAGTCGACGGTGGCCGCGACCAGGTCGGCCTCGTCACCCGGTGCGACGCCGAGCTGCTGGGCGACGTCCGGTGTCACGTGGAACCAGGCCTCGACGTCCTCCTCGCCGTCGGTCATGCGGACGACGTACTGCTGGTCGCCCTGGTCCTCGATGTCGTAGTCCTCGGCAGCCATGACCAGGCACTACCCGCCCGGGGGCGTGGGAATCAGAGGGTGACGGACTCCCCAGGAGCGAGCCGGGTGTAGCTGCCGGGGACGCCCGGGCCGTTCTCGCCGAGGAAGTTCGCGCCCACCATCAGCCCGGTGTCGTTGAGCAGTCCGTCGTGCACCGCGTAGGACCGGGTCGGCTGCACCTCGCGCACGTAGTCCACGAGCTCGCCGGTCTTGGACCACGGGGCGTGCAGGGGCAGCAGCAGGGTCTCGACACCGGTCCCGGGGACGGTCAGCGCGTCGCCGGGGTGGAAGACCGTGCCGTCGACCAGGAAGCCGACGTTGGTGATCCGCGGGATGTCGGGGTGGATCACCGCGTGCCACTCGCCGTGGGCCTGGACCTCGAACCCGGCGGCGGTGAACGCGTCGCCCTGGCCGACCACGTGTACCTGCGCCCCGGCGTCGAGCTGGTCGGCGACCGCCTGGTTGGTCCACACCTGCAGGTCGCCGTCCTCGGCGAGGGCGCGCTTGGTGCGCTCGACGTCGAGGTGGTCGAAGTGCTCGTGGGTGATGAGCAGCGCCGAGGCGCCGGTCCAGGCCGCCTCCTCGGTGAACGCGCCCGGGTCCAGCAGCAGCCGGCGGTCGCCGTCGGAGAGGACGACGCAGGCGTGCCCGTGCTTGGTGAGCTCCATGACCGCGACGCTGCCACGCTCGAGGTCCGGCCGCACGGCGGGACGGGCCGGTGACACGCCGTCCCCACCTGGGGGTTCCTGAGCTTGATGGTGCACAAGTGACCAACCCGGACGGGTGATTCGTGTTGCGCATCCCTGCTCGGGTGGTCCGCTCGCGCCGAACCAGGGGGCATGAGCGAACTCGTCCTGACCCTCGCTGCCGCCCAGGGCCGCAGCACCGGCATCTGGCACGCCGTGGAGCTGCACCGCAGCCCGTCCGAGGTGGACGGCGCCTGCGAGGTGGCCGTCTGCGGTGCCCTGGCCCGCGTCGACCTCGACCAGGCCTGGGACGGCGACGACGAGGAGAGCTGCGAAGCCTGCGCCGACCTCCTCTACTGACCCACCCCACCCCACCCCCCCCCCCACCACCAC
>NZ_JBAPLV010000016.1:0-123455 GCF_037083865.1 Klenkia terrae | reverse complement strand
CGACCACCCGCCTCACGCCTCCACGCCGGCGTCACCAACGTCATGACGAGCAACAGCTAGGGCGTGTCTCCAAAGGTCTTGATCGGGGATGGGCGAGGCTGGCGGGGTGTCAAGGAAGCAGCTGCTGAGCGATGAGCAGTGGGCGTTGGTGGAGCCGTTGTTGCCCCCGCAGCGTTCGGGTCGGGGTCGGCCGATGCGGGATCATCGGCAGGTCGTGGAGGGCGTGATCTACCGCTACCGGTGCGGGATCGCCTGGCGTGATCTGCCCGAGGAGTTCGGTCCGTGGCAGACGGTGTGGAAGCGGCACCGCCGGTTCTCCGGTGATGGCACCTGGGATCTGGTGCACCAGGCACTGGTAGCGAAGGCCGATGCCGTCGGTGCGGTCGACTGGGTGGTCAGCGTGGATTCCACGATCAACCGGGCCCATCAGCACGCCACCAACTTGCCCCGCGGGGAGCGCCCCGATCCCGCTGCTGGGACTGCTGCGGAGGTCACCGCGGAGTCCATTGGGAGCGCGGGGGGCTCAGCCGAATGACAAGAATCAGCTGCTCGCCGGCGGACTGCGCGCGGTAGACGCCCAGTTCCAGGGCTTGTACGACGAGCCGGCTGATCACGCGATCGGGCGCTCCCGCGGCGGGTTGTCCTCCAAGATCCACGCGCTGGTCGACCATGACGGCCGCCCGCTGGTCGTCCTCGTCGGCCCCGGGCAGGCCAACGACTCCCCGGTCTTCCCCCAGCTGATGGCCCGGCTGAAGGTGGCCCGCCCCGGACGCGGGCGACCCCGCACCCGCCCGACGGCGGTGCTGGCCGACAAGGCCTACTCCGCCCGGGCGCACCGCCATGCGCTGCGCGCCCGCGGCATCCAGACCGTCATCCCCGAGCCCAGCGACCAGATCCGCAACCGCAAACGCCGAGGCTCAGCCGGTGGGCGGCCACCGGCCTTCGACCCGGTGCTCTACCGCGATCGCAACGTCGTCGAGCGCAACTTCAACACCGTCAAGCAGTGGCGCGCCCTGGCCACCCGCTACGACAAGCTCGCCATCGTCTACCGCGGCGGCGCCGTCTTACGAGCCATGACCATCTGGACCAGAGTCTTTGGAGACATGCCCTAGTCCGGCTCCCCCGGGCCCAGTGCGGCCACGGCCCGGCGGAGGAAGCGGGCGACGACCGCGACGTCGTCCTCGCTCATGTCGGCCAGCACCGCGCCGACGTCGTCGGCCATCGGGGTGAAGAACTCGCGGGCCAGCTCGCGGGCGCGGTCCTGCACCCGGAGCACGACCTGCCGGCGGTCGGTCGTGCTGCGCTCGCGCACCAGGTGCCCGGCCCGCTCGAGCCGGTCGACCAGGGCGGTGGTGGCCGCCGAGGACAGCCGCAGCTCGGTGGCAAGCCGGCCGGGGGTCATCTGCACCCCGCCCATCGAGGCGCCGACCACCACCGCGAGCGCGTCCAGGTCGGTGCGGTGCAGGTCGTGGGTCTCCCCGAACACCGCCGCCGTCCGGTTGCTGGCGACCGAGACCTCGCGCAGCAGCAGCACCACCTCGCGCTGGGTCGCGTCCACGATCACCTCCGCCTGCGGGTGTGCACCAGATGTTTCCACGGTAGAGAGACCTCGTCGTCGAGAGGCCGCACCGTCGAGGTGCAGGAGGAGCAGATCATGACCAGC
Organism: Klenkia terrae; assembly: GCF_037083865.1. Classification (NCBI taxonomy): domain Bacteria; kingdom Bacillati; phylum Actinomycetota; class Actinomycetes; order Geodermatophilales; family Geodermatophilaceae; genus Klenkia; species Klenkia terrae. The sequence continues at coordinate 121,792 of NZ_JBAPLV010000016.1, read as the reverse complement.
ACACGCCTGCAGGACGCGTCCAGCCGGCACGCGGCCGACCCCACCGCGGGCGGCCGGGACACCACCCGGGTGGTCGTCGTGGTGCTGGCCGCCGTGGCCCAGGTGGTCGGCAGCCCGCTGGGCTCGGCACTGTCGGGCCGCAGCGTCGGCGACGTCAGCGACGGCGCCCGCTCGCTGGTCACCCCGGCCGGCTACGCGTTCAGCATCTGGGGCCTGATCTTCCTGGGCTCGCTGGGCTGGGCGGTCTACCAGGCCCTGCCCTCGCAGCGGACCCGGCTGGTGCACCGGGTGACCGGATGGCCGCTGGCCGCCGCGTTCGCCGGCAACGCCGTCTGGGAGACCGTCTACCCCTTCGGCGGCGTCTGGCAGTACGTCACCCAGGTGCTGATCTTCGTCATCACGGCGTCGGCCGCGGTCGGCCTGGCCCGGCTGCAGCGCGAGGACGTGCGGGCCGACCTGCGCGGCTGGGCCCGGGTGCTGCCCGCCGCCACCGCCGGTCTGCTGCTGGGCTGGGTGACCGTCGCCCCGGTGGCCCAGGTGGGCAACACCGGTGTCGCCCTCGGCGCCGACCCGGCCACGACGTCCTCGGAGGTCTGGGCGGTCGCCGCGATGGTCGCCGTCGCGCTGGTCGGCACCGTCGTGGTGCTCCGGGTCCGGGTCGCGGCCGGGCCGTTCGTCGCCGCCGTGGTCTGGGGCCTGGTGGCCATCGCCGCGGCCGGGGGACCGACGCCGGTCACCGTCGCGGCGCTCGGTGCCGCCGTCGTCGTCCTGGTCGCGCTGGTGGCCCGCGCCCTGTCCCCCCGCGTCGACGCCGGGGCCCTGCTGCTCGGCTGAGCCACCGCGGCGTGGATCAGCTCCGACGACCACTGTGCATCCTCGGCCGCCGACGTCGGTGGCCGAGGATGCACAGTGGTCGTCCCACCTGATCCACGCCGGGGGTGGGGGAGGTCAGTTGGCCAGCTCGATGGCGACCCAGCCGACCAGCACGATGGCGAACGGGATGGCGAAGAAGACCAGCGGCGCCCACCGGGGGGTCGCCACCAGCGGCTGCCCGGTCCGGGGGTCGAGCACCTGGCGGGCCCGGCGGCCGACCATCCAGGCCGGCGGGACGCCGAGGACCAGCCCGGTGGCCAGCCACAGCCAGCCCGACCGGCCCAGGTACGGCTCGTCCAGCAGGAGGGCGAACGCGCCCTGGCCGATCAGCCAGCCAGCGGCCGCGGCGAGCACCAGGGTGGTCGTCGTCCACCACCACGGCGGCTTGCGGTGCTCGTCGGTGAGGCCGGCCGCGTAGTCGCGCGGGGTGCCGAAGGCCTCGGTGGGGTCCTCGCCGGTGTCGGCGACGTGGCTCTCGACCTCGGCGACGATCTCGCCGATCCGGTCCGGCGGGACCTCCTGCAGCCGCAGGTGCAGCACGAGGGACTCGCGGTAGGCGGTGATGGTGTCGGGGGTTGTGGTCATCGGGTGCTCCTCGGGTCCGGGAGCAGGCCGCCGGCCCGCTCGGTGAAGGTGTGCCAGGCCGCCGACCGGCGGTCCAGGGAGTCGCGGCCGGCGGCGGTGACGGCGAAGAACTTGCGGCCGGGACCGCCCACGCCCTCGCGCCAGGACGACGTGAGCAGGCCTTCGGCCTCCAGCCGGTTGAGCACCGGGTAGAGCGTCCCGCCCTTGACCGCGCCGAGCCCGCCGGCCTGCAGCCGCTGGGCGACCGCGTAGCCGTAGGTCTCCTCCTCGGCCACCACGGCCAGCACCGCCAGGGGCAGCACCGCCCGCAGCCACTCGGTGGGTACGTCGTCCTCGGTCATGACTAGAGGCTAGCTAGCACTAGTCAGCGACGCAAACTAGTCGGGCCCTGTCGGGTATCGGTCGCAACGGTCGGCGCCCCGGGGGTGGACCGGGGCCGTCGGGCTGGGGAGGATCGCCGGTGCGATGAGCACCGACACCCAGACCCCAGCCCAGACGCCCGCCGAGACGCCGGCGGCGCCGCCGGCCCGCGGACCCGTCACCTCGGCGTCCTACTCGATCACCGTCCGGCTCTCCGCCGACGGCGACCCGGCGACCATCGGCCGGATCGCCACCGCGGTCGGCTCCGCCGGCGGGGCGGTGACCGCGATCGACGTCGTCGAGTCCCGCTCGGACGGGCTGACCGTGGACGTCACCTGCTCGGCCGCGGACGCCGCGCACTCCGAGGAGGTGGTCGCCGCGCTGGACGCCGTCGAGGACGTGCACGTGCGCAAGGTCAGCGACCGGACCTTCCTGCTGCACCTGGGCGGCAAGATCGAGGTCGTCTCCAAGGTCCCGCTCAAGACCCGCGACGACCTCTCGATGGCCTACACCCCCGGCGTGGCCCGGGTCTGCCTGGCGCTGGCCGACCACCCCGAGGACGTCCGCCGGCTGACCATCAAGGGCAACACGGTCGCCGTGGTCACCGACGGGTCGGCCGTGCTGGGCCTGGGCGACATCGGGCCCGGCGCCTCGCTGCCGGTGATGGAGGGCAAGGCCGCGCTGTTCAAGCGGTTCGCCGACATCGACGCCTGGCCGATCTGCCTGGACACCCAGGACGTCGACGAGATCGTCCGCACCGTCGAGCTCATCGCCCCCGGCTTCGGCGGCATCAACCTCGAGGACATCGCCGCACCCCGCTGCTTCGAGATCGAGGCCCGGCTGCGCGCCAAGCTGGACATCCCGGTCTTCCACGACGACCAGCACGGGACGGCGATCGTCGCGCTGGCCGCGCTGCGCAACGCGCTGCGGGTGGTGGACAAGCAGCTGGCCGACGTCCGGGTGGTGGTGGCCGGCGGCGGCGCGGCCGGGACGGCGATCGTCTCGCTGCTGCTGGAGGCCGGCGCGCAGCACGTGCTGGTGTGGGACCGCGAGGGCATCCTGTCCCCGGACGACGACCGGCTCTCCCCGGCCAAGCACGAGCTGGCGCAGCGGACCAACCCGGACTGCCGGCGCGGTGAGCTGCCCGGCGCCCTCGTCGGCGCCGACGTCTTCATCGGGGTCAGCGCGGGCAACGTGCTGCCGGTCGAGGCGCTGGCCGGGATGGCGGAGAAGGCGATCGTGTTCCCGATGGCCAACCCGACGCCGGAGGTGGACCCGGTCCGGGCCCGACCGCACTGCGCCGTCGTCGCCTCGGGCCGGTCGGACCTGCCGAACCAGATCAACAACGTGCTGGCGTTCCCCGGCGTCTTCCGCGGGCTGCTGGACGCCAAGGCCAAGGAGATCCGACCCGGGATGCTGCTGGCCGCCGCCGACGCGCTGGCCGCCGTCGTCCGGGACGACCAGCTCAACGCCAACTACATCATCCCCAGCGTCTTCGACTCGGCGGCGACGGAGGCCGTGGCGGCCGCGGTGGCCGCTTCCGCGCGGCAGGAGCCGGGCGCGACGGTGCAGGTGGACGAGGACCGGCTGCCGGTCTGACCCGTAGCCGTCGCTAAGGTGAGGCTCCCCTAACAAGAGGAGCGCACCGTGGCACGACGGACCGGACTGATCGCGATCGCGGCGGTGGGCGGCCTGCTGCTCACCGCCTGCGGGTCGTCGACCGCCGAGGACACCACCCCGGCCGCGACCGGCGAGGAGACCCGCTCGGTCGTCCACGCGCTGGGCACCACCGAGGTCACCGGGACGCCGGAGCGGGTCGTCGTACTCGACAGCGGCGAGCTGGACGCGGTGACCTCGCTGGGCGTCGTCCCGGTCGGCACGGTGGAGACCGAGGGCCTGCTCGACGAGCTGGCGGCCACCCACGACTTCGACGCCGCCGACGTCGAGGTGGTCGGCACCATCGCCGAGCCCGACCTGGAGGCCGTCGCCGCGCTGGCGCCGGACCTGATCCTGACCAACGCGATCCGGCACGCCGACCTCTACGACCAGCTCTCCGCGCTGGCCCCCACGGTCATGTCCGCCGAGCTCGGCGCCGTCTGGCAGGAGAACTTCCTGCTCTCGGCGGAGGCGATGGGCATGACGGAGCAGGCCGAGGAGCAGCTGGCCGACTACGACGCGCGGGTCGAGGAGATCGCCGCCGCCTGGGGCGACCCGGCCGGCACCGAGGTCGCCGTCCTGCGGTTCATGGGCGCGGGGGAGGTCCGGGCCTACGCCCGCGGGTCCTTCGTCGGCAGCGTGCTGGCCGACGTCGGCTTCAGCTGGCCCGCGGCCCTGGACACGACGGAGAACCGGGTCGAGCTGTCCCCGGAGTCGCTGGACCAGGTCACCTCCGACGTCGTCTTCTGGTCACCGGGCTTCGGCGAGACCGGGCAGGCGGAGTCGGCCTCGGTGCAGTCCGGCGGCCTGTGGACGGCGCTGCCCGCGGTGCAGGCCGGCGCCGACCACGAGGTCGACGACAGCCGCTGGTTCCTGGGCCTGGGCCCGTCCGGCGCGGACCTGGTGCTCGACGACCTGACCGAGATCGCCGCCTCCCGCTGATGGGCCCGTCAGAACAGGCGGTCTGGATCGGCTGTGTCGGGAGCAGCTGGAACGGCAGGGGCCGGGACATCGTCCGTGAGTACGTACACGACATGCGAACCGCGCCGTGGGCCGTTCGGGGCGAAATCGATCAGCCCTCGCTTGCGCAACCGAGTCAGTCGGTTCCGTGCTGTAGGCACGTCGCAGTCGAGGTAGGCGCGCACGTCCTCGTTGGTGATGCGGTCGTGACGGCGTAGGTGGCGCAAGATCTTGTCGTCGTCCTCGTCGATCGACCTGTTCACGTATGTGACGGCGGAGCGCATGCCTGCGATCGTGCTGGCGGCGAGTTCGTACTTCGGTGCAGTTCGCCGAGCCGTTGCGCGTGTGGGTTGTAGAAGACCCGACCGTTCCATCCGCGTCAGAACGCGTTGGACGTCGGTGCTCGGACGCTGGAGGCGGGCTGAAAGAGCTCCGGCATCGAGTGACTTCGCATTGCGGAGGGCAGTCAAGATCATGAGGACATCTACGTCGCCGGTCAGTTCAGGCGGCATGAGATCGCCCCGCAGGAACCGGGCGAACGCCTCGTCGCCTCGGCCGCCGGGCAGTGTGACGCGGAACCGAACACCGTCCTCCAGCGTCGGCGGTTCTTTGCCCAGGCGTGCAACTTCGCGGAAGGCCCGGTCGAACCCCAGGCCGGACATCTCGGCCAGCTTGAGGCGGGCGAGGTTCAGGGTGAGGAGCTCGTTCCGGGGCGAGGCCGCGTCGTGCAGAAGGCGGTCAACCCTGAGCGTCGGCAGAAGACCCCCGGGGCTGGACACGACCAGCTCGTCGGGTGAGTGGACGATCTCCACCAGCCCTGGCTGCTCCCAGTCGCGGTGCGCGAAGGCGTTGGCGAAGATCTCCCGCAGCGCATCCGGCGGATAGTCGACGAGGTCGACCTGCTGGGCACCGACGCGAATCGTCTGCACCCTCGAGAGGGCGCCGACCAGGGAGATCAACTGGTCGAGCAGGGCCACGAGCGAGGGCGCCCGGTCAGTGCCTCGGAGCAGAACCCGAGCTTCGGAGCCCGGGCTCTCTCGTGTCTGGACGTTGACCCCCCACTCCGGGATGGCGTCGCGAAGTGCGTTGGCAGTTCCGAAGAGCAGAACGGCAGCTCTGGTGAGGCGGCCGTCGGTCAGCAAGCCCGTGTTCTTGCAGAACTCGGAGACGTCGTTCTCTGCGGCGGCTGCGAGCTCGTCGTGCCCATTCAGTCTGAGCAGGGTGGCGGCGCGTTCCATGGCTGCGCGGGAGAGGGCTTCCACGGTCAGGCCGGAGTCCCCGGCGGACCAGTCGTAGCGCTCGCGGACCGTCCTCAATCCTCGGAGCTGCTCTCCACGCAGGGGCATGCACCGGTCGCCCACCCGCGTCTTGTAGACCCCCTGAGTGGTGCCGCAGACACTCGACCCCTGAGGCACTTCCAGTGCGTACACCGTCTTGCCGTCCGGCTCGCGGACCGTTGGGCGCACGGTGACGGCTGGCGAGGTGCGCTCGAAGATCGCCTTGACCACCTCGTCCAGAGGGAACCGCCGGACGTCCACGCCGCTGATCGCCTCGGACCGGGTAGGCGCCTTGTCGCGTACCCCGAGCACGATGACGCCGCCCTCGGCGTTGGTGAAGCAGACGGCAGTCTCGGCCAGGAGCTTGTAGAACGCCTCCTTCGCCTTGCTGACGCCCGATTGCTGGACATCAGGGCAGGCCTTGAAGTCCAGCACCTGTTGCTCGACCTCGTCCGCGGACCAGTTGTCGGCGATCGACAGCAGAGCCGCATCAGCCGTTGCGAGGTGGACGGGCATGAGGGAATGATATGCCATTGATAAAGGCGAGCAACGGTTCGCGCTATCAATGAGTTGTCATAGGAGGAGCCGGTGCCCGAGTTGCCCGAGGTGGAGGCGCTGGCCGCGTTCCTCCGCGAGAACGCCGTCGGCAAGGTCGTCACGCGGGTCGACCTGACCGGCATCCAGACGATCAAGACCTTCGACCCGCCGCTGAGCGCGCTGGCGGGGCTCGAGGTCACCGGGGCCACCCGGACCGGCAAGTTCCTGGACATCGACGTCTCCGGCGTTCACCTGGTCGTGCACCTGGCCCGCGCCGGCTGGCTGCACTGGCGGGCCGAGCTGCCCACCGCGCCGCCCAAGCCGGGCAAGGGACCGCTGGCGCTGCGCGTGCACCTGGACGACGGCGCCGGCTTCGACCTCACCGAGCAGGGCACCCGCAAGGGCCTGGCGGTGTACGTCGTCCGGTCGCCGTCCTCGGAGGTGCCGGGGATCGCCCGGCTGGGCCCCGACGCGCTGGCGCTGGACGCGGAGTCGTTCGCGGCGCTGATGAAGGGCCGCAAGGGGCAGATCAAGGGCGCGCTGACCGACCAGACGCTGCTGTCCGGCATCGGCAACGCCTACTCCGACGAGATCCTGCACGTGGCGAAGCTGTCGCCGTTCAAGGGCGCGGACAAGCTCACCGACGAGGAGTCGCTGCGCCTGTACGACGCGACCCGGACGACGCTGACCGACGCCCTGGAGCGGCAGGTCGGCCAGCAGGCGGCCAAGCTCAAGGGCGAGAAGCGGGCCAACCTGCGCGTGCACGCCCGCACCGGCCTGCCCTGCCCGGTCTGCGGGGACACCGTCCGCGAGGTCTCGTTCGCCGACACGTCGCTGCAGTACTGCCCGACCTGCCAGACCGGCGGCAAGCCGCTGGCCGACCGCCGGATGTCCAAGCTCCTGCGCTAGATACCCCCCCGGGGCGGAGGAACCTTTGCACCCCTCCCGGGGACCAGGAGGAGGTGCAGAGGTTCCTCTGCCTCAGGGGAGCGGGGCTCAGACCTCGGCGGGCTCGAAGGCCGCTTGGTCGACCCGGCGGTGGTAGCGGGAGCCGAGCTTGCCGCCGAGCATCGCGCCCAGCAGCGTCACCAGCAGGACCGCGCCGAGCGCGATGAGGCCGGCCGTGGTCGCGGTGCCCGACTCGACCGGCAGCGCCGGCAGGTTGAGCTGGTCGAACACGTTGTACTGCGAGCCCAGCACCAGGCCGGCCAGCGCGGCGAGCACGGTGACGATGACGCCCCAGATCCAGACGCCCAGGCCCTGCTTGGTGCCGTTGAACCGGGCCATCCGGCCGGCCACGTAGCCACCGGCCAGGTAGGCGATGAACAGCACGACCAGCAGCGCGATCGCCGCACCCAGGCCGATGCCGCTGTCGGCCTGGTCCGCGGCGTCCTGCGCGGTGCCCAGCGTGGAGTACAGGCCGAACGCCAGGCCGGCCGCGGACAGGACCGCCAGCAGGATCACCGCGATGCCCACGGCGCTCATCCAGCCGAAGAACGCCGAGCCCATGTGCAGGCCGCCGTAGCGGGCGCGCTGGGCGGCGGCCATCTCCTTGGCCGTGGTCGGGATGACGGCGCCGGTCCGGTCGTCGCGGCCGTCCCCGTCCCGGTCGACGGCACCCGCACCGGTGCGGTCGTGGTCGGCTCGGTCGTGGTCGTGGTCGTGGTCGTGGTCGTGCCGATCCCGCTCCAGGCGCTCCTGCTCCCGGCGGTCGTGCTCCAGCCGCTCCCGCTCCAGGCGCTCGTGCTCGAGCCGCTCCCGGTCGGCGAGCTGGTCGTGCTCAGGGGCGCGGTTGCCCGGGGCCTGGTTGCCGAAGGCCGCGGTCGCCGGTGCCTGGTTGCCCGGGGCCTGGTTGCCGTAGCCCTCGATCGGGGCCTGGGTGCCGTACCCGGCCGGGGTGGCGGCGCCGTTGCCGTAGCCCTGCGGCGCCGGGGACTGGTTGCCCGGCGCCTGCGGGGCGGCGGCCTCGTGCCGGCCGGTGCCGGTGGGGTCCAGCGGAGCAGCGCTCGAGCCGGTGGCGGGGGGTGTGGTCCCCCGGGTGTCGTCGGCCATCGTGCGACCTCCAGTCGGTGGGCACCGGGGCCATGGCGGCCCCGGTCGTCGGTGAGGGGTGCCCGCTGGGGGAACCGGTCAACCCCGTCGACGCCGGACCGTGACCGGGTCAGACGACGGCGGACCACCAGTCGGGGGTCGTCGGGGTGGCGTCGGTCAGGTCCAGCCGCTCGCCCGGCCGGGGGACGACGACCTGGACGTCGCCGGCCGCGGCCAGCAGGCGCTCCACCGGCTCCGCCCAGGCGTGGAAGGCCAGGTTGAACGTCGCCCAGTGGATCGGCAGGAACACCCGGCCGCCGAGGTCGCCGTGCGCCCGCACGGCCTCCTCCGGGTCCATGTGGATCGCCGGCCACTGCTTCCCGTAGGCGCCCACCGGCAGCAGGGTGAGGTCGAACGGGCCGTGCTGGGCGCCGATCGAGGCGAACGCCGGGTGGTAGCCGGTGTCGCCGCCGAAGAAGACCCGGTGCCGTGGGCCGGCGACGACCCAGGAGGACCACAGCGTGTCGTCGCGGGACAGGCCGCGGCCGGAGAAGTGCCGTGCCTCGGCGCAGGTGAACGTCGTCCCGCCGACGGTGTGCGAGCCGTCCCAGTCCAGCTCCACGATGCGGTCCTCGGGCACGCCCCAGCCGCGCAGGTGCTGGCCGATCCCCAGCGGCACGACGAAGGGGGCGGTCTGCTCGCGCACCAGCCGGCGGACCGTGGGCAGGTCGAGGTGGTCGTAGTGGTCGTGGCTGATCAGGACGGCGTCGACCGGCGGGATGTCCTCCAGCGGACCGGGCACCGGGTGCAGGCGCTTCGGGCCGACCAGCGTCGAGGGCGAGACCCGCTCGCCCCACACCGGGTCGACCAGCACCCGGGCGCCGTCGACCTCCAGCAGCGCGCTGGCGTGGCCGTACCAGGTGACGGCGAGCTCGGTGGCCTGCGCGGGCACCTGCGGGGTGACCAGCGGCACCGGGCGGGAGGGCACCCCGGAGCGCCGGCTCTGCGTCAGGTCCCGGAACATCTCGACCCGGTCGCCCTCGATGGTCTTGCTGGGCACGGTGTTGCGGAACTTGCCCTCGGAGAAGTTCGGCGAGCCGGCGACCACGGGGCGCACCCGGCGGCGCGAGGCGCCCATCGAGACGGGCACGCCCCAGGCGGCGCGGGCGATCGCGACGGCCGGGACGGCGAGGGCGGCGGTGAGCGCGTAGCTCCGGACGAGGCGCGAGAGGGACGGCACCCCACCAGTGTCCCCACCCGTGCGCCGGGCCGCCGCGGTCAGCCCGCGCTGCTGGTGCCGCCGGTGCCCGTCGTCGGGGTCGAGGTGGTCGTCGGGGCCGAGCTGGTGGACGGCGAGCTGGTGGACGGCGAGCTGGTGGACGGCGTGGGGGTCGGTGCCGTCGTGGTGGGGGGCGTCGTCGTCGGTGCGGTCGTGGTCGGCGCCGTCGTCGTCGGGGGCGCCGTGGTGGTGGGAGGCGTGGTCGTCGGCGGCGTCGTGGTCGGCGGCGTGGTGGTGGGCGGCGTCGTGGTGGGGGTCGGGCTGGTCACCGTCCCGCGGGCCGGCGGCGTGGTCGTCGTCGGGGCGGTCGTCGCAGCGGCGGGCGCGGACTCCGTGGGCTCCGTCGTCGCGGGGGCCGTCGTGACCGGCGCGGAGGTGTCGCCGCCCTCGGGCGACGGCACCGACCCGGCGGTGCCCGCGGCCGGGGTGCGGGGGGCCGCGGTCGGCACGGAGGACGGCGGAGCGGACGTGGTGCCGGCCGGCGGCAACCCGGTGGGGACGGCGGACGAGGGCGGTGCGGCGGTGGTGGCCGGCTGGGTGGCCACCGGCGTGGTGGACACCGAGCTGGCGGCCGGGGAGCCGCTGAACGGCGGGGCCACGGCCCGGGGCGCGTCGACGGGGGCGGCGGTCTCCGGGGCGGCCGCGGCGAGCAGGGTCAGCCCGCCCACGGCCACGGCACCCAGCCCGATCGCGGCGACCGGGGCCGCCGCGCGACGCCGCAGCCGGCGGGCGCTCGGGCGCCGGGTGACCCGGACCGGGACCGCGGGCGGCAGCACGGCCGCGGGGGTGATGACCGGCTGGGGGCCGGTGTCGGCGTGCTTGCCGTAGACCTCGGCGTCCTCGTCGAGCCACGGCTGGCGTGCGTCGTCCTCGTCCGGTGCGCTCATCAGGTGTTACCCCCCGTCCTGGATACCTCTCCATGGCACCACGGATCGCGCCGATACGCCCGTTGACCTGCGCATTTGTCGCTGTGCGTCCACGGTCGGTCACCGTCCGGTGGGCGCGGCGGGCGCCCGGACCGGCACCGGGTGGGCCAGGATCACCGGGGACCACTGCGAGAGGAGCCCTGTGGACGACGTCTCCGCCATCCTGCTGGCCGTCCTGGTGGGCGGTGTGCTGGCCGCCCTGGTCCGGCTGCCCCCGCTCCTGGGCTTCCTGGCCGCAGGCTTCGTGCTGTACCCGCTCGGGGTGCAGGCGCCGCCCGCGCTGGGGACGATCGCCGACCTCGGGGTCACCGTGCTGCTGTTCGGCGTCGGGCTCAAGGTCGACCTGCGGGCGCTGGTCCGCCGCGAGGTGTGGCTGACCTCCAGCGTGCACGCCTTGGTCAGCACCGGGATCACCGCCGGGCTGCTGGGGTTGCTCGCCGTCCTCGGGGTGGGGCTGGCCGCCGAGGGCGGGCTGCGCTCGTGGCTGCTCATCGGGTTCGCGCTGTCGTTCTCCAGCACGGTGTTCGTGGTCAAGGTGCTCGAGGAGCGCGGGGCCACGCAGACGCTGACCGGGCGGCTGGCCATCGGCGTGCTCGTCGTCCAGGACCTGCTCGCCGTGGTGTTCCTGGCCGTCGCCGAGGGCACGGTGCCCAGCCCGTGGGCCCTGCTGCTGGTCCTGCTGATCCCCGCCGCCCCGCTGCTGCGCCGGGTGCTCGTCCGGCTCGGGCACGACGAGATGCTGCCGCTCTACGGGATCGTGCTGGCCCTGGTCCCCGGGTACGCGCTGTTCTCGGCCCTGGGGGTCAAGGGCGACCTGGGCGCCCTGCTGCTCGGCGTGCTGCTGGCCGGTCAACCGCGCTCGGCGGAGCTGGCGAAGTCGCTGTTCAGCATCAAGGACCTGCTGCTGGTCGGGTTCTTCGTCTCGATCGGGCTGGCCGGGCTGCCCACCGGCGGCGAGCTGGTCATCGCCGCGGCGCTGCTGCTGGTGCTGCCGGTGCAGGCCCTGGTGTTCGTCGTCCTGTTCTACCTGGCCCGGCTGCGCCGGCGGACCGCGGTGTTCACCTCGACGGTCCTCACCAACTTCTCCGAGTTCGGGCTGATCGTGGCCGTGGCGCTGCCCGACGACCTGCTCGACCCCGGCTGGGCCGCGCCGCTGGCCGCGGCCGTGGCGGCGTCGTTCGTGCTGCCCTCGCTGATCGGGGACCGGCCCGACCGGCTGGTGGACCTGCTCCGGCGGTGGCTGCCGGACCGTCCCGACGAGCGGCTGCACCCCGACGACCGGCCGCTGGACCTCGGCGACGCGCAGGCCGTCGTCCTGGGGATGGGCCGGGTCGGGTACGCCGCGCACCGCCGGCTGACCGAGGAGTACCGGCTGCGGGCCATCGGCATCGAGGCCGACGGGCTGCGGGTGGCCGACCTGGCCGCCGACGGCGTGCACGTGATCGAGGGCGACGCCACCGACCCGCGGCTGTGGGAGGAGCTGGAGCTGCACCACGTCGAGCTCGTCCTGCTGGCGATGCCCGCGCACGACGCCAACCTGGCCACGCTCACCCGGCTGCGGGCGCACGGCTTCGAGGGCACGGTCGCCGCGGTCACCCAGTTCGACGACGACCTGGCCGAGGTGCTGACCGGCGGCGCGGACATCGGCCTGCAGCTCTACGAGGGCGCCGGCGCCGAGCTGGCCGACCGCGCCGTCGGACGCCTGCCCCCCACGCAGGCATAGAAACCTCCGCACCCCCGGACCGGACCGTCAGGGGGTGCAGAGGTTCCTCTGCCCCGGGCCGCCGCCGGGGTCAGCCGGCGATGGCGGCCACCGGGGCGGTGCGGGCCGCGCGGCGGGCCGGCAGCACGCTGGCCAGCAGCCCGGCCAGGGTCGCGACCACGACGATCGCGCCGACCTGCAGCCACGGGACCGAGATCACCGTGCCGTCGGCGGACAGCGACCCCAGCACCGACGCCGCGCCCACCACGCCGTACCCGCCGCCGAGCAGCACGCCCAGCACCGCGGCGACCCCGGCGACCAGCACGGCCTCCCAGGCGAGCAGCCCGCGCAGCTGGCCCCGGGTGAGCCCCAGCGCCCGCAGCAATCCGCTCTCCTGGCGCCGCTCGACCACCGACAGCGCCAGGGTGTTGCCCACCCCGATCAGCGCGATCAGCACGGCCACGCCGAGCAGGCCGGTGACCACCAGCAGCAGGGTGTCCAGGATGTCGTCGATCGCGGCGCGCTCGCTGGCGATGCCGGTCACGAACGCGGTGGGGACGGCGGTGCCGGCCAGCTCGGTGACGTCCTCGACCGCGGTGGCGGTGTCGGCTCCGTCGGCCAGCCGCAGCCAGACCTGGCCGATGCCGGCGTCAGGCACCAGGGCGGAGAGCTCGGTGCCGGTCAGCCGCGGGGAGGAGACGTCGTCGCTGCCCAGCACCGTGGTCAGGGTCAGCGACCGGTCGCCCGCGGTGAACGTCACCGGGTCGCCGCCGGAGACCCCGAACTGCTCGGCCAGGTACGGCGGCAGCACGACCTCGCCGAGGGCGGGGAGCTGCTGGTCGGTGGTCGAACGCAGCACCGGCAGGGTCGCCGCGGTGTCGAACCCGTCGGCCTGCCACGGCTGGCCGTCGGGTCCGGTGAGCTCGGCGGTCGTGACCCCGACGCCGGCGGTCACCCCGGTGACCTCCTCGAGCTGGCCCAGGAGCGGGGCCGGCAGCCCGGCGCCGAAGTCCTGGACGACGACGTCGGTCGGGTAGGCGGCGTCCAGCCCGGCCGAGGCGGTGGCCCGGGTGGAGGCGGCCCCGACCACCATCGCCGTCGTCAGGGTCACCCCGATGACGAGCGCGGTCGCGGTGGCCGCCGTCCGGCGGGGGTTGCGGGTGGCGTTGCCCGCGGCCAGCCGGCCGGGCACGCCGCCGAACCGGCCGAGCAGCCGGCCGGCCAGCGCCACCACCGGCGGGACGGCGCGCTGGGCGAGCAGCAGGGCACCCAGGAAGCTCAGCACCCCGCCGGGCAGGGCGATCAGCACCTGGCCGACCTCCGCGCCGTAGAGCAGCAGCGCGACGCCGGGCACCAGCATCAGCAGGCCCACGACCAGGCGCAGCACGCCGCTCCGGGAGCGCAGCGGGGCGGCGTCGGTGGGTCGGAGGGCGGCCAGCGGGGCGACCCGGGTGGCGGCCCGGGCCGGGGCCAGCGCGGCGACGACGGTGGTCAGCAGACCGACGGCGAGCCCGGCGACGACGGCGATCCACGGCACGGACACCCCGGACAGGGGGATGGGCGAGTCCAGCGCCCCGGCCAGCGCGGAGACGCCGGCGGCCAGGCCGATGCCGGCCAGCACGCCGAGCACGGAGGCGGCGAGCCCGGTGATCGCCGCCTCGCCGAGCACGCTGCGCCGGATCTGCCGCGAGGTGGCCCCGACGCAGCGCAGCAGCGCCAGCTCGCGGGTCCGCTGGGCCAGCAGGACGGCGAAGGTGTTGGCGATGACGAGCCCGGCGACGAGCACCGCGACGGTGGCGAAGACCAGCAGGACGACGGCGAGGGCGTCCGAGCTGCCGGTGATGGCGGCGGCAGCCAGCTCGGCGGCCTCCTCGCCGGTCGTCAGCCGGGTGTACCGCGTGGCGTAGGACGCCTGGAGCTCGGTGCGGTCGGGGTCGCCGGCGATGCGCAGCTCGGTGACGGTGGCGTCCCACGCCTGCGCCTGCTCCGGCGTCACGAAGCCCTGGGTGAACAGGCCTGCGGTGACCGAGCCGGACAGGTCGACCAGGCCGGTGACGGTGAGCTCGTCGGTGATCTCGTCGCCGGCGGCGTCGTAGGTGGTCACCGGGAGGGTGTCGCCGACCGAGACCCCCTCGGTCTCGCCGAGCAGGATCTCCCCCGGGCCGGTGGGGAAGGCGCCGGCGGACAGCTGCTGCCAGCGCAGCAGCGGGTCGTCGGCGAGGGCCGTGACGGCGACGTAGCGCGCACCGGCCCGGTCGGGCAGCACGGCCTGCACGGAGGTGTCCCACTCCGGGGCGACGGCCCGGACCCCGGGCACGCCGGACACCGGCCCGACGACGTCGGCCAGGGACTCCCCGTCCGTGGAGGTGAGCACCAGGTCGGTGCCCGCGTACTGGGCGCCGACGGAGTCGAGCACGGTGGACTTCGCGGTCTGGTTGAGCACGAGGGTGGCGACGACGAACGCGACCGCGATGACGATCGCGGTCATCGAGGCGATCAGCCGCCCGGCGTTGGCCCGGACCTGGGCGAGGAGGACCTGGTTCACGGTCAGCCACCCAGCCCGCGGAGCGCGTCGATGACGGCGTCGGCGGTGGGGTGGTGGACCTCGCCGGCCAGCTGCCCGTCGGCCAGCAGCACGACGCGGTCGGCGTAGGCGGCGGCGACCGGGTCGTGGGTGACCATGACGACGGTCTGGCCGGTCTCCCGGACGCTGGAGCGCAGCAGGCCCAGCACCTCGGCGCCGGCGCGGGAGTCCAGGTTGCCGGTCGGCTCGTCGGCGAAGACGACGTCGGGGCGGGGGAGCAGGGCCCGGGCGACGGCGACCCGCTGCTGCTGGCCGCCGGACAGCTCGTAGGGGCGGTGCCCGAGCCGGTCGCGCAGCCCCAGGCGGGCCACGACGTCGTCCATCCAGGCCCGGTCGGGGCGCCGGCCGGCCAGCTGCATCGGCAGCGTCATGTTCTCCGCGGCGGTGAGCACCGGCAGCAGGTTGAAGGCCTGGAAGACGAAGCCGATCCGGTCCCGGCGCAGCTTGGTGAGCTGGTCGTCGCGCAGGCTGGTCAGCTCGGTGTCGCCCAGCCAGACCTGGCCGGCGGTGGCGGTGTCCAGCCCGGCGAGGCAGTGCATGAGGGTGGACTTGCCGGAGCCGGACGGGCCCATGATCGCGGTGAACCGGCCGCGCTCGAACCCGACGTCCACCCCGCCGAGGGCGTGCACGGCGGTCTCGCCCTTGCCGTAGGTCTTGCGCAGGTCGACGGCGCGGACGGCGGCCGTGGTGGGCGGCGCCTCGCCGGGGACGGTCATCACGGGCACGGACATCGGGGCTCTCCTCGGACGGGGATCTCGGTCGCCGTCCAGCGTGGCCGTGGACACCCTCCACCCGCGTCGGAGCTGGGTCCTCACCGTCGGGACTCTGTGCTGCCCCCGTGGGCGGACCCGGGTCATCCCGCAGGGGGACGCCCCGGAGCTCAGCCGACGGGCACGACCGGCAGCAGCACCCGGTCCACCAGCTCGCCGACCTCGGCCGCGGTGCGCGGCGCGGGGTCGGCCGCCGAGCGGTCCCACCACAGCGCCAGCACCAGCCGGCGCAGCAGCGCCCCCTGCCGGTCCGAGACCCGGTGCCCCCGGGCGGCGTGCCGGTCGACCACGGCGGTGACCGCGGCGTCCAGCGGTTCGACCACCGCGACCTGCAGGCCCACGCGCAGCTCCTCGCTGTGCCGGGCCTGGCCGACGACGGCGGCCAGGGCCCGCTCGTCCCGGTCCATCGCCCGGGTCCAGGGGGCGAGCAGCGCGACCAGGTCACCGCGCAGGGACCCGGTGTCGGGGACGGCGGGCACCGGGTGGCAGCGGCGCAGTGCCTCGGCGAGCAGCACCTCGGTGTTGGGCCAGCGTCGGTAGACCGCGGCCTTGCCGGCGCCGGTGGCGGTCACCAGGGCGTCGGCGTTGAACCGGTCCAGGCCCACCTCGGCCACCAGGTCGAGGGCGCCGGTCAGCAACCGGTCGGTCAGGCCGGCGTCCCGGGGGCGGCCCAGGCGCGCGCCCGGCCGGCCCAGCTCCTGCGTCACGGAGACTCGTTCCCAGGCGCCGCGCGCCTCGTCAGAGGTGGGTGCACCACCTCGCCGACGCCAGGCTCTTGACGCCCCGGCCACGCCGGTGGGGCGACGATACGACGACCGGGGTCATTCGTCGAAGAGGTCCCCCGGGCCGGTGCGCGTCACCGGCACCGGGGCGCCGTCGACGGGCAGCACGTCGAGCCGGCGTCCGTCGTCGGGGGTCGTGGTCGTGCCGCCCGGGCCGGTGAGCAGGACGGTGACCTGGGAGGTCCCGGACTCACGGTCGGCGACGACGCAGCGGGCGGCCAGCACGACGGCGGCCGGGTCGGTGCCGGCCGGGAACGCCCGGGAGCCGCAGCCGACCTGCTGCAGGGTGCCGTCGGCCAGCCGGTCGGCCCAGGCCGTGCTCACCACCAGGGCTCCGCCGGGCAGCGGGACGGCGAGCACCACCGCGTCCACCTCGCCGCCCACCGGGCGCGGCAGCGGGCCGGCCCAGACCAGCACCGGTGCCAGCGCCGCGGGGTCGAGCCCGGTGGGCGCGGTGACGGCGCCCAGCGCGGCGTCCGCGGCCGCCTGCCGGGCGCCCCCGTCGGCGGGCGACCCGCGCAGCGGCGGACCCACCGCGGCCGGCGCCGTCGCGCCCGCGGACCCGGCCCGGGTCACCGGCACGTCGGCCAGGGCGACCGGGGAGACCTCCCCGGTCCGGGCCACCTGCACCCGGACGGCGAGGCCGCCGGGGTCGGGTGCGGCCAGCTGCAGCGCCGCCACGCCGTCGTCCACCGGCTGGGCGCGGTAGACCCGCTGCACCGCACCGGAGGGGCCCACGACCTGGCCGGTCGAGACCCGGACGCCCTCGTCGGGGTCGGCGACCACGACCAGCGCGGTGTCCAGCAGCAGGGCTGCCGGGCGGTCGGCGCGCAGGGCAACCGGCTGGTTGGCCGGCTCGAGGTCGGCGGCGGGGGCGCCGGTCGCCGCGGTGGACCACTGGCCGACCAGGCCGTCGGCGGTGTCGCCGACCACCAGCACGACGCGGCGGTCGAGCAGGTCGCCGGCGAGGACGACGCGCCGGTCCGCCGGCGCCGCCCGCCCGGCCCACGGCGCGTCCCGGGCGGCGGCGAGGAAGGCGGTGTCGTCGGCCAGCGAGCCCCGGGCCGGTCCGTCGAACCGGCCGGCGGCCGCGGCGGCCGCGGGGGTCGGGGCCGTACGCGGGAGCTGGGTGGCCAGCACCGCGACCACCGCCAGGACGGCGACCGCGAGCGCCGGGCGTGCCCACCGCGCCCGCCGGTGGGCGGCGACGACGGGGACCGCGGCGGCGTCGTCCCGGACCGGGGGGCGGCGGACGGCCAGCAGGCCGGCCAGCGCCGCCGACGGGTCGGGCAGCGCCGCCCGGGCCCGGGCCAGCCGGTCGGGGTCGGCCGGCAGGTCCTCGTGCGCGCGGACCAGCGCGGTCCGGTCGGCGGGTGCCAGCCCGGCGAGGACGGCGGCGGTGCGCCGGGCGGCGGTCAGCTCGGCGGGGGAGACCCACCAGGGATCCGGGCCGGCCTCGGTGATCCGGCCCCGTCCCGGCCGGGTCCGCAGCAGGGCGCGGACCGCCGCGGCGTGGTCGTCGGCGGGGGACAGGCGGGCCAGCGCGCGGTCCACCCGCTCCTCGGCGGACCGCTCGTCGCCGGTCAGCAGGAACGCCGTCCCGAGCAGCGCGGTGCGGTGCCGGCGCACGACCGCGGGGACGTCCACACCCGCGATGGTGCACCGCTCCGGCGGGCGGAGGGGGCCCTCCGGTGGTCCACTGAGGTCGGACCGCCCGTCGCCCGTCTGGCAACCAGCTGAACATTTCCCGCTCAGCCTGCTTAAACAGGCCTTACCTGGCTACAGTCCTCGCACCGCCGCGGCCGATCGAGCGTGCCCGGCCACAGACAAGCGAGGTCCTGCGTGTCCGCTCTCCTGTTCGGTTCCATCAGCACCATCGCCGACACCTCCGAGCTCCAGCGGGAGTCGTTCAACGAGGCGTTCGCCGCCCACGACCTCGACTGGCGCTGGGAGACCGACGACTACCGCGAGATGCTCCGCGGCAACGGCGGGGCCGACCGGGTCGCCGGCTACGCCGCGCAGCGCGGCCAGGACGTCGACGCCGCCGCCGTGCACGCCACCAAGTCCGAGCTGTTCCAGCAGAAGCTCGGCCGCGGCGGGCTGACCGCCCGCCCGGGCGTGCTCGAGGCCCTCCGCAGCGCCAAGCAGGCCGGCGGCAAGGTCGCCCTGGTGACCACCACCTCGCCGGAGAACGTCGTCGCGCTGGTGCAGGGCGTCGACGACCTGCAGCTGTCGGACTTCGACCTGGTGGTCGACAACTCGGTGGTGCAGCAGTCCAAGCCGGACCCGGCCGCCTACGCCTACGCGCTGCAGACCCTCGGCGAGGACGCCGCGGACGCCGTGGCCGTCGAGGACAACGTGGGCGGTGTCGAGTCGGCCACCGCCGCCGGCGTCACCTGCCTGGCCTTCCCGAACACCAACACCGCCGGGCACGACTTCGGCGACGCCCGGGTGGTCGACCGGCTGGACCCGGCCGACCTGCCCGCCGGGCTGCAGGCCTGAGGGACCGGGGATGACCACCGTCAGCTCGTCCGTCACCCGCACCGACGGCGGGTTCTCCGTCGAGGCCGTGCACCGCACCGAGTACCGCCTGGTGCCGGTGGACGGCGTCTTCGCCCTGCACAACCCGCAGCTGGCCGACTGCTACCGCGCCGCCGGCCGCTGCCTGGCCGTCGTCGACGAGAACGTGCTGGCCCGCCACCGCGACGCGATGCAGGCCTACTTCGACGCCGCCGGGGTCGAGCTCACGATCATCCCGGTGGCCATCGCCGAGACCGACAAGACGATGAGCACCCTGGAGCGGCTGGTCGACGCGTTCGGCGCCTACGGCCTGCTGCGCACCGAGGCCCCGTTGGTCGTCGGCGGCGGGCTGGTCACCGACGTGGCCGGGTTCGCCTGCGCGTCCTACAAGCGGTCCACGCCCTACATCCGGATCCCCACCACGCTCATCGGGCTGATCGACGCCAGCGTCTCGATCAAGGTCGCGGTCAACCACGGCAAGGCCAAGAACCGGCTCGGCGCCTACCACGCGTCGTCCACGGTGTTCCTGGACTTCTCGTTCCTGGCCAGCCTCGCCGAGGACCAGGTCCGCAACGGCATGGCCGAGCTGATCAAGATCGCGGTGGTCGCCAACCGGACGGTGTTCGACCTGCTCGACGAGCACGGCGAGGAGCTGCTGCGCACCCGCTTCGGCCACCTCGACGGGAACCCCGAGATCCGCAAGGTCGCCGACCAGGTGACCGACGAGGCGATCGACACCATGCTCCAGCTCGAGGTGCCCAACCTCGCCGAGCTGGACCTGGACCGGGTGATCGCCTACGGCCACACCTGGAGCCCGACGCTCGAGCTGACGCCGGACATCCCGTACTTCCACGGGCACGCCATCTCCGTCGACATGGCGTACTCGGCCACCCTGGCCGCCGAGCGGGGCTACATCTCCGTCGCCGACCGGGACCGGATCCACGCCCTGATGAGCCGGCTGGGCCTCACCGTGGACAGCCCCTACCTGACCGCGGACCTGCTGCGCGACTCCACCAAGTCGATCCTGCAGACCCGGGACGGGCTGCTCCGCGCGGCGGCGCCCAAGCCGATCGGGGAGTGCACGTTCATGAACGACGTCGGGGACGACGAGCTCGTGCAGACCCTGGAGCTGCACCGCGAGGTGGCCGCCGCGCTGCCGCGCGGGGGCGCCGGGGTCGACGCGTTCATGGTGCCGCGCACGAGCCCGGTCGTCGCCGCGCCGTGACGTCGTCCACCGCGCACGGGCTGCGTCCGGTCACGCCGCTGGGGATCCTGGCGGCGCGGCTGGACGCGCTCTGCGCCCGGCCGGACGGCCTCCCGGCGGACCTACGGGCCGAGCTGGAGGCCGTCCGCGACCTCGCGGTCGGCTTCGAGCCCTACCTGGAGGAGCACTCTTCGCCGGAGTCCCCGGGGCTGGCCCGGCTCGCGGACCGCACCCGGTCGGCGGCCTGGGCCGGCACCCTGGAGGCCGAGATGCTCTCCGGGCACGTCGAGGGCGTGTTCCTGTCCTTCCTGCTGTCGATGACCCGCGCCCGGCGGGTGCTGGAGATCGGCATGTTCACCGGCTACGGCGCCCTGGCGATGGCCGAGGCGCTGCCCGAGGACGGGCAGGTGGTGGCGTGCGAGCTGGACCCCGAGGTCGCCGCCTTCGCCCGGGAGTGCTTCGCCGAGTCCCCCGCCGGGGCGCGGATCGACGTCCGGGTCGGGCCGGCCGGGGACACCCTGGCCGCGCTGGCCGTCGAAGGTCAGCAGTTCGACGTCGTCTTCGTCGACGCCGACAAGGCCGGGTACGCCGGCTACCTCGACGCGCTGCTGGAGACCGGTCTGCTCGCCCCGGGCGGGCTGGTCGCGGTGGACAACACGCTCATGCAGGGCCAGCCCTGGGCCGGCGAGCGCACCGCGAACGGCGAGGCCATCGCCGCGTTCAACCGCCAGGTCACCGCCGACCCCCGGGTCGAGCAGGTGCTGGTGCCCCTCCGCGACGGCATCACGCTGGTCCGCCGCGCGACCACCTGAGGAGATCCGTGCACACCACCACCCTGCAGCCGCTGGGCGCCGAGGTCACCGGCCTGGACATCGCCGCGGCCACCGACGAGGACGTCGTGGCCCTGCGCCGCCTGCTGGCCGACCGGGGCGTCGTCGTGCTGCGCGACCAGCACGTCGACGACACCGTCTTCCTGGGCTTCCTGCGCAGCTTCGGCGAGCTCACGTTCACCGCCGGCGAGACCCCGGTCGACGGGTTCCCCGACCTCAACGTGATCAGCAACGTCGGCCGGGCCGAGCCGCCCCGCAGCACCTTCCACGTCGACAGCTCCTACCTGTCGACGCCGCCGGCCTACACCGCGCTGCGGGCGGTGCAGATCCCCTCGCAGGGCGGGGAGACGGTCTTCACCGACCAGTACCGCGCGCTGGAGACGCTGCCGCTGGACCTCCGGGCGCAGGTCGAGGGCCGCAGCATCCGGCACGTCGTCACCGGCATCGACCCCGGGCTGCTGACCGAGGACGACGAGACGGAGGCCGAGCACCCGATCGCCCGGCCGCACCCGCTCACCGGCCGCCCGGCGCTGTACCTGACCACGCCCAAGCGGTGCGCCGGCATCAGCGGGCTGGACGACGACACCTCCGCCGGGCTGGTCGCCGAGCTCTACGCGCACTCCACCACCGCGGAGAACAGCCTGGCCCACGCGTGGTCCCCGGGCGACGTCGTGGTGTGGGACAACGCCTGCGTGCTGCACCGCGGCGACCACTCCGTCGTCGTCGGCGACCGGGTGATGCACCGCGGCATGGTCCGCGACCACGGCCCGGCCGCCGCCGACGCCGCGGGGAGCGGGCACTGACCGCCCCGGCCGCGGCGCCCCCGCGGACCGCGGGCGGCGCGCCCGCCCGGCCGCGGCCCACGCCGTGGCGGTCGGTCGCCGCGCTGGCCGGGCTCGCGCTGACCCTGCCGGTGGACCTCGCGGTCACCGCGGTGGCGCTGGCCACCACCCGGGCACCGCGGCCGGCCCCGGCGGCGCAGCCGCGCACGGTGCTGATCAGCGGCGGCAAGATGACCAAGGCCCTCCAGCTGGCCCGGTCCTTCGCCGCCGCGGGGCACCGGGTCGTGCTGGTGGAGAAGGACACCTACCGGTTCACCGGGCACCGGTTCTCCCGGGCGGTGGACGCCTTCCACGTCGTCCCCGACCCGCGCGACCCCGGGTACGCCCAGGCCCTGCTGGACGTCGTCCGGACCGAGGGCGTGGACCTGTACGTGCCGGTCTGCTCCCCGGTGGCGTCGGAGTTCGACGCCGCGGCCGCCGACCTGCTGGCCGGGCACTGCGAGGTGCTCAGCCTGGACGCCGAGATGGTCCGCACGCTGGACGACAAGCACCGGTTCACCGAGCTCGCCGCCTCGCTGGGCCTCTCGGTCCCCGACACCCACCTGGTCACCGACCCGCAGCAGGTGCTCGACCACGACTTCACCGGGGCGACGAAGCCCTACGTGCTCAAGTCGATCGCCTACGACCCGGTGCACCGCCTGGACCTCACCCACCTGCCGCTGCCCACCCACGCGGCCACCGAGCGCTTCCTGGCCGGCAAGCCGATCAGCCCGGAGAACCCCTGGATCCTGCAGGAGTTCGTCACCGGCGAGGAGATCTGCACGCACTCCACCGCCCGGGACGGCGTGGTCACCGTCTGGTGCTGCTGCCCGTCCTCGGCCTTCCAGGTCAACTACGCGCAGGTCGACCGGCCGCGGGTCCGGGAGTGGGTGACCACGTTCGTCCGGGAGCTCGGGCTCACCGGCCAGGTCTCCTTCGACTTCCTGGTCGACGACGACGGCCGGCCCTACGCCATCGAGTGCAACCCGCGCACCCACTCGGCGATCACGATGTTCCACGACCACCCCGCCCGCCCGGGGCTGGCCGACGCCTACCTGGCCGCGCGGGACACCCCGCTCGAGCCGCTGCCGGGCAGCCGGCCCACCTACTGGCTCTACCACGAGCTGTGGCGGGCGCTGAGCGCACCGCGGACCGCGGCGGACCGCTGGCGGGTGGTCCGGGCGGGCAAGGAAGCCGTCTTCGACCGGGCCGACCCGCTGCCCTACCTCGTGCTGCACCACGTGCAGATCCCGCTGCTGCTGTGGGGGAACCTGCTCGCGGGGGGCGCCTGGCGCAAGATCGACTTCAACATCGGCAAGCTCGTGCAGCCGGCGGGCGACTGATGGCCCGGGTGCTGCACCTGGTCGGCTCGCCCACCACGACGTTCATGGACGACCTGTCCCGGCTGTACGCCGCGGACTGCCTGGCCAACGTGGGCGGGGAGCACGAGCACGTCGTGGCGCACGTGTCGCCCGACGGCTCGTGGCGGTTCCCGGCGTCGCTGGACGCGCTGGCCGACGCGGAGCCGCTGGCCCTGGGCCCGGCGCTGGCCCGGCTCACCGCGCTGGACGTCGACGTGGCGCTCCCGCAGATGTTCTGCATCCCCGGCATGACCTCCTACCGGGCCCTGCTCGACGTGCTCGGCATCCCCTTCGTCGGCAACCCGGCCGACGTCATGGCGCTGGGCGCGCACAAGGCCCGCGCCCGCGCGGTGGTCGCCGCGGCCGGCGTCCGCGTCCCGGCCGGCGAGGTGCTGACCCCGGGTGCGCAGCCGACGCTCGCCCCGCCGGTGGTGGTCAAGCCGGTGGACGCCGACAACTCCGCCGGGGTCTCCCTCGTCCGGTCGGCCGGGGAGTTCGCCGCCGCGCTGGCCACCGCCCGCGCGGAGTCCACCGACGTGCTGGTGGAGGCGTTCGTGCCGCTGGGCCGGGAGGTGCGCTGCGGCGTCGTCGTCCGGGACGGGGAGCTCGTGGCGCTGCCGCTGGAGGAGTACGGCTTCGCCGAGGGCGCCGCCGTCCGCACGGCCGCGGACAAGATCCAGCGGGCGGACGACGGCCGGCTGGGGCTCATGGCCAAGGACACGCCGACCGTGTGGATCGTCGACCCCGCCGACCCGGTCACCGCCGTGGTGCAGGAGGCGGCGCTGGCCTGCCACACCGCCCTGGGCTGCCGGGACTACTCGCTGTTCGACTTCCGGGTCGACCCCGACGGCGTCCCCTGGTTCCTCGAGGCCGGGCTCTACAACTCCTTCGCCCGGCAGAGCGTGGTCCCGACGATGGCCCGCGCGGCCGGGGTCGAGCTGCCCGAGCTGTTCGCCGCCGGGGTCGCCGCCGCACTGGCCCGTCGTCCGGGCGGGCCGGGCCGCTCGTAGGGTGTCGGGGTGCACCTCCACACCCCGCGACGCCGGTGAGGCCCTCGCTCCTCGGGATCTGGACGGCCGACGAGCTGGAGGTCGCGCTGGTCCGGACCGCCTGCGGCGACCCGCAGCTGGAGACCGCCCTGGACATGGCCGTCCACGACGGCCCCGGGGTCTTCGCGCTGCTGTCGGCCGGGCTGCTGCGGGTCCAGCCCGACGTCGACGAGCTCGGCGGCGGGCTGTGGGCCGAGGTCGAGTGGGCCGACGTCGAGGACGCCGTCATCACCGGCCGGCTGCGGGTGACCGGTGAGCAGCTGGGCGCCCTTCGCCGGGCCGCCCGCACCAGCGGGATGCTCCCCGGCACCTGACCGGCGGGTCCCCGGCACGGGCCCGGCGTGGATCAGGTGGGACGAGCAGTGTGCGTCCCCCGCCACCGACGTCGGGTAGGGAGGACGCACAGTCGTCGTCCCACCTGATCCACGCCGGGCGGGGCGGGCGGCGGTGCGGTCAGGTGCCGCCGCGGAGGGCGTCGACCGGCTCGATCCGGGCCGCGCGGCGGGCCGGGATGCCCCCGGCGAGCAGGCCGAGCACCACGCCCAGCAAGGTGCCGCCCAGTGCGATCCACGGGTCCACCACCGGCGTCCAGCCGCGCACCACCGAGATGCCCAGGACGGCGAACACGCCCACCGCGGCGCCGATCAGCCCGCCG
Organism: Klenkia terrae; assembly: GCF_037083865.1. Classification (NCBI taxonomy): domain Bacteria; kingdom Bacillati; phylum Actinomycetota; class Actinomycetes; order Geodermatophilales; family Geodermatophilaceae; genus Klenkia; species Klenkia terrae. The sequence goes on along the minus strand of NZ_JBAPLV010000016.1, from coordinate 97,030 downwards.
AGCAGGCCGATGTCGGATTCGTGCGTTCTCGGATCCCCCGGCGGGCGGACCCGCAGGACGGTCAGCCCGCGGCGTCGCGGAGCAGGTCGCCGGGGTGCACGAGACCCGAGCGGAAGGCCAGCACGACGGCCTGCACCCGGTCCCGGCTGCCGGTCTTGGCCAGCACCCGGCCGACGTGGGTCTTCACCGTCGCCTCGCTGACGAACAGGCCGCGGGCGATCTCGGTGTTGGAGGCGCCGTAGGCCATCTGCACCAGCACCTCGGTCTCGCGCGGGGTGAGCTCGGCCAGGGCCGGGTCGGGCTGGCCGGGTGCGGTCGACGCACCGCCGCGCAGCATCGGGGCGACGTGCTGCAGCAGCCGGCGGGTGGAGCTGGCCGCGATCACCGAGTCGCCGGCGTGCACCGTGCGCAGCGCGGCCAGCATCTCCTCCGGGGCGGCGTCCTTGAGCAGGAATCCGCTGGCCCCGGCCCCGATGGCGGCCACCACGTACTCGTCGAGGTCGAACGTCGTGAGGACGACGACCCGGGGCGGGGCGGGCAGCGCGGTGACCTGCCGGGTGGCCTCGATCCCGTCGGTCCCGGGCATGCGGATGTCCATCAGGACGACGTCGGCGGCCGTGCGCCGGAGCAGCTCGACCGCCGCGGCGCCGTCCCCGGCCTCCCCGACGACGGTCAGGTCGGGCTGGGAGTCGATGACCATGCGGAAGCCGGCGCGGACCATCTGCTGGTCGTCCACGAGCACGACGCGGACCGGGCTCGACGGCGGGGTGGTCATCGCCGTCGACCGTAGGGCAGGACCGCGTGCACGCCGAACCCGCCGCCGTGCCGCGGCCCGACCGCCAGCCGTCCGCCGTGCAGCTGGGCCCGCTCCCGCATGCCGAGCACCCCCTGCCCGTCGCCGTCGGGGGCCAGCATCGCGGCCGCACCCCGGCCGTCGTCCAGCACGGAGACCTCCAGCGCCTCGGGCCGCCACTGCAGCCGGACCCACGCCCGGCTGGCCGGGCCGGCGTGCTTGAGCACGTTGGTCAGCGACTCCTGCACGATCCGGTAGGCGGCCAGCTGCGGGCCCGAGGGCAGGTCGACGGGCTCGCCGTCCTGGACCAGGTCGACGTCCAGCCCGCTGCGCCGCACGTCCTCGACCAGCGCACCGATGGCGGCGACGTCGGGCTGCGGGGCGAACTCCTGGGCGTCCCCCTCGCGCAGCACGCCCAGCAGCGAGCGCATGTCGGCCAGCGCCTGCCGGCCGGTGGCCGAGATCTGCTCCAGCGCGCCCACGGCGGCCTCGGGGTCGGCGCGGCCGGCGTACCGGCCGCCGTCGGCCTGGGCGATGACCACCGACAGGGAGTGGGCCACGACGTCGTGCATCTCGCGGGCGATCCGCGCCCGCTCGGTGGAGGCGGCCAGCCGCAGCTCCTGGTCGCGCTCGAGCTCCAGGAGCACCGCGCGCTCGCGCATCGCCGCCTCCCGCTGCAGGCGACCGCGCTTGACCAGGCCCATCGCCCAGCTGGCGACGACCAGCACACCGATCGCGCCGGCCACGAAGGCGAGCTGGAACGGGTCGATCCCGGTCGAGATCCAGACGCCCGAGTCGTCGCGGTAGTACGGGCCGTAGTAGCGCACCGTGGCCAGCACGGCCCCGAGCAGGCCGGTGGCCAGCCCGGCCCGCTCGGCCCAGCGCGGTGCGTAGGCGGCCAACGCGTAGACCATCGCCGGGGCAGCCACGTTCGCGGCGAGGAACTGGTCGGTGAGCAGGAGCTCGGCCAGCCCGGTGACCACCACGACGGCGGCGGCCGGGACCGGGGCCCGCCGCCGCCAGGCCAGCGGACCCAGCAGGCCCGCGGTCAGCAGCCAGTCCGCGGGTCCGTAGCTCGCGGTGGAGCCGAACAGCACGAGGAGGGCCAGCCCGAGCAGTGCCGCCAGGGCGATGTCGACCTCGAACGGCCGCGCGCGCAGCCGGTCGGCGAACCGGCTCAGCGGCGGGGCGGGCTCCACGGGTCCGACGGTAGGGAGTGCGCGGGGCGCCGTCGTCGCCCTGGGGGATGAGCCGGGGTCAGCCCGCAGGGGCAGGCTCGGCCTCGACGGCCCACTTCCGGCCCCACTGCTTCAGCGCCCCGATCACCGGCACCAGCTCCTGGCCGGCCTCGGTCAGGTGGTAGTCCGACCGGGGCGGGCTGTCGGAGTACGGCCGCCGCTCCAGGACGCCGGCGGCGACCAGGTCCTTGAGTCGGGCGGCCAGCCGGTCCCGGGGGGCACCGGTGCCGGCGAGGATGTCGGAGAACCGGTGCGCGCCCAGGTGGATCTCGCGGACGGCGAGCAGCGCCCACCGGTCGCCGACCACCTCGAGGGCAGCGGCGGCGGGGCAGGGACGCCCGGGGAGCTGCGACAGCACGACCACACCGACAAGGTTTGCACGTCCAACCGACCCACCGCCACCGCGGTGGGCCGGCCGGCCGGTCAGGCGAGGGTGACGGTGATCCCGGCCGGGGTGCTGCTGAACCGGACGTGCCCGAGGTCGGGCGCGTAGGCGTCGGCCTCCAGCTCGCTGTGGTGGTGGGTTGCGCCCACGGCGAGGGTCGCGCAGCCGGCGGCCCGCCCGGCGGCCAGCCCGGCCGGGGCGTCCTCGACGACCAGGCAGCGGTGCGGGTCGACGCCGATCCGGTGCGCGGCCAGCAGGAACGGGTCCGGGGAGGGCTTGCCGTTGGCGATGTCGTCGACGCAGACCACCTCGCGCGGCGGGCGCATGCCGGAGGCGGCCAGCCGGGCGGCGAGCAGCGGGCCGGTGCAGGAGGTTACGACGGCGACCCGGTTGGCCGGCAGCGCGCCGAAGGCCTCGACCACGCCGGGGAGCACCTCGATGCCCTCGCCGGCCGCGGCGACCTCGAGCTCGTGGATGCGGGCCAGCGCGGAGACCTGTCGGTCCTCGGCGACCAGCTCGGCCACGATCCGGGACGCCGGCAGGCCGCCGAGCGCGCCGAGCGCGGCGGGGTCGACGCCCAGCTCGTCGGCCCAGGTGCGCCAGGCCGCCAGCGAGCTGCCCATCGAGTCGATGAGCGTGCCGTCCATGTCGAACAGGACGCCGTCGAAGGTGCGACCGGTCAGCGCGTCGATGTCGAGGAAGGCGCCGGGGGGCGCGGAGATGTGTTGCACGGGATCAATGGTCGCACCACCGACCTGTGCGTCGGTGTCCGAGCGGGGGCGTGGGGATGACCAAGGGTTGACAGGATGTACCGGACCGATTCGTACCGTTGACCGGTCAGGGGACGACGGTGACCGGCCAGCGCCCGGCCCGCACCAGCCGGACGGCGATCGAGCCGACCCACCGGTGACCGGCCTGCTCGGAGGTGCCGACCACCACGGCGTCGGCCAGGAGCTCGTCGGCGACCCGGGTGATCTCCACCGCCGGGTCCCCGGCGGCCACCACGTACTCCACCGGGATGCCCACGTGCGCGGCACCGCGGTCCACCAGCGCCCTCACCTCGTCGGCGATCTCGCCGGCCGTGCCCGACGCGACCGCCGCCGACCCGGGCACCAGTCCGGCCAGCGGGGTGAACGGCGAGCGCACGTGCACGACCACCAGGCGGGAGTGCTGCCGGCGGGCGAGACCGGCGGCGTACGCGGCGGCCCGCAGGGACGTGTCGGAGCCGTCGACGCCGACCAGCACGACCTTCGGTCCGTCGGTGCCGCGCTCGAAGACCCCCTCGACGCCTGCCACGCCCCGATCCTGCCCCCAGGACCGCTACCGGGTGCGGGTGCCCCCGCCGGGTCGGCGGCTGCCCGGGTCCGCCGACCGCCGGCCGGCCGACGTCGTGCGGGACGCGGGTCCGGCGTCCAGCCCGTGGTCCAGCGAGAGGCGGACCAGCACCGGCGGGTCCCAGCGCGCCTCGCCGTCGGGCAGTGCCTCGGGTCGGGTGGGTTCAGGCAGCGGCCACATCGGTGTCCTCCTCGGTCGTGCGCACGGTGGTGTCCTGGACGGTGGTGGATCCCTCGGCCCGTCGGGCGGCGACCAGGAAGTCGGCCAGCACCCGGCGCAGCGCGACCCCGGGGGCGTCGGTCGCGACGTGCACCTCCTCGCGGAGGGTCAGCGGCAACCCGGCGGTGCCCGTCCAGCGCCGGTCGGTGACGACGTCGGCCAGCTCGGCGCCCAGCCGGTCGACCTCGGCGGCCAGCGCCGCCCGCGACGCCGGTGCGGCGGCGCCCTGGACGAAGGCGCCGAGGTGGATCCGGGTGGCGTCGGCGTCCTCGGGCTGGACCAGCAGCACCGCCCAGCGGACCGACCCGTCCGGGAGGTCCTCCCGCCGGACCAGCTGCAACGGGGCGCCCAGCTGCACGGACACCGCGGCGTCGGCGTCCGTCCAGCGGGCGGTGAACCCGCCCCGGCCGGTGGTGACAGCCGGCACGGAGGGCACCCGTCCACCGCGGGCGGGGTCGAGGAAGGCGTCGACGACCACCGCGGCCGGGGCGCTGGTGCGCACCGGGGACAGCCAGCGGGAGCGGATGCCCGGGGCGGAGGGGACCTCCACCTCCTCGCCGACCGGCCGGTCCGGTGCCAGCCAGACCACCCCGAGGTGCTCGCGCACCCCCCAGGCGGCGGGCCCGGCGTCCAGCCGGCCCTCCCGGCGCTCGACGGTCCAGGTGCGGCCGAGCAGGCGGACGGCGAGCCAGCCGCCGTCGTCCAGCTGGTCCGCCAGGGCTACGGGGTGCCAGGCGTGGGCGAGCGCCGGCTCCAGGTTGCCCACCACCGGACCGGCCGGGGCGGGCAGCTCGGGCACCGGTTCGGCGGTGGTCGCGGCCGCCGCCCGCGGCGGGCGGTGGTGCAGGGTGCGGTCGGGGGCGATCCAGACCCAGCCGTCGCGCTCCTCGACCGCCCACGGCGCCGACAGGTCGGCCCGCGGTGGCGGTGCGGCGTCGGGGCCGAGGGCGGGGATGTCCCGGCAGCGGCCGTCGGCGGTGAACCGCCAGCCGTGCCGCGAGCACTGCAGCAGGCCATCGACGACGGTCCCGTCCGTCAGCGGGGCCAGCCGGTGCGGGCAGCGCGGGGACAGCGCGGTGACCTCCCCGCCGGGCCGCAGCCGGACGACGACCCACGGCCGGTCCCCGGCGCCCACCGCGACCGGGGCGGTGCCGACGTCGGCGGACCGGGCGACCGGGAACCAGCCGGTGCCGCCGGGGGAGGGGGGAGTCCTCGAGAGGGCCATGACCCAGTGGACCGCCTCCGCGTTCCCGTCGCGTTGCCCGCACATCACGAGTTCGGGTCGATCCGGGCAGGACCGGTCCTACGCCGGTGCCCGATCGCTAGTGTCGGCGATCACACAGCGGATCCACAGTGAGGTGCCACCCCCGTGACCGAACCCGAACGCCGCCTGCTGACCCCCGAGGAGTACCGGCAGGCCCAGGACTCCCCGGAGTTCACCGAGCTCAAGCGCCGCTTCCGGCGCTTCGCCGTCCCGATGACCGTGGCCTTCCTGGCCTGGTACCTGCTCTTCGTCCTGCTCTCCACCTACGCGGTGGACCTGATGAACACCCACGTGTTCGGCAACGTCAACCTCGGCGTCCTGCTCGGCCTGGGCCAGTTCGTGACGACGTTCCTCATCACCCAGCTCTACGTCGCGTACTCCGCGAAGAACACCGACCCGATCGCCGACGAGATGCGCGGCCGGCTCGAGGCCCACGAGTACCGCGCGGAGGGCCAGCAGTGACCATCGGGAACCCCGCCGTCAACATCTCGATCTTCGGCGTCTTCGTCCTCATCACGCTGGTCATCACCTTCCGGGCCAGCCGCAGCAACGCCAGCGCGGCGGACTACTACGCGGCCGGCCGCAACATCTCCGGCACCCAGAACGGCCTGGCCATCGCCGGGGACTACCTGTCGGCCGCCTCGTTCCTGGGCATCGCCGGCGCCATCGCGGTCTACGGCTACGACGGCTTCCTGTACTCGATCGGCTTCCTGGTCGCCTGGCTGGTGGCGCTGCTGCTGGTCGCCGAGCTGCTGCGCAACACCGCCCGGTTCACCATGGCCGACGTCCTGGCCTTCCGGATGCGGCAGGGCCCGGTCCGGACGGCGGCGGCGCTGTCGACGCTGGCCGTCTCGTTGTTCTACCTGCTGGCCCAGATGGCCGGCGCCGGTGGTCTGGTCACCCTGCTGCTGGGGATCAGCGGTGCCGGGGCGCAGGCCGCCACGGTGGTCGTGGTCGGCGCGCTGATGATCTTCTACGTGCTGGTCGGCGGCATGCGCGGCACCACCTACGTGCAGCTGATCAAGGCCACGCTGCTGATCATCGGCGCGTTCGTCATGACGATCTGGGTGCTGGGCAAGTACGGGTTCAACCTGTCCTCGCTGCTCGGCGGGGCCGCCGACACCGCGGCCCAGCAGGCCACCCCGCGCGACGTGCTCTCCCCGATGGGCCAGTACGGCGCCACCGGGACCTCCAAGCTCGACTTCGTCTCCCTCGGGCTCGCGCTCGTGCTGGGGACGGCAGGCCTGCCGCACGTGCTCATGCGCTTCTACACGGTGCCGACGGCCAAGGACGCCCGGAAGTCCGTGGTCTGGGCGATCTGGCTGATCGGGTTCTTCTACCTGTTCAGCCTGGTCATCGGCTACGGCGCCGGTGCCCTGGTCGGGGCCGACGAGATCCTCGCCGCCCCCGGTGCGGTCAACTCCGCGGCCCCGCTGCTGGCCTTCGAGCTGGGCGGCACCGTGCTGCTGGGCATCATCGCCGGCGTCGCGTTCGCCACCATCCTGGCCGTCGTGGCCGGGCTGACGATCACCGCGTCGGCGTCCTTCGCGCACGACATCTACAACTCGGTGATCAAGAAGGGGACCGCGAGCGGCACCCAGGAGGTCCGGGTCGCCCGGATCACCTCCTGCGTCATCGGTGCCGTCGCCATCGGGCTGGGCATCCTGGCGCTGCAGGCCGGGCTGAACATCGCCTTCCTGGTGGCGCTGGCCTTCGCCGTCGCGGCCTCGGCGAACCTGCCGACGATCCTCTACACGCTGTTCTGGAAGCGGTTCACCACCCAGGGCGCGCTGTGGTCGATCTACGGCGGGCTGATCTCCTGCCTGGTGCTGATCCTGTTCTCCCCGGTGGTCTCGGGCGCGCCGGTCAACCCGTTGACCGGCAAGTCCACGTCGCTCATCCAGGACGTCGACTTCTCCTGGTTCCCGCTGAACAACCCGGGCCTGGTGTCGATCCCGCTGGCGTTCTTCCTCGGCTGGCTCGGCACCATGCTGAGCAAGGAGAAGCCGGACGTCGACAAGTACGCCGAGCTCGAGGTGCGCAGCCTGACCGGCATCGGCGCCGAGAAGGCCACCCCGCACTAGAAGGACCCTCTCGCCCCCCGACCCACGCTCCGCCCGGCCCGGGACCCTGCGAGAGGGCCGGTACAGCAGGGCCCGACGTCCTCGGACGCCGGGCCCTGCTGCGTCAGCGGGGGGCTGCGGACAGGTCGGCCGCGGCGTCGTCGTAGAGGTCGGACATCGCCTGGCGGAGCTTGTACTTGAGCACCTTGCCGCCGACGGTCTCCGGCAGCGCCTCGCTGAAGAGCACCGCCTTGGGCGTCTCGAAGCCCGCCAGCCGGGTGCGGCACCAGTCGACCAGCTCGGTCTCGGTGATCGTCGCCCCGGGCGCGCGGACGACGACCGCGGTCACCGCCTCGCCCCACCGGTCGTGCCGCAGCCCGACGACGGCGGCCTTGGTGACCTGCGGGTGCTCGTGCAGCAGGGCCTCGACCCGGATGCTGGACACGTTCTCCCCGCCGCTCTTGATGATGTCCTTGTAGCGGTCGACCATGATCCGCAGGCCGTCCTCGTCCACCACGCAGCTGTCGCCGGAGTGGAACCAGCCGTACCGGAAGGCCTCCTCGGTGGCGGCCCGGTCCCGGTAGTAGCCCGCCGTGACGGCCGGCGATCGGTAGACCGCCTCGCCGGGGACGCCGGGGGCGTCCATCAACGAGCTGCCGTCGACGTCCATCACGATCGAGGCCAGCAGCGGGTTGGGGATCCCGACGTAGTTGAGCGATGTCCCGGCCGCGGCGACCTTCGCCTCCTCGGTGGCCGGCCAGAACCGGTGGCAGCTGATCGCCTCCGTCTGGCCGAAGATGCCCATCAGCGACAGGTCGCCCCCGCAGCTGGACCGCAGGGACGCCGTCACGCCGGCCTCGACCGCCCCCCAGCCGTAGACCAGGACGCGCAGCGAGCTGGGTGGGCCGGAGCCCACCGCGGCCGCGAGCTCGGCCGCGAACGCCTTGACCAGCTGGGGTGAGCCACCCCAGATCGAGGTCGCCCGCTCGCGCTGCACGGCGGCCGCCATCTCGGCCGGGACGGGCCGCCGGCCGATGACCAGGCGGCCCCCGGCCAGGAACACCGACAGGGACAGGCACTGGTCGGCCACGTGGTAGACGATCGGCAGGAAGGCGACCTGCACCAGGTCGGCCTCCAGGGCGAGACCGCGGGTCAGGGACACGGCGAAGGAGTAGGCACCGAAGTACGCGTAGTGGTGCGACAGCATCACGCCCTTGGGCAGGGCCGTGGTCCCCGAGGTGAAGAGGATCTCCCAGATGTCGTCGCCGTGGACGGTGGCACCGGCGTCGGTGGTCGGCTGACCGGCGACGAAGTCGGCGAAGGAGACGCTGCCGGCGGCCGGACCGCCGCCGATGGTGATCGTCACGTCGACCGCCAGCCCCTGCTCGGCGAACGCCGGCTGCACGTGCGCCCAGAGCTCGGCGTCGACGACGGCGAAGCGCGGCTGGGCCAGCTCGACCAACCGGCTGACGACGTCGGGGGCCAGGGACGGGTTCAGCGGCACCGACACCAGCCCGGCCCGGGCCGCGCCGAGCTTGGTCAGGTAGGCCTCGACGGAGTTCTCGCAGACCAGCAGCACCCGGTCGCCGCGCTGCAGGCCCGCCGCCAGCAGGCCGTTGGCCACCTGCTCCACGACCGTCGCCGCCTGCCGGTAGGTCAGCCGCTCGTACCCCGGGTCGCCGAACGCGCCCGCCCAGCCGGTGATCGCCACCCGGTCGGGCCGGCTGTGGGTCAGCCGCTCGAGCACGTCGCCCACGCTGGTCCGGTTCCACCGGTCGTCGGCCCGGCGGTCGTACAGGCTGTCCACGTCGATGACCACGCGCGCTCCTCGTCCCGCGCCGGCGTCGTCGCGCGGCGTCGTTGGGAGTGAACCGTCGACCACTGGAGGGGCTGCCGTCAAGCCCCGGATGTGAGCTGGGTCGCCGCAGGCGGTGGTGCAGGCGACCACACCGCGCTACGGTGGCGGTGTTAGTGAACCGTCGATCACATCGGAGTGGCCACGTGGAGTTCGCCGAGAAGCCGGAGCTGCAGGCCCTGCGCGAGACCGTGGGGCAGATCGCCGCCCGCTACGGCAGCACCTACTACGTGGAGCGCGCTGCGAAGCACGAGCCGCTCACCGAGCTCTGGGCGGACCTGGCCAAGGCCGGCTTCATCGGGATCAACGTGCCCGAGGAGTACGGCGGCGGGGGCGGCGGCCTGGTCGAGCTGGCGATCGTCTGCGAGGAGATCGCCGCCCAGGGCTGCCCGATGCTGCTGCTCCTGGTGTCCGCGGCCATCTCGGCCGAGGTCATCACCCGGTTCGGCGACGACGAGCAGAAGCAGCGCTGGCTGCCCGGCCTGGCCGACGGCACGTCCAAGGTGGTCTTCGCGATCACCGAGCCCGGCGCCGGATCCAACAGCCACCAGCTCGCCACCAGCGCCCGCCGCGACGGCGACGACTGGCTGATCTCGGGCACGAAGTACTACATCTCCGGCGTCGACGAGGCGCAGGCGCTCATGGTGGTGGCCCGCACCGGCACCGACGAGGTGACCGGCAAGGCGCAGATGTCGCTGTTCCTGGTGCCCACCGACGCCCCGGGGCTGGTGGCCCAGCCGTTGCCGGTGGACGCGATGCTGCCCGAGCGGCAGTTCACCCTGTTCTTCGACGACGTCCGGGTCGGCCCGGAGATGGTGGTCGGCGAGGTGGGGGCCGGGTTCGCGCAGGTGTTCCACGGGCTCAACCCCGAGCGGATCACCGGTGCGGCCCTCTGCGTGGGCATCGCGCGGTTCGCGCTGGCCAAGGCTGCGGACTACGCCAACCAGCGCACCGTCTGGAAGGCCCCGATCGGCAGCCACCAGGGCGTGTCCCACCCCCTCGCCAAGGCCGCCATCGAGACCGAGCTGGCCGCGCTGATGACCCGCAAGGCCGCCTGGGCGCACGACTCCGGCGTCCCGGCGGGGGAGGCCTCGAACATGGCCAAGTACGCCGCCGCCGAGGCCGCGCTCGGTGCCGTGGACGCCGCGATCCAGACCCACGGCGGCAACGGTCTGTCCACCGAGTACGGCCTGGTGCCCTACTGGGGGCTGGCCCGGTTGCTGCGGATCGCCCCGGTGAACCGGGAGATGGTCCTCAACTTCGTCGCCCAGCACACCCTCGGCCTGCCCCGCTCGTACTGAGGAGCCCGCGATGCCCACCCCCCTGCAGGACAACCTGGTGCACCGGGTCAACGTCGGCGACACCCTCACCCGCACCGCCGACCGGCTGCCGGACAAGGTCGCGGTCGTCGACGGGGACCGGCGGATCACCTACCGCGAGCTGGACGACTGGACCGACCGGCTGGCCCGCGGGCTGGTCGACCGCGGCTACGCCCCCGGCGACTCGCTGGCCCTGGCCTCGGGCAACAGCGCCGAGTTCCTCGCCGTCTACTACGCCTGCGCCAAGGCCGGCGTCGTCTGCGTGCCGCTCAACCTGGGCTGGCGCCCCGACGAGGCGGGCTACGTCCTCGGGCACGCCGGCGTCCGCGGGGTCGTGGTCGAGACCCAGCTCGCCGACTGGGTGGGTCAGGCCCTCGACGGTCTGGACGGCGTCACCGACGTCGTCGTCGCCCCCGGCACGGGAGGACCGGTGCCGGAGACCCTCGCCGGGCGGACCACCGTGACGACGGCCGCGTTCGAGGGCGCCGCCGGTCCGGTCGAGGAGCTGGTCGAGGACCGGGCGCCGGTCACCTACCTCTACACGTCGGGCACGACGTCGGCGCCCAAGGGCGTGGTGGGCAACCACGTGGCCGTCGTCGTGGAGTCGCTGACCATGGCGCTGGAGGCGCGCTGGACCGACGACGACCGGTTCGTCGCGATGATGCCGATGTTCCACACCGCCCAGCTCAACTGCTTCTGCACCCCCGCGGTGATCCTGGGCGCGACGCTGGTCGTGCACCGCGGCTTCGACGCCGACCGGCTGCTGGACACCATCGAGTCCGAGCGGATCACCCAGGTGTTCGGGCTGCCGATGATGCTCCGGGCCCTCACCGAGCGCCCCGACATCGCCGACCGCGACCTGTCCACGCTGCGCCGGGCCTGCTACGCGATGGCGCCGATGCCCGAGTCGCAGCTGCGCCGGGCGATCGAGGTCCTCGGCTGCGAGCTCTTCCTGCTCTTCGGGCAGACCGAGATGAGCCCCACCACCACCCTCTTCCGGCCCGAGCACCAGCTCACCCACGCCGGCGCGGTCGGCACCCCCACCGTCAGCGTCCGGGTGGCGCTGATGGGCCCGGACGGCGAGCGGGTGGCCCCCGGCGAGGAGGGCGAGATCGTCTACCGCAGCCCGCAGGCGCTCACCGGCTACCTGCACGACGAGGCCGCCACCGAGGCCGCGTTCGCCGGGGGCTGGTTCCACTCCGGGGACATCGGCCGCTTCGACGACGACGGTGTGCTCTGGTTCGCCGACCGCTCCAAGGACGTGATCAAGACCGGCGGGGAGAACGTCGCCTCGATCGAGGTGGAGAGGGCGCTGTACGCCGCGGACCCCCGGATCGCCGAGGTCGTCGCCGTCGGCCTGCCGCACGAGCGCTGGACCGAGGCGATCACCGCCGTGGTCGTCGCCCAGCCCGGGGCGGTCATCGACGAGGCCGAGCTGCTCGCCGCCGTCCGCACCCGGCTGGACGGCTACAAGGTGCCCAAGGCCGTCGTCGTGCTGCCCGACCTGCCCCGGACCTCCACCGGGAAGGTGCAGAAGAACGTGCTCCGCCAGCGGCTGGCCGACCACTACGCCGAGGGGACCCGATGACCGCCGTCACCGACCCGCGGGTCACCGAGGGCACGGTCCTGTCCTCCCGGCTGGACACCCGGGGCGAGCAGTACCGGACCAACCGGACCGCCTCCCTCGCCGTGCTGGACCAGCTGGAGGAGCAGCTGGACCTGGCCCGCGCCGGGGGTGGCGAGCGGTACGCAGCCCGGCACCGCGACCGCGGCCGGCTGCTGGCCCGGGAGCGGATCGAGCTGCTGCTGGACCGGGACGCGGCCTTCCTGGAGCTGTCCGCGCTGGCGGCCTGGGGCACCGCGTTCACCGTCGGGGCCAGCATCGTCACCGGCATCGGCGTCGTCTCCGGCGTGGAGTGCGTGCTCATCGCGCACGACCCCACGGTCCGCGGCGGGGCGATGAACCCGGTCTCGCTGAAGAAGACGCTGCGCGCGCTGGAGATCGCCCGGCGCAACCGGCTGCCGGTGGTCAACCTGGTCGAGTCCGGCGGGGCCGACCTGCCCAGCCAGGCCGACCTGTTCGTCAACGCCGGGCAGATCTTCCACGACCTCACCGAGCTGTCCGCGATGGGCGTGCCGACCATCGCGCTGGTCTTCGGCAACTCCACCGCCGGCGGCGCCTACGTGCCCGGCATGTGCGACTACTCGGTGCTGGTCGACCGGCAGGCCAAGGTCTTCCTCGGTGGCCCGCCGCTGGTCAAGATGGCCACCGGCGAGGACGCCGACGACGAGGAGCTCGGCGGCGCCGCGATGCACGCCCGGGTCTCCGGCGTGGCCGACCACTTCGCCGTGGACGAGCGGGACGCGATCCGGCTGGGCCGTCGCATCCTGTCCGAGCTGAACTGGCGCAAGCAGGGTCCCGGCGCCTCGCTGCCGGCCGACGAGCCGCGGTACGACCCCGACGAGCTGCTGGGCATCGCCCCGGCCGACATCCGGGTGCCCTTCGACCCCCGCGAGGTGCTCGCCCGGGTCGTCGACGGCAGCCGGTTCGGTGAGTACAAGCCGGAGTACGGGACCAGCCTGGTCACCGGGTTCGCCTCGGTGCACGGCTTCCCGGTCGGCGTGCTCGCCAACGCCCGCGGCGTGCTGTTCAGCGAGGAGGCCAAGAAGGCCGCGGAGTTCATCCAGCTGGCCAACCAGGTCGACACCCCGCTGGTCTTCCTGCAGAACACCACCGGCTTCATGGTCGGGAAGTCCTACGAGCAGGGCGGGATCATCAAGGACGGCGCGAAGATGATCAACGCCGTCACCAACTCGACGGTCCCGCACATCACGATCAACACGGCCGCGTCCTTCGGTGCCGGCAACTACGGGATGAGCGGACGGGCCTACGACCCCCGGCTGATGTTCGCCTGGGCCGGCGCCAAGCTGGCCGTGATGGGCGCCGCCCAGCTGGCCGGGGTCATGTCCATCGTCGGCAAGGCGTCGGCCGCGGCGTCCGGGCGGCCCTTCGACCAGGCCGCCGACGACGAGCGACGACGGGGGATCGAGGCCCAGATCGAGGCCGAGTCGCACTCCTTCTTCGTCACCTCCCGGATCTACGACGACGGCCTGCTCGACCCGCGGGACACCCGCACCGTCCTGGGCATCGCCCTGTCCGCCGCCCACTCGGGCCCGATCGAGGGACGCCACGGCTACGGCGTCTTCCGGATGTGAGCGCGATGCCGAACCGTCCGCCGATCACCAAGCTGCTCGTGGCCAACCGCGGGGAGATCGCGCTGCGGGTCATGCGCACCGCCCGCGAGATGGACGTCGCCACCGTCGCGGTCTTCTCCGACCCCGACGCCGACGCCCCGTTCGTGCACGCCGCCGACGAGGCCGTCCGGCTGCCGGGGGCGAGCCCGGCCGACACCTACCTGCGCGGGGACCTGGTCATCGCCGCGGCGCTGGCCACCGGCGCCCAGGCGGTGCACCCCGGCTACGGGTTCCTGTCCGAGAACGCCGGGTTCGCCCGGGACTGCGCGGCCGCCGGTCTGGTCTTCGTCGGCCCGACCCCCGAGGCGATCGACGCGATGGGCTCCAAGACCGCGGCCAAGGAGCTGATGGCCGCCGCGGGGGTGCCGGTGCTGCCCGGCGTCGTCGTGGGCGAGGACGTCACCGACCTGCCCGCGCAGGCCGCCGGCATCGGCTACCCGGTGCTGGTCAAGGCCGCGTTCGGCGGGGGTGGCCGGGGCATGCGGATCGTCGCCGGCCCGGACGAGCTCCTGGACGCCGTCGACAGCGCCCGCCGGGAGGCGGTCTCGGCGTTCGGCGACGGGACGGTGTTCCTGGAGCGCTACGTCGAGCGGCCCCGGCACGTCGAGGTCCAGGTCGTCGGGGACACCCACGGCACGGTGGTGCACCTGTTCGAGCGCGAGTGCTCGATCCAGCGCCGCTACCAGAAGGTGCTGGAGGAGGCGCCGTCCCCGGCGGTGGACGACGCGCTGCGCGCCCAGCTGGGCGCGGCCGCGATCGCCGCCGCCCAGGCCATCGGGTACGTCGGCGCGGGCACGGTCGAGTTCGTGCTCGCCCCCGACGGCGACTTCTTCTTCCTCGAGGTCAACACCCGGCTGCAGGTCGAGCACCCGGTGACGGAGCTGGTGACCGGCCTGGACCTGGTCCGGGTCCAGCTGCAGGTCGCCGAGGGGCTACCGCTGCCCCCGGAGGTGCTCGACGCCCGGGTCACCGGGCACGCGATCGAGGCCCGGCTCAACGCCGAGGACGTCCCGGCCGGGTACCTGCCGGTCACCGGCACCGTGCACCGGTTCGCCGTCCCCGCCCTGCCCGGGGTCCGGGTCGACAGCGGCGTTGCCGACGGCTCGGTGGTCGGCGTGCACTACGACTCGATGCTGGCCAAGGTGATCGCGCACGGCGCCACCCGGGACGAGGCCTGCCGCCGGCTGGCCCGCGCGCTGGCCGAGACCCGGGTGCACGGCCTCACCACCAACCGGGACCTGCTGGTCGCCGTGCTGCGCGAGCCCGAGTTCCGGGCCGGCGAGATCGACACCGGCTACCTGGGCCGGCACCCCGAGCTGACGTCCCCTGCCGTGGACGCCGACGTCCTCGCCCGGCACGCCGCGGCCGCGGTGCTGGCCGACCAGGCGGCCCGCCGGGACGCCGCCCGGGTGCAGCGCCCGGTGCCCACCGGCTGGCGGAACGTGCCCAGCGGCGACCAGGTCGCGGTCCTCGCGCACGGGGACGACGAGCTGGAGGTCCGCTACCGGCGCACCCGGGACGGCTGGCGGGTGGCGGTCGGGGACACCCGGCTCGCCGTCGAGGCGGTGGACGCGACACCGGAGCGGGTCGTGCTCACCGTGGACGGGGTCCGCCGGTCGCTGGCCGTGCACCGGGTCGGGGACGACGTCTTCGTGGACGGGCCGGGCGGCTCGACGTCGTTCACCGAGCGGCCGCGCTTCCCTGAGCCGGGCAGCCAGGCCGGGGAGGGGTCGCTGCTGGCACCCATGCCCGGCACCGTCGTCCGGGTCGCGGTGGCCGAGGGCGAGTCCGTGACCGCGGGGCAGACCGTGCTGGTGCTGGAGGCGATGAAGATGGAGCACGTGGTGGCCGCACCCACCGACGGCGTGGTCGGCGAGCTGCAGGCCGTCGTCGGCGACACCGTGGACACCGGAGCCGTGCTGGCCGTCGTGACGGCGGTGGAGGCATGAGCGGGGTGGTCACCTACGAGGTGGTGCGCCGGGTCGCCTGGCTGACCATCGACCGGCCCGAGGCCCGCAACGCGCTGTCCGCCGAGGTCCGCCGCCTGCTGACCGAGGGCTTCGAGCGGTTCGCCGCCGACGAGGACGCCGCGGTCCTGGTGCTCACCGGCACCGGGGACAAGGCGTTCTGCGCCGGCGGCGACCTGCGGGAGATGGCCGACACGGCGCTGACCGTGCCGCCGCCGGACTTCGTGCCCCAGCCCGGCCGGACCATCGAGCTCACCAAGCCGGTGGTCGCCGCGGTGAACGGGATCGCCTACGGCGGGGGGTTCCTGCTGGCCCAGCAGTGCGACCTGGTGCTGGCCGCCGAGCACGCCCGGTTCGCCGTCAGCGAGGCCAAGGTCGGCCGTGGGGCGCCGTGGGCCGCGCCGCTGTCCTGGCTGGTGCCGCCGCGGGTCGCCATGCAGCTGCTGGTCACCGGTGACCCGATCTCCGCCCAGCGGGCCAGGGAGGTCGGCCTGGTCAACGAGGTCCACCCCGCCGCGGAGCTGCACGACGCCGCACAGGCGCTGGGGGAGCGGATCGCGGCCAACGCGCCGCTGTCGGTCGCCGCGGCCAAGCAGACCGTGCGGCTGATGGCGGCCGACCGGTTCGCCGAGGCCTACGCCGCGGCGGAGGCCCTGTGGGGCCCGGTCTACCTCTCCGCGGACGCCCAGGAGGGCCCGGCCGCGTTCCGGGACAAGCGCACCCCGGTCTGGACCGGCCGCTGATGGCCGCCGACATGGCCGCGTTGACCGCGGACCTGGCCGCCGAGTCCGCCGACCTGGACCGGGTGCTGGCCGCCCTGCCGGACGACGCCTGGTCCACCGCCACCCCGGCCGCCGGCTGGTCGGTCGCCGACCAGGTGGTGCACCTGGCCCACTTCGACGAGACCGCCACCGCGGCCGCCGTCGACCCCGACCGGTTCCGCGCCGAGGCCGCGGCGCTGATGGCGCACGGCGACGACTTCACCGAGGTGGTGGCCCGGGCCAACCGCGGCCGGTCGCCCGCGGACCTGCTGGGCTGGCTGCGCTCGGCGCGGGCGGAGTACCTGCGGGTCTTCGCCGCCCTGGAGCCCGGGACGACGCTGCCCTGGTACGGCCCGCCGATGAGCGCGGCCTCCTCGGTGACCGCCCGGCTGATGGAGACCTGGGCGCACGGCCAGGACGTCGTCGACGCCGTCGGTGCCCGCCGCGAGCCCACGTCACGGCTGCGGAACGTCGCGCACCTCGGCGTCGCCACCCGCGGCTGGAGCTCCCGGGTGCACGGCGAGGAGCCGTCGTCCGTACCGGTCCGGGTCGAGCTCACCGCCCCCGACGGCACCGTCTGGACCTGGGGCCCGGACGACGCCGCCGACCGGGTCACCGGACCGGCGCTGGACTTCTGCCTCCTCGTCACCCAGCGCCGGCACCGCGCCGACCTCGACCTGACCGCCACCGGCCCGGTCGCCGACCACTGGCTGGACCTCGCGCAGGCCTTCGCCGGCCCGCCCGGCCCCGGGAGGGCACCCGCATGACCGCGCCCCGCCGACCCGTCCGGATCGCCAACTGCTCCGGCTTCTACGGCGACCGGCTCGCCGCCGCCCGGGAGATGGTCGAGGGCGGGCCGATCGACGTCCTCACCGGGGACTACCTGGCCGAGCTGACCATGCTCATCCTCTACAAGGCCCGGCAGAAGGACCCCGACGCCGGCTTCGCCCGTACCTTCCTCGGCCAGCTCGAGGAGGTGCTGGGCACCTGCCTGGACCGCGGCATCAAGGTGGTCAGCAACGCCGGCGGGCTGAACCCGGCCGGCCTGACCACCCAGATCGGCGCGCTCGCCGAGCGGCTCGGGCTGCACCCGAGGGTCGCGTACGTGCACGGCGACGACCTGCTGCCGCGGCTGCCGCAACTGCTGGCCGACGGCGTGGACCTGGCGCACCTGGACACCGGGCAGCGGCTGGCCGAGGCCGGGGTCGACCCGGTCTCGGCGAACGCCTACCTCGGCGGCTGGGGCATCGCCGAGGCGCTCACCGCCGGGGCGGACGTCGTGGTCACCGGCCGGGTGACCGACGCATCGGTCGTCGTCGGGCCGGCGGCGTGGTGGCACGGCTGGTCGCGCACCGACTGGGACGCCCTGGCGGGTGCGGTGGCCGCAGGCCACGTCGTCGAGTGCGGTCCGCAGGCGTGCGGGGGCAACTACGCATTCCTCGAGGAGGTCGTGGACCGCCGGTACCCGGGGTTCCCGATCGCCGAGGTCGCCGCCGACGGGTCCAGCGTGATCACCAAGCACGCCGACACCGGTGGGCTGGTCTCGGTCGGCACGGTCACCGCCCAGCTGCTCTACGAGATCGACTCCCCGGTCTACGCCAACCCCGACGTCGTCGCCGACTTCGGCACCTGCGAGCTGACCCAGCAGGGGCCGGACCGGGTGCTGATCTCGGGCACCCGCGGGTCGGCGCCCTCGGACCAGCTGAAGGTCGCGCTGAACCACCTGGGGGGCTACCGCAACACCATGACCCTGGTGCTGACCGGTCTGGACCTGGCGGAGAAGGCGGCCTGGGCCGAGGCCGAGCTGTTCGGCATCCTCGGCGGCCGGGACTCCTTCGCCGACACCGACGTCTCCCTGCTCCGCTTCGACACCCCCGATGCGCCGACCAACGTGCAGGCCACCGCCCACCTGCGGATCACGGTCAAGGACGGCGACCGGCAGAAGGTCGGCCGGCGGTTCTCCGACGCCACCATGCAACTGGCCCTGGGCGGCTACGCCGGCTTCCACACCACCACGCCGCCGACCTCGGAGAGCGCCTACGGCGTCTACTGGCCGGCGCTGGTGCCCCGTGACCTCGTCGAGCACGTCGTCGTGCTCCCCGACGGCGGGTCCCGCGTCGTCGAGCACCCGCCCGCGGGGCCGCCGTCGGCGCCGGCGGAGGTCCCCGTGCCCGGCTGGTCCGCCGACGGCCCCACCGAGCGGGTGCCGCTGGGCCGGCTGGTCGGGGCGCGGTCCGGGGACAAGGGCGGCAACGCCAACGTCGGCCTCTGGGCCCGCGACGACGAGACCTGGGCCTGGCTGGCCGCGACGATGACCGTCGAGCGGTTCCGGGAGCTGCTGCCCGAGGCCGAGGGGCTCGCCGTCCGCCGGTTCGAGCTGCCGCACCTGCGCGCGCTCAACCTGGTCGTCGTCGGGCTGCTCGGCGAGGGCGTGGCCTCGGCGACCCGACCGGACCCGCAGGCCAAGGGCCTGGGGGAGTACCTGCGGTCCCGGACGCTCGAGGTGCCGGTCAGACTGCTGCGGTGACCGGGGGCCCGCGATGAGCAGCAGCGAGGGGGTGCGCACCCGCGACCCGGACCGGCGGGTGCGGATCCTGCGGGCGGCCACCTCGCTGCTGGCCGAGCGCGGCTTCCACGGCGTCTCGATGGCCGACATCGGCGGCGCCGCGGGCATCGTGGGGTCCGGGGTCTACCGGCACTTCGACAGCAAGTCCGCCGTGCTCGTCGCGCTGCTGGACGAGGTCATGGACCGGCTGCTGCGGACCGCGTCGGACGCCGCCGGCTCGGGCCGGGACGAGCGCGAGGTGCTGGCCGACCTGGTCCGCGGCCAGGTGCTCTTCGCCGTCGACGACCGGGCGCTGCTGCAGCTCTACCAGCGCGAGGTGCACAGCCTGCCCGACACCGACCGGCGTCGGCTGCGCCGTTCGCAGCGGCACTACGTCGAGGAGTGGGTGCACGTGCTGCTCGAGCTGCGCCCAGAGCTGACCGACGGCGTCGCCCGCGCCTGCGTGCACGCCGCCATCGGCGCCGTCCAGTCGGTCGCCACGTACGACGGCGGCCTGCCCCGGGACGACGTGGTCGACCTGCTCACCCGGGCGGCCTACGCCTGCCTCGGCGTCGCGCCGTGAGCACCGTCGTCTGCGTCGACATCGGGTCCACCTTCACCAAGGCGGCGCTGGTCGGCGTCGGCACCGGCGAGCTGCTGGGTACCGCGCAGGCGCCGACCACGCTGGACGACGTCGTCCGCGGGGTGCTGAACGCGACCGCCGGCTTCCCCGACGTCCCGGTGCTCGCCTGCTCCTCGGCCGGCGGCGGGCTGCGGTTGGCCGTGGTCGGCTACGAGGAGCTGATCAGCGCCGAGGCCGGCCACCGGGCCGCGCTGTCCGCCGGCGCCCGGGTCGTGCACATCGCGGCCGGCCGGCTCGACGCGACCGGGCTCGCCGCCCTCGCCGACGCCCGGCCCGACGTCCTGTTGCTGGTCGGCGGCACCGACGGCGGGGACACCGCCGTCCTGCGGCACAACGCCCGCGCGCTGGCCGGGTGGGACCGGTCCGTCCCCGTCGTGCTGGCCGGCAACGTGCAGGTCCAGGACGAGGTGGCCGTGCTGCTGCGGGACGGCGGCCTGCCGGTCACCGTCTGCGCCAACGTGCTGCCCGACATCGGCGAGCTGGCCCCGGAGTCCGCGCGCGCCGGCATCCGGGCGGTCTTCCTCGAGCACGTCATCGGCGGGGACAAGCTCTCCACCGACCCCCGGCTGCGGCAATGGGTCCGCGCGGTCACCCCGGACGCCGTGCTGGACGGCGTCGTGGTGCTGGCCGGTCTGCGGGCCGCCGCGGAGGTGCCCGGCGTGGTGGTGCTGGACGTCGGCGGGGCGACCACCGACGTCTACTGCGTGCCCGACCTGGACGCCGAGCAGGCCGCGCTGCGCCGGGAGGCCGTCGGCGTGCCCGCGCACCGGCGCACCGTCGAGGGCGACCTCGGCGTGCACCACGCCGTCGCCGACCTGCGCGCCGCGGCGCACGCCGAAGGGCTGCCCCCGCTGGCCGACGACGCGCTGGCCCTCGGCGAGGCGGCGGCCACCGTCGCGCTGCGCCGGCACCTGCGCGCCGAGGCGGCCTACGGCCCGGGCGGGTCCTCGGCCCAGGGGGTGGGCCTGGTCGTGCTGTCCGGCGGGGTCTTCCGGCACGCCGCGCCCGCCGACCGGGACGCCGTCGTCGCCCGCCTGGCTGCCGACCGCGGCGGGGCCGGCGGCGTGCTGGGCGGCACCGAGGTCGCCGTCGACAGCGCCTACGTGCTGGCCGCCGTCGGCCTGCTGGCCCGCGACCACCCCGACGCCGCCCGCGCCCTCGCCGCCACCCTTCTGCCCTGACCGGCCGCGCCCTGACCGGCGTGGATCAGCTCAGCTGATCGGAGGCCGTCCTGGCTCACCGGCGTCGGTGAGCCAGGACGCACGCCGGTGAACCCAGCTGATCCACGCCGCGAGAGAGCCGGGCGTCAGCGGGCGACGCGGATGCCCAGGTGGGCGGCCATCCCCGGGGACCAGCCGGCCAGCTGGGCGGCGCTGATCGTGGCGCCCTGCAGGCCGGTGACGCCGTCCAGGTCGGGCAGGCCGGCGTCGGTGAGGTCGACGTCGCGGCAGCGCGTGCCCGACGTGTGCAGCGTGCCCAGCTCGCCGCCGCGGACGGTCACCCGCCGCAGGTCCGCCCCGCCCAGGTCGAGCTCGCCGAGCACGCAGTCGACCAGCTCGACCTCGACCAGGGTGGCGCCGCGCAGGTTGACGTAGTCGGCCCGGACGCCGGTCAGCGTGACCCGGGTCCAGTGCGCCCCGTGCGCGGTGAAGGCGCCGAACCGGCCGCCCTCGACCACGGTGTCCAGCCAGGTGCCGTCCCCGGCGAGCAGCTCGGTGGACCGGCAGCGCAGCAGGCCGACCGTGGCCAGCCGGGCGCGGGTGAGCGCCAGCCCGTCGAGCGCGCAGTCCTCCAGCAGGCACTCCAGCAGCGCCGCCCCGGTGGCGTCGCCGGTCAGCTCCAGCTCGGCGAACCGCAGTCCGTCCGCCGTCCCGCCGGCCAGCTCGTGCGGGCCGGCGTCGGTGAGGTCGGGCAGGGGTGCGAGCAGTGCGGCGACGTCCACCGGGTCAGCCTCCCAGCCGGGGTCAGGCGGCGGACGGCGCGGGTTCGGCGGTGGCGCGCACCCCGGGGATGAGCAGCGCGATCACCGCACCGAGCAGGGCGGCCCCGGCGCAGACGGCGAACAGCACCCGGTAGGCGGTCAGCGACGGCAGCACCGCCGTCCCCAGCGTGATCGTCGAGGCGGCCAGCAGCGTGCCGCCGACCGCGCTGGCCAGCGAGCTGCCGACCGAGCGGGCCAGCGTGTTGAGGCCGTTGGCCGCGGCCAGCTCGGACGCCGGCGCGGCCCGCAGCACCAGGCTGGGCATCGCGGCGTAGGCGATGCCGGTGCCGGCCCCGGCGACGGTGGTGAACACGACCACCTCGGTGAACGACCCGGTGAACAGGATCCGGCCGAGGAAGCCAACGGCGATGACCGCTGCCCCCAGGGCGAGGGTGACCTTGGGGCCGAAGCGGGCCGAGAGCTTCGCCGAGACCGGCGACAGCAGGATCATGGCCACGCCCGAGGGCAGCAGGCACAGCCCGCTGGCCAGCACCGACGAGCCGAAGCCGTAGCCGGAGGCGGCCGGCGCCTGGACGTAGGACGCCGTCCCGATCAGGCTGGCGAACAGGGCGAAGCCGACGCACACCGAGGCCACGTTGGTGAGCAGCAGCGCCGGCCGGGCGTTGGTGACCATGTCCACCAGCGGGGACGCCGTCCGGCGCTCGACCAGCACGAAGGTGACCAGCAGGACGGCGGCGAGCACCAGCAGCCCGATCGTCCACGGGTCCGCCCAGCCCCAGCGGGAGGCCTGGGCCAGGGGCAGCAGCAGCGAGACCAGCGCGGCGGCCAGCAGGACCGCGCCGGGCAGGTCCATCCGGCCGCTCGCCACCGTGGGCACCTCGCGGAGCACGGCCAGGATCCCGGCCACCGCGACCGCCCCGCCGGCGACGCAGATCCAGAACAGCACGTGGTAGTCGGTGTGCTGGGCGACGAAGGCGGCCAGCGGCAGCCCGAGCGCCCCGCCGATGCCCAGGGTGGCGCTGACCAGCGCGATGCCGGTGCCCGCCCGCTTCGCGGGGAGCACGGTGCCGATCAGGCTGATGCCCAGCGGGATCGCCGCCGTGGACAACCCGGTGACCGCCCGCCCGACGATGAGCCACGGCAACGTGTCCGACAGCGCGCAGATCAGCGAGCCGACGGTGAGCGCGGCGGCGGCCAGCACCAGCATGCGGCGCTTGCCGTACAGGTCGGCGAGCCGGCCCACGACCGGGACGGCGACCGCGCCGACCAGCAGGGTCGAGGTCAGCAGCCACTGCGTGCTCTGCCCGAGCTGCGCGGCCAGCTCGGGCAGGATCGGCACCAGCAGCGAGGTGGTCAGGGCGACGATCACCCCGAGGACGGCGACGACGGTGAGCGCGGTGACCTGGGCCGCGGTCCAGCCCTCGTCGGTGGTGTCCGGGGTCGACTCGGTGGCGCCGGGGACGGTGGGTGCGGACACGGGCATGCTCCACGGGGATGCGGACGGATAAAGTGGCACAAACTGCCAGATGGCACCGTATGCCAGATGGTTGCCCGATGCACCGGTCCGCCGCATGACGTGGACCACAACCGGAGGGGTGAGGGCGGTCGAGGGCCTGCGGGAGCGCAAGCTGGCCGAGAGCCGGGCCCGGGTGGTGGACGCCGCGTTCGGGCTCTTCGCCGAGCGCGGCTTCGACGCCGTCACCGTGGCCGAGGTCTGCGCGGCGGCCGACATCGCCCCGCGCACGTTCTTCCGCTACTTCCCGACCAAGGACGACCTGCTGGCCGAGCCCGCCCGGGTGATGTCGGCGCGGATGCGGGCGGCGCTGCAGGACGTGCCCGTCGACCAGCCCGACGCTGCCGCGCTGCGCACGGCGGTGCTGGCCCTGGGCGAGGCGGTCGTGGCCGACGCCGACCGCACCGCCCGGCTGCTGCGGGTGGTCCGGTCCAGCGACGCCGCCCGGCCGCACCCCTTCCTGCGCCTGGCCGACCGCGAGCGCGAGCTGGCCGAGCTGCTGGCCACCCGCTCCGGCCGCACCCCGGCCGACTGGCGCACTCGCCTGCTCGTCGCCCGGGCGACGGCGGCGTTCCGGGTCTGGCTGGACGACCTGGTCGACGGGGCCGTGGACGACCCGCTGCAGCACCTGGCCGAGGTGCTCGACGCGCCCTGACCGTCTCCTCCGGTGGCGCCCGGCCCCGGGTTCCGAGACGGTGAGGGCATGGAGTGGACGACGTTCCTGAGCCGGCTGACCCTCTGGGCGTTCGCGGGGGCGGCGGTGGGGCTGCTCGTCGGGCTGGTCCTGCTCGGCCTCGACGTGGTGGACAACCCGTTCTGGTGCGTCTCCGGCGGCATCCTCGTGGCCGCGGTCGCGATGCCGATGCGGGAAGCGGTCAGCCGGGACCGCTGAGGGCCTCGGCCCACCGGCCCGACGCCGCCACCGCGAACGGGACGGCGTCCCCGGCCGCGATGTCCAGCGCCTGGTAGCCGCCGGCACCGGCGCCCACGGCCGCCACCACCGTGGCCACACCCTGCCGGCGCTGGGAGAACGACTGCTGCACCTGCCAGCCGACCACCGCCCGGCGCTGCAGGACCGCCTGCTCGCGGACCAGCCAGCCCGAGCGCACCGAGAAGGTCCGCGGCCCGGTCGCGTGCCCCAGCGATGCGTACCGGCCCAGGCCGACCGGCACGCCGAGCGCGGCCAGCACGAGGCCGACCAGCAGCACCCACCAGAGCCCCAGCGTCGCGGTGAGCACCACCCCGGCGACGGCGACCACGGCCCCGGGCAGGATCGCGCGCACCAGGCGTCGCCGGCGGGCGGCCGGCGGGTGCGGGCGCAGCGGACCGGGGTCCTCGACCAGCCGGCCGGTCACCGCCCAGGCCTCGGTGCGCGGGCCCAGCGGCAGCAGCTGGCCGCGCCGGGCGGCGTCGCCCAGCCCGGTGACCAGCGCGGTGGCCCGCGCCGCGCGCACCCACCGCATGCCGAGGCCCTCGGTGACCGTGCCGCCGCGGATGCGGTCGATCTCCAGCTCGGTGTGCCGCCGGTTGAGCAGCCCCCGGACGGCGATGAGGGAGCCACCGCGCCGGACCAGCCGGAACCGCCAGTTGACCAGGGCGCTGCCGACGATCGACCCCACGACCAGCAGCACCGCCATGGCCCCGAGCGCCCCGGCCAGCACGGCGGTGTCCGTCAGGTCCGGTCGGCCGAGGTCCGGGCGCCAGCGCCGAGGCAGCTCGTCGGCCAGCCGGAACAGCGCCCCCACCGCGGCCAGCGGGACGGCCAGGTAGCTGCCGACCAGCGGCGCGTACAGCAACCAGCGGTCGTCGAAGCGGGCGAACTCCTCCTCGGCCGGGTCGCCGGCGGAGTCCGGCGCCGGGACCTCGGCGCCCCGGCGGGCGAGCAGGTGGGTGCGCAGCCGGTCGGCCTCGGCCCGGGGCAGCCCGTCGACGACGAGCTCCTCCTCGTCGGACTGCACGGCGCCGGCCGCGGCGTCGATCCGCACCCGGACCAGGCCGAGCAGGCGGTGCAGCGGCGGCGCCTCGACCTCCACCCCGCGGACCCGGTCCAGCGGCACGGTGCGCACCGAGCGGGACAGCAGGCCGCGGGTCACCACGACCGCCGTCGGCCCGGGTGCGTACCGGAACCGCGACCACGCCAGGACCGCCGAGCCCAGCGAGACCGCGGTGACCACCGCGACGATCACCACCACCGCCCACGGCCCGTCGGTGAAGCCGCGGAAGGCGCCGAACGCCAGCAGGGCCGGCACCCACTGCCGGGCCTGCCGGAAGGTGATCGTGTGCGCCAGCACGATCCGCCACGACGTCCGCCGCGCCACCACCTCGGGGGGCAGGTGCCACTCGGGGGTCACGTGGCCTCGTCGCGGACGAGCTCGGCGCGGCGGGCCAGGTCGTCGGCCACCCGGGCGGCGATGTCGGCGTCCAGGTGCGGGATCCGGACGGTGCCCTGCGAGGACGCCGTCAGCACCGCCACGCTGGCCAGCCCGAACAGCTGCTGCACCACCCCGCGGGTGACGTCGACGGTCTGGATCCGGGAGATCGGCACCAGCGTCCAGGTGCGGGACAGCCAGCCGGTGCGGGTGAACACCGCCTCGGCGGTGACCTCCCACCGGTGCACCCGGTACCGCAGCCGGGGCCGGAACCCGATGGTCACCACGGCCTCGACCAGCACGAGCACCGGCAGCAGCACCGCCAGCCAGGTCGGCAAGGGCAGCATGACCTCCAGGCCGACGACGACGGCGGCCAGCACCAGGGCGCCGAGGACCCCCTCGACGGCCCACAGGCCGATCGCGTTGCGGGCCGGTGACCAGGCCGGCGTCCGGGCGGGGTCGGGGTGCATGGACCCCATCCTCCCGGGTGGGACACCATGGGCGGCGTGACGATGCCGCAGCAGGTCCCGACCGTGCCCGCCCGCGAGGTCCCCGAGGACGCCGTCGTGCTCGACGTCCGGGAGGACGACGAGTGGGTGGCCGGCCACATCGAGGGCGCGACGCACATCCCGATGGGCCAGGTCCCGGCGCGCCTGGACGACCTCCCCGAGGGCGACCCGCTGTACGTGACCTGCCGCGGCGGCGGCCGGTCGGCCCGGGTGGCCGCGTGGCTGAACCAGAACGGCTACGACGCGGTCAACGTCGGCGGCGGCATGGGCGAGTGGCAGGACGCCGGTCGGCCCATGGTCAGCGAGACCGGGTCCGCGCCGACGGTGGCCTGAGCCGGCCCGGCCTGAGCCGGCGACGGGGGCGCCGGGGATCCGGCGCCCCCGTCGGGCGCGTCAGGCGGCCGCGGTGATGCGGGCCCGGACCTGGGCGACCAGGGCCGGGGGCACGTCGACGAGCCCGTGGTCGGCGGCGGCGTGCGCGGCCACCTGGGCCAGGATGCCGTCCTCGTCGTCGGCGGTGAACGCACGACCGCAACCGGGGACGACGTCCCCGCAGGCGAAGCTCTTCATCAGGTCTCTCCTCGTTCTGTGGTGCTCGACCTCGCGAGTCTCTGCACGAGGGGGTCTGGGGGGTCAGCCGGTCCGGCGGTCGTCCTGCTCGGCCAGCCGGGTCAGCAGGTGCTCGACGAGGACGACGCCCAGCACGGCGCCGACGTCGTCGACGCACACGACGGGGTCGAAGCGGGTGTCCTCGGGCCGGGTGACCACCCGGCGGGCGAGCTCGGCCACCCCGGTGGAGGCCGCCGCCCGCAGCGAGACCGGCGCGGCGCGGTGCCCCGGTCGGTCGTCCCCGCGCCGCAGCGGCAGCAGGACGGCGACCGGGCGGCCGAGCCCGTCGACCCGGACGGCCGGACCGGGTCCGGACGGCTCGGCGTCGCCGGCCACCAGCTCCACCCGCTCGACCAGGCTCGCGATGTTCTCCCGCAGCAGGCCCTGGGCGTGCGACCGGCGCAGCCGGTCGGCCACCGCGGGGTCCAGCGACGACCACGGCGGCGCCGGTCGGCCCAGCAGGAAGCCCTGGGCCAGCGGGACGCCCAGCCGCGAGAACGCCTCCATCTCGCCCCAGGTCTCCACGCCCTCGGCGAGCAGCCAGGCGTCGATGCGGGCACCGAACTCACCGAGCAGGGTGGCCAGGGCGAGCTTCACCGGGTCGGCGTCGGCGCCGTCCACCAGGGCCCGGTCGAGCTTGATCAGCTGGGGGCGGAAGGCGGTCAGCTGCTGCAGCCCGGAGTACCCCGACCCGGCGTCGTCCAGCGCCACCAGCGCGCCGCGGTCGCGCAGGGCGTCCTGCACGGCCAGCAGCGGCCGGACGTCGGCCACCGCCTGGTGCTCGGTCAGCTCCAGGACCAGCGGGGACAGGTCGCCGGCGCCCAGCAGCAGGTCGGCGAGCTCGGGATCGGTCAGCAGGTGCGGGCTGACGTTCACCGTCAGGAAGCAGTTCGGGGGCAGGTCGGCGCGCAGCTGCAGGCAGCGGGCCACGACCAGCGCCTCGACCCGGGCCCCGATGCCGGCGGCGTCGGCCGCGGCGAACCAGCGGTCCGGGGTGGCCGGGCTGGGCGAGCCGTCAGCGGACCGGAAGCGGGCCAGCGTCTCGTAGCCGGCGACGACGCCGCGGGCGACGTCGACGATCGGCTGGAAGACCAGCCGCAGGGTGTCCGGGTCGGTGGCCAGCCGGTCGAGCTCGGCGGCCCAGTCGATCGCGGGCGCGGGGGGCGGCAGCGGGGCGAGCGATGTCACCCCCCGGACGTCGGCCGCCCGGCACCGGGGCTGGAGCCGGGCGGGACGAGATCGCCCGGAAGGGGTGGGGGTCGCGGCGCCGCGGGGCGGCGCCGCGACCCCGTCCCGGTCTAGCTGGGCTGGTAGTCCGCGAACCGGGTGCGCAGGTCCTTCTTGGAGAACTTGCCGACGCTGGTCTTGGGCACCTCGTCGATGAACTCCACGGCCGAGGGCAGCCACCACTTGGCCACCATCGGGGTGATGTGCGCGATCACCTCGTCGGCGCTGAGCTCCTCGCCCTCGACGACCACGACGCAGGCCAGCGGCCGCTCGTCCCACTTCGGGTCGGGGATGCCGATGACGGCGGCCTCCTTGACCTTCGGGTGGCTCATGATCGCGTTCTCCAGGTCCACCGAGCTGATCCACTCGCCGCCGGACTTGATCAGGTCCTTGGTCCGGTCGGCGATGCGCACCGAGCCGGTGGCGTCGATCGCGGCGACGTCGCCGGTCTTCATCCAGCCGTCCGGCGTCGCCAGCTCCACGCCCGCGTCGGGCTTGTAGTAGTCCAGCGCGGTGGTCGAGCCACGCACCTGCAGCTCGCCGGTGGCGACGTCGTCCCAGGGCAGCTCGTCGGTGGTGCCGGCCTCGACGATCCGCACCTCGACGCCCATGAACGGGACGCCGGCGCGGGCGCGGTAGGTCGCCTTGTCCTCGTCGGAGCCGTCGAACAGGCGGCGGGGCAGCCGGGCCGAGGTGGCCACCGGGTGGGTCTCGGTCATGCCCCAGGCCTGCAGGATCGGCAGGCCGACCCGCTCCCGGTAGGCCTCCGACAGCGCCTTGGGGACCGCGGAGCCACCGCAGCCGATGTCGCGCAGCTTGTGGTCGCGGCCGGCCAGCTCGGGGAGCACGCCCTGCCAGATGGTGGGCACCCCGGCGGTGAAGGTGACGCCCTCGTCGACGATCAGGTCGGCCAGCGCCTTGGGCTGCATCATCGGGCCGGGGAAGACCATGGCCGCACCGACGGCGGGGCCGGCCTGGGCCAGGCCCCACGCGTTGGCGTGGAACATCGGAACGACCGGCATGACGACGTCGGTCTCGGCCATCCCGAACACGTTGGGCTGCACCACGGCCATGGTGTGCAGCACCGTCGAGCGGTGGCTGTAGAGCACGCCCTTGGGGTTGCCGGTGGTGCCCGAGGTGTAGCACATGCTGGCCGCGGTGTTCTCGTCCTCGACCCGGAAGTCGATCGGCTCCGCGGCGGCGATCAGGTCCTCGTAGAGGGAGACGCGCTCGTCGTCGGGGATCTCGTTGTCGCCGCCGTCGTCCATCACCACGACGTGCCGCACGGTGGTCATCGTGTCGATCAGCGGCCACAGCAGCGGCAGGACCGTGCGGTCGACGAAGACCGCCTCGTCCTCGGCGTGGTTGGCGATGTAGGTCAGCTGCTCGGGGAACAGCCGGATGTTCAGCGTGTGCAGCACCCGTCCGGTGCTGGGGACGGCGAAGTAGAGCTCCAGGTGGCGGGCGGAGTTCCAGGCGAAGGTGCCCACCCGGCCGTCCGCGCTGATCCCGAGGGTGTCCAGCACCCCGCCGAGCTTGCGGGTGCGCACCGCCCACTCGGCGTACGTCGTCCGCACCGGACCGGTGGGGGAGTTCGTGACGATCGTCTTGTCGCCGTGGTGTCGCTCCACGTAGCGGAAGATCGAGTCGATCGTCAGGGGCGTCTGCTGCATCAAGCCGCGCATGAGCGGCATCCAACCAGTGACGACCGACACCTTCTACCCGTGGGTAGCTAGGGGGTCAGCGCGAGGGGCAGCCCGGCCAGGCCGCGGATGACGAACTCGGGACGGCGACGGGCCTCCCCGGCCAGCTCCAGCGACGACGTCCGGGACAGCAGCGCGCCGAAGGAGGCCTGCAGCTCGACCCGGGCCAGCGGGGCGCCGATGCAGAAGTGCACCCCGGCGCCGAAGGAGATGTGCGGGTTGTCGGTGCGCCCGACGTCCAGGGTGTCCGGGGCGTCGAACACCGCCGGGTCGTGGTTGCCCGACCCCAGCAGGGCGGCGATCTTCTGGCCCTGCTGCACGGTCACCCCGCCCAGCTCGACGTCGGCGGTGGCGGTGCGCTCGAACAGCTGCAGCGGGGAGTCGAAGCGCATCAGCTCCTCGATCGCGGTCGGCAGCAGCGCGGGGTCCGCGCGCAGCCGGGCCAGCTGGTCCGGGTGCTGCAGCAGGGCGAGCAGGCCGTTGCCCGTGACGTTGACGGTGGCCTCGTGGCCGGCGTTGAGCAGCAGGATGCAGGTGGTGACCAGCTCGTCCTCGGTCAGCCGGTCGCCGTCGGCGTCCCGGGCGGTGACCAGGTGGGTCAGCAGGTCCTCCCCGGGCGCGGTGCGCCGCTGCTCGGCCAGGTCGCGCAGGTAGGCCACGAACTCGCCGGCGGCGACCTCGGCGGCGTCCTCGGTCTCGCTGGTCCGGCCGTACTCGTACATCTTCACGATCGCGTTGGACCAGGGCCGCAGCAGCGGGCGGTCGGCCTGCGGCACACCCAGCAGCTCGGCGATCACCTCGACCGGCAGCTGCTCGGCCATCCCGGTGAACAGGTCCACCGGCTCGCCGGCCACCGACCGCTCGACCATGCCGTCGACCAGCGACCCGGCCAGCTCCTCGACCCAGGGCCGCAGCCGCTCCACGTGCCCGCGGGCGAACGCGGCGCTGATCAGCCGGCGCAGGCGGGTGTGGTCCGGCGGCTCCATCTCCAGGATGGCGTTGCGGTGGATCAGGTTGAACTGGCCGAACCGCTCCGCCGGGGCGCGGTCGGTCCAGATCCGGCCCAGCGCCCGGGTGCGCAGCACCGCGTTGGCCTCGGCGTGCCCGTAGGCCAGCCACATGCCCAGCCCGTCGTCCCACTGCACCGGCGCCTGCGCGCGGGCCGCGGCGAAGGCGGGGTAGGGGTCGTGGACGAAGGCGGGGTCGGTCAGGTCGAGCACCGCACGAGTCTGCACCCCGCCGGTCGCCGCATAGGGTCGGGGCATGGCCCGCACCGCATCCAAGCGCCGTCCCGCCGCCCCCGCCGCACCCGCCGGGGAGCAGAACCCCAAGGCGCCGTGCGCGTGCGGCTCGGGCCGCAAGTACAAGCACTGCCACGGCTCGGCCTACGCCCCGGCGGTCACCCGGCCCTTCGAGGGCCTCCCCGGCGAGGTGCACTGGGTCGCCCTGCGCGAGCTGGTCCCGGCGGCCACCGCCGTGCTGACCACCACCGACGGCCGGACGGCGACCCTGGCCAGCGTCCTGCCCGGCGGCGCGCCGGCGCTGGTGCGGGCCGGCGGCGAGGTGGTCGTCGGCGTGCAGCTCGCGACCTCCTCCGACGACGTCAGCCGCGACCTGGGCACCGCCCTGGCCGCCGCCCTCGACGCGCCGGCGGGCAGCCCGGTCGACCCGGGCCCGATCGGTGCCGAGGGCTCGGCCGGCCCGCGGTTGCAGGAGCTGCTGGACCCCGCCGCCGAGATCGAGGTGACCGTGCACCCGGACTTCGGCTTCTGGCTCGAGGGCACCGGCGCCAACGCCGCCGCGATGGCCGGCCTCGAGCAGGCCAACGAGGCGATCATCCCGACGGTCCGGCTCGAGGGCCTGGGCGCCGCCTACTGGTGCCGGCCGGCCGTCGACCGCGCGCACCTGCGCTGGGTGCGGCCCGAGCCCGAGGAGCAGCTGCTGGACGCGCTGGCCCGGCTGGGGGCGGCCGAGCAGCTGACCCTGGGGGAGGGCACGAAGTACGCCGGGGCCTTCCGGGCGCACGGCCTCGTCGTCCCGGTGTGGGACGTCCCGGCCGACGTGCCGGCCACCGACTGGACCGGTCCGGCCGCCGAGCTCGACCAGCGGCTGACCGCGGCGCTGGCCGTGACCGACCCGCTGACGACCGACGAGCGGCGCTCGCGCGCCGGGCTGCTGTCCCGCCAGATCACGCTGCGCTGAGCGGGCCCGTCGGGGTGGTCGTGGCCGCGACGGCGCGGTCGCGGCCGCCGCGCTTGGCCTCGTAGAGCGCGCGGTCGGCGGTGCTGTAGAGCTCCCGGGGGTCCCGGGCGTGGGTGGGCGACTGCGCCACGCCCACGCTGACCGTCATCGGCAGGAAGCCGCCGTCGGCCAGCGGCAGCGGGTTGGCCCGCACGGCGGCGACCAGGTCGTGCGCGCGGCGCTCGGCGACGTCCACCGGGCACGACGAGAGCAGCACGGCGAGCTCGTCGCCGCCCAGCCGGCTGACGATGGCGTCGCCGTCGCGCACCGCCCGGCGCAGCACCTCGGCCAGGTGCCGCAGCGCGTCGTCGCCGACCGGGTGGCCGCGCTGGTCGTTGATGGTCTTGAAGTGGTCGACGTCGACCAGCACGAGCGCGGTCCCGTGCCCGGAGCCGCCGCCGACCGCGCCGGCCATGGCCGCGTCCAGGACGTGCCGGGTGACCAGGCCGGTCAGTGCGTCGACGGTGGCCTGCTCGCGCAGCTCGGCGACCAGGCGCTCCTGCCGGTGCCCGGCGTGCACCAGCAGCGCGGTGGCCATCGAGAGGGTGGCGGCCACGAAGGCGGCGTCGGGGATCGCCCGCTCCAGCGGCTCCAGGTGCAGCACGAGGACGGCGTTGGAGATGCCGGACAGCCCGGCGACCAGCCAGGCCCCGGGTGCCCGCAGCTGCGAGGCGGCCCAGAGGGTGGGCAGGACGGCGAAGACCTGGGCGGCGGCCGAGGTGTCGCTGGTGACCCAGTTCAGCGTGGACAGGATGACCGCGCCGCCGAGCGGGATGAGCGCGAGGACGCCGCGGGCGTCCAGCTGCTGCGGGTCGACGCGGGCGAGCGCGGCGCTGGCGGCCAGCAGCACCGCGACGGTCAGCCAGGACCCGACGTCGGCGACGAGGCCCTGGTCGACGAGCAGCGCGAACCCGGCCTGGACGGCGGCGGCGGGCAGCATCACCCAGACGGCCAGGCGGGCGGCCGAGCGGGGGTCGCGGGTGCCGAACCAACGTTGCAGGCGGCCGCGTGCCCGGGCATCCGGGGCGGCGTCGGTCACGGGCGGGGTGGTCACAGGGTCTCCGGTCTCGGCGGGGCGGGGTCCGGTCGTCTCAGGGCCCGTCCTGGTGCTGGGGCTGTTGTCGGCCGGCCCGCGGCCCGGGTTGAGCGGGGCCGCCGGGGCCCACCCGGACGGGTGGGTCGGGTGCGCCGGGTGGGGGGCCCGCTTCGATCCGTTCCGGTGGGCATGCGGGCATCCGATCCGCAGGTCAGCGGGCCGATCCCCACGAACGGAACCATCCGGGCCCACATCGAGGTTTCACGCGGGCGACCCCTTCGTTACGAGAACGTGACCGCTGGACGCGCCCAGACCCTTGACGCGGGTGTGTTGTTAGCGTTCACAATGTGAGCGCTCGCACAGATGCGGGCCTGAGCGCCGAGATGTGTACGGCGGCAGACGTCTCGTAGAGGAGATTGCAGTGAGCAACAAGCTCAGGTTGACCGCACTGGGTGCCGCGCTGGCATTCGGCTTGACCGCCTGTGGTGGCGGTGGCGCCGGCAGCGGCGGCGGGAACGACACCGCGGACGCGGCCCCCGAGGACCTCACGATCGGCGTCTCGATGCCGACCCAGACCTCCGAGCGCTGGATCGCCGACGGCGACAACGTCCAGTCCCAGCTCGAGGACGCCGGCTACCAGGTGGACCTCCAGTTCGCCAACGACGACATCCCCACCCAGTCGCAGCAGATCGACCAGATGATCACCCAGGGCGCTGACCTGCTGATCGTCGCCGCCATCGACGGCACCGCCCTCAGCTCGCAGCTGCAGGCCGCCGCCGACGCGAACATCCCGGTCATCTCCTACGACCGCCTGATCCGCGACACCGACAACGTCGACTTCTACGTCACGTTCGACAACTTCGCGGTGGGCCAGGCGCAGGCCAACGCCCTCCTCGTGGGCCTCGGCCTGCAGAACGCCGACGGCTCGGCCGGCTCGGCCACCGGTCCGTTCAACATCGAGCTGTTCGCCGGCTCGCTGGACGACAACAACGCGTTCTTCTTCTTCAACGGTGCGATGGACGTCCTCCAGCCCCTGATCGACGACGGCACGCTCGTCGTCCCCTCGGGCCAGACCGACATCGAGCAGGCCGCCACGCTGCGCTGGCAGCAGGAGACCGCCCAGTCGCGCATGGAGACCCTGCTCACCGGGTCCTACAACGACGGCACGGTCGTCAACGGCGTCCTGTCGCCCTACGACGGCATCTCGCGCGGCATCATCACCGCCCTGCAGAACGCCGGCTACGGCCCGAACCTGGACTCCACCCCCCGTGCGCT
This sequence comes from Klenkia terrae, assembly GCF_037083865.1. NCBI lineage: Bacteria > Bacillati > Actinomycetota > Actinomycetes > Geodermatophilales > Geodermatophilaceae > Klenkia > Klenkia terrae. The sequence continues at coordinate 62,964 of NZ_JBAPLV010000016.1, read as the reverse complement.
GCCGGTCGTGACCGGGCAGGACGCCGAGATCGCCTCGGTCGCCCTGATCGACCAGGGTGTCCAGAGCTCGACCATCTTCAAGGACACCCGCAACCTGGCCGAGCAGGCCGTCACGGCTGCCAAGGCGTTCCTCGAGGGCGACGAGCCCGAGGCGAACGACACCGAGACCTACGACAACGGCAACAAGGTCGTCCCCTCGTACCTGCTCCCCGTGGAGACGGTCTTCAAGGCCGACATCCAGTCCGTGCTCGTGGACTCCGGCTACTACACCGAGTCCGAGGTCCAGTCCGGCCAGGCCGACTGACCCTCCCCTGAACCCGGCCGGGCCTGGCAGCGCATGCTGCCGGGCCCGGCCGGCTCCACGGAGGGCGCCGCACGACCCAGCACGACCCGCGCCACCGAGTCCCACCAGCACGACCTCACGAACCACAGACCCACCGAGTGAGACGACGGAGTCCCATGGCCGACAACATCCTCGAGATGCGCTCCATCACCAAGACCTTCCCCGGCGTGAAGGCGCTGTCCGACGTGACGCTGTCCGTCGCGCGCGGCGAGGTGCACGCGATCTGCGGCGAGAACGGTGCCGGCAAGTCGACGCTGATGAAGGTCCTGTCCGGGGTCTACCCGGCCGGTGACTACGACGGCGAGATCGTCTTCGACGGCCAGGTCGTCTCCTTCGGCGGCATCCGCGACTCCGAGCACGCCGGCATCGTGATCATCCACCAGGAGCTCGCGCTGGTGCCCTACCTCTCGATCGCCGAGAACATCTTCCTGGGCAGCGAGAAGCGCGGCCGCCTGGGCCTCATCGACTGGAACCTGGCCAACGCCGAGGCCGCCGAGCTGCTGCGCTCCGTGGGCCTGGACGAGAACCCGGTCACCCCGGTCGGCCAGCTCGGCGTGGGCAAGCAGCAGCTGGTGGAGATCGCCAAGGCGCTGTCCAAGGACGTCAAGCTGCTGATCCTCGACGAGCCCACCGCCGCGCTCAACGACACCGACTCCGCGCACCTGCTCGGGCTGATCCGCGGTCTGAAGGACCGCGGCATCACCTCGATCATCATCTCGCACAAGCTCAACGAGATCGACGCGATCGCCGACCACACCACGATCATCCGCGACGGCCAGACCGTCGAGACCCTGGACATGGCCGACCCCACCGTCGACATCGACCGGATCATCCGGCTGATGGTCGGTCGGGCCCTGGACTCCTACTACCCCGAGCGCGAGTCGCACCCGGGCGCCGAGGTCCTGCGGGTCGAGGGCTGGACGGTCAAGCACCCCAGCCAGGACCGCCTCGTGGTCGACCACGCGACCTTCGACGTGCGGGCCGGCGAGGTCGTCGGCATCGCGGGCCTGATGGGCGCCGGCCGCACCGAGCTGGCGATGAGCATCTTCGGCCGCTCGTACGGCACCTTCGTCGAGGGCCGGATCTTCCTGCACGGCAAGGAGACCAAGGCGCGGTCGGTCTCCGAGGCCATCCACGCCGGCATCGCCTACGCCACCGAGGACCGCAAGAAGTACGGCCTCAACCTCATCGACGACATCGCCCGCAACAACTCGGCCGCGGCGCTGGACAAGCTGTCCCGCCGGGGCTTCGTCGACGCGAACGAGGAGACGAAGGCGGCCGAGGAGGGGCGCCGGTCGATGAACATCAAGGCGCCCACCGTGAAGTCCATCGTCGGCAAGCTGTCGGGCGGCAACCAGCAGAAGGTCGTGCTGAGCAAGTGGCTGCTCACCGACCCCGACGTGCTGATCCTCGACGAGCCCACCCGCGGCATCGACGTCGGCGCCAAGTACGAGATCTACACGATCATCAACAAGCTGGTCGCCGCCGGCAAGGCCGTCGTCGTCATCAGCTCCGAGCTGCCCGAGCTGCTCGGCATCTGCGACCGCGTCTTCACGCTGTCCGCCGGCCGGATCACCGGCCAGGTGCCGGTGGCCGAGGCCACCCAGGAACGCCTCATGACCCTCATGACCCAGGAGAAGGAGCTCGTCGGATGACGCGCAGTGTCGGCCCCACCTCGGAGCCCCAGGCAGAGGACGCCACCGCGCCCAAGGACGTCGCGCCCGCGGCGGCCCTCGGCGTCGGCACCAGCGACATCCGGACGCTGCTGACCCGCAACCTGCGCACCAGTGGCATCTACATCGCGTTCGTCGTGGTGGTCGCGCTGTTCGCGATCCTCACCGGCGGGACGTCGCTGTCGCCGGGCAACATCACCAACATCGTCCTGCAGTACGCCTACATCCTGATCCTGGCGATCGGGATGGTCATCGTGATCATCGCCGGGCACATCGATCTGTCGGTCGGCTCGGTGGTCGCGGTCACCGGGGCGACGTCCGCGGTGCTGGTCATCCGGCACGACCAGCCGTGGTGGGTCGGCGTGCTCGCCGCCCTCGGCGTCGGTCTGCTGATCGGTGCCTGGCACGGGTTCTGGGTCGCCTTCGTCGGCATCCCGGCCTTCATCGTCACCCTGGCCGGCATGCTGCTGTTCCGCGGCCTCACGCTGCAGGTGCTCAGCAACGTCTCGCTCTCCCCGTTCACCCCGGAGTACGGCAAGATCGCCTCGGGCTTCAGCAACGGGCTGCTGGGCGGCAACGGCTTCGACGCCTTCACCATCCTCATCTTCGTGGTCGCCGTGGTGGCCTACGCCTACAGCCAGTTCCGCACCCGGGTCGCCCGGGTCCGCTACAACCAGCCGGTCCCGTCGTTCCCGCTGTTCGTCGCCCAGATCGTGGTCGTCGCGGCCGTCGTCATGGCCTTCGCCTACCAGCTGGCCACCGCCCGCGGCCTGCCCTACGTGCTGGTCATCCTGGCCGTGCTGATCATGGTCTACGGCGTGGTCACCAAGCGGACCGTCTTCGGCCGCCAGGTCTACGCCATCGGCGGCAACCTGGCCGCGGCCACGCTCTCGGGCGTCAAGGTCAAGGCGGTCAACTTCTGGATCTTCGTGAACATGGGCTTCCTGGCCGCCGTGGCCGGTGTCGTGTTCTCGTCCCGGTCCAACGGTGCCCAGCCCGGCGCCGGCAACAGCTTCGAGCTGGACGCCATCGCCGCGGCCTTCATCGGCGGCGCCGCCGTCACCGGTGGTGTGGGCACGGTCGTCGGCGCCATGGTCGGTGGTCTGCTCGTCGGCGTCATGAGCAACGGCATGCAGCTCATGGGCATCGACCAGTCGATCCAGTCGATGGTCAAGGGCCTGGTGCTGCTGCTGGCCGTCGCCTTCGACGTCTACAACAAGCGCCGCGCCGGCTCCAGCCGCTGATCGACCGGGCCGGGGAGGAGCGGCAGGTGTCCACCGAGACGCACGGCTCCGCCCCGGCCCGCCCGCTGGTGATGAGCGACGTCGCCGCCCGCGCGGGGGTGTCGCACCAGACGGTGTCCCGGGTGGTCAACGGGCACCCGAACGTCGCCCCGCTGACCCGGGCCCGGGTGCAGCGGGCGATCGAGGAGCTCGGCTACCGGCCCAACGCCGCCGCGCGGGCGCTGGTCACCGGCTCCTCGCGCACCATCGGCCTGGTCACCATGAACGTGAACCAGTACGGCCCGGCGCAGACCATGATCGGCCTGGAGCAGGCTGCCCGGGTGGCCGGCTACTCGCTGTCGGTCGCCATCGTCGAGGGCGCCGGGGTGGGAACCATCGCCGAGGCGGTGGACCGGTTCGTCGGCCAGTCCGTGGACGCCGTCGTCGTGCACACCGCCGACCTGGAGGCCGTGGCCGCGCTGGGTGCCCTCGACCCGCCCGTGCCGCTGGTCGCCGTCCAGATGGGCGGTGAGGAGCTCGGCCCGACCGTCACCGTGGTCCAGGAGGCCGGGGCCCGGCTGGTCGTGCGGCACCTGCTCGCCCTCGGGCACACCACGGTGCACCACCTGTCCGGCCCGGAGCACTCCATGGAGTCCCGCCGGCGCGTGGAGGGCTGGCGGGACGCCCTCGCCGAGGCCGGCGCCCCGCCGGGGGAGCTGTGGCACGGCGACTGGTGGCCGTCGTCGGGCTACGAGGTCGGGACGGCGGTGGCCGCGCGCATCCGGGCCGGCGAGCCGATCACGGCGCTGTTCGCCGGCAACGACCAGATGGCGCTGGGCCTCATGGTCGCGCTGCACGAGCAGGGCCTCACCGTGCCCGGCGACGTCAGCGTCGTGGGCTTCGACGACGTCCCCGAGGCGCCGTACTTCAGCCCGCCGCTGACCACCGTGCGGCAGGACTTCGCGGAGCTGGGCCGGCGCGGGGTGCAGCTGGTGCTGGCCCGCCTGGCCGGGGAGGACTGCGAGCCCGACCAGGTGCAGCCCCTGCTGCTGGTCCGCCGGTCGACGGCGGGACCCCGGCGCTGACCCGGAGGGGCCGGGTGTGTTCCGAACCACTGTTGTTAGCGCTAACATGACCGCCGGACCCGCACCGAGCGCAGGAGGAACGTCGTGAGCGAGCAGTACGTGGTGGGCGTCGACTACGGCACCCTGTCGGGCCGGGCGGTCGTCGTCCGGGTGTCCGACGGGGCCGAGCTGGCCAGCGCCACCCACCCCTACCCGCACGCCGTGGTCGACCGGGAGCTGCCCGGCACCGGTGAGCAGCTGCCGCCGGACTGGGCCCTGCAGGTGCCCGCGGACTACGTCGACGTGCTGCGGACGGCGGTGCCGCTCGCGGTGCGCGACTCCGGCGTCGACCCGGCCGACGTCATCGGCATCGCCACCGACTTCACCGCCTGCACGATGGTCCCGACCACGGCCGACGGCACCCCGCTGTGCGAGCTGCCGGAGTTCGCCGGGCGCAAGCACGCCTTCGTCAAGCTGTGGAAGCACCACGCCGCCCAGCCGCACGCCGACCGGATCAACGCCCTGGCCGCGCAGCGCGGGGAGCCGTGGCTGCCGCGCTACGGCGGGCTGATCTCCAGCGAGTGGGAGTTCGCCAAGGGCCTGCAGCTGCTGGAGGAGGACCCCGAGGTCTACGCCGCCACCGAGCACTGGGTCGAGGCCGCCGACTGGATCGTCTGGCAGCTGTGCGGCAAGTACGTCCGCAACGCCTGCACGGCGGGCTACAAGGGCATCCGGCAGGACGGCGCCTACCCCTCGCGGGAGTTCCTGGCCGCGCTGAACCCCGACTTCGCCGGCTTCGTCGACGACAAGCTCGACCACCGGATCGGCGAGCTGGGCGAGCGGGCCGGCGGGTTGACCCGCGAGGCGGCGGCCTGGACCGGCCTGCCCGAGGGCATCGCGGTCGCCGTCGGCAACGTCGACGCGCACGTCACCGCCCCGGCCGCGCAGGCCATCGACCCGGGCCAGATGGTCGCCATCATGGGCACCTCGACCTGCCACGTCATGAACGGCGAGACCCTCGCCGAGGTCCCGGGCATGTGCGGGGTCGTCGAGGGCGGCATCACCGCCGGGCGCTACGGCTACGAGGCCGGCCAGAGCGGCGTCGGCGACATCTTCGGCTGGTTCGTCGACACCTCGGTGCCGCCGGCCTACGTGCAGGCCGCCGGCGAGCGCGGGATCAGCGTGCACCAGCTGCTCACCGAGCTGGCTGCCCAGCAGGAGGTCGGCGAGCACGGCCTGGTGGCCCTGGACTGGCACAACGGCAACCGCTCGGTGCTGGTCGACGCGGAGCTCTCGGCCGTGGTGCTCGGCCAGACCCTGGCCACCCGCCCGGAGGACACCTACCGCGCCCTGCTGGAGGCCACCGCCTTCGGCACCCGCACGATCATCGAGGCCTTCGAGGGGTCCGGCGTCCCGGTCACCGAGCTGGTCGTCGCCGGCGGGCTGCTCAAGAACACCTTCCTGATGCAGCTGTACTCCGACATCTGCCGCCGACCGCTGTCCACGATCGACTCCGAGCAGGGGCCGGCGCTGGGCTCGGCCATCCACGCCGCCGTCGCCGCCGGGGCCTACCCCGACGTGCCGGCCGCGTCGCGGGTCATGGGCAAGGTGCTGCGCGGGGTCTACACCCCCGACGACGAGCGGGCCGACCGCTACGACGCCCTGTTCGCCGAGTACCGCCGGCTGCACGACTTCTTCGGCCGCGGCGAGGACCAGCCGGGCGGGGGCAACGACGTCCTGCACCGGCTGCGCGCGCTGCGCCGCGAGGCCGCCGCCCGCCGCACCGGCGGTGCACCCACCACCTCGACCCCGGTCGTCCCCGAGGTCGAGGCCCCCGCGATCGAGGAGCAGCCCGATGTGCTCGGCGTGTGACGGCAGCACCCCCACCCGGCTGACCGTGCGCGCGGCGGCGGCGTCCGAGCAGGGCACCCACCGCGAGCTGCGGGAGCACGTCGCCGCGCTGCACGGCCTGCTGGTGACCAACGCGCTGGTCACCTGGACCGCCGGCAACGTCAGCGAGCGGGTGCCCGGCAATGACCTGTTCGTGATCAAGGGCAGCGGGGTCGAGTACGACACGCTGACCTGGGAGGGCATCACGGTCTGCGACCTGGACGGCAACGCCGTCGACGGCGTGCGGGCCCCGTCCTCGGACACCGACGCGCACGCCTACGTCTACCGGAACATGCCCGAGGTCAACGGCCAGGTGCACACGCACAGCACCTACGCCGCGGCCTGGGCGGCGCGCGCCGAGCCGGTGCCGTGCGTGCTCACCGCGATGGCCGACGAGTTCGGCGGGCCCATCCCGATCGGCCCGTTCGCCCTGATCGGCGACGACTCGATCGGCCGCGGCATCGTGGAGACGCTGGCCGGGCACCGCTCGCCGGCGGTGTTCATGCAGAACCACGGCGTGTTCACGATCGGGAAGAGCGCCAAGGCCGCGGTGAAGGCCGCCGTCATGGCCGAGGACGTCGCCCGCACGGTGCACATCTCCCGGCAGCTCGGCGAGCCCGTCCCGATCCCCCAGGCCGACATCGACGCCCTGTACGAGCGCTACCAGAACGTCTACGGACAGAAGTGAGCACCGACATGACCAGCGAGTCCCCGTTCCCCGACCAGGAGATCTGGTTCTTCACCGGCAGCCAGGACCTCTACGGCGAGGAGACCCTGCAGCAGGTCGCCGAGCAGTCCCAGCGGGTCGCCGCGACGCTGGACGACGCGGCCGTCGTGCCGGTGCGGATCGTCTGGAAGCCCGTGCTCAAGGAGCCGGCCGCGATCCGCCGCGCGATGGGCGAGGCCAACGAGAGCGCCGCCTGCATCGGTGTCATCACCTGGATGCACACCTTCAGCCCGGCCAAGATGTGGATCGCCGGCCTGGACGCGCTGCGCAAGCCGCTGCTGCACCTGCACACCCAGGCCGACGCCGCCCTGCCGTGGGCGACGATCGACATGGACTTCATGAACCTCAACCAGGCCGCGCACGGCGACCGGGAGTACGGCTACGCCCTGACCCGGCTGCGGGTGCCGCGCACCACCGTGGCCGGGCACGCCTCCAACCCCGCCGTGCAGGCCCGGGTCGGTGGCTGGGCCCGCGCCGCGGTGGCCGCCGCCGACGCGCGCTCGCTCAAGCTGGCCCAGTTCGGCGACAACATGCGCAACGTCGCGGTGACCGAGGGCGACAAGGTCGAGGCCCAGCTGCGCTTCGGCGTCTCGGTGAACACCTACGGCATCAACGACCTGGCTGCCGTCGTCGACGCGGTGGAGGACGCCGCGGTGGACGCGGTGATCGCCGAGTACCTGGACCTGTACTCCGTCGCCGAGGACCTGCGGCCCGGCGGCGACCGGCACCACTCGGTGCGCTACCAGGCCACCCTGGAGGTCGCGCTGCGCACCTTCCTCACCGACGGCGGGTTCGGCGCCTTCACCACCAACTTCGAGGACCTGGGCACGCTGCGCCAGCTCCCCGGCCTGGCCGTGCAGCGGCTGATGGCCGACGGCTACGGCTTCGGCGGCGAGGGCGACTGGAAGACCTCGGCCCTGCTCCGGGTGCTGAAGACCGCCGGCCGCGGCCTGCCCGGCGGCACCTCCTTCATGGAGGACTACACCTACGACCTGTCCTCGGAGACCCCGAAGATCCTCGGCGCGCACATGCTGGAGGTCTGCCCGACGATCTCCGGCGAGCAGCCCTCGCTCGAGGTGCACCCGCTGGGCATCGGCGGCAAGGAGGACCCGGCACGCCTGGTCTTCTCCGCCGCTCCCGCCGAGGGCGTCGTCATCGGCTGGGCGGACCTGGGGGAGCGGTTCCGCTGGGTGGCCAACGAGATCGACGTCGTCCCGCCGTCCGAGCCGCTGCCGAACCTGCCGGTCGCACGGGCGGTCTGGGAGCCCCGGCCGGACTTCGCCACCTCGACCGAGGGCTGGCTGACCGCCGGCGGTCCGCACCACACGGTGCTGACCACCCAGCTGACGTCGGCCGAGCTGACCGACCTGGCCGACGTCTTCCGCACCGAGCTGGTGGTCATCGACGCCGACACCACCCGTCGGGGGCTGGCCAAGGAGCTGCGCTGGTCGGCGGCCTACCACCGCCTGGCCCAGGGCCTGTAGCGCTCGGGTGGAGTCGCAGCGCTCGGTTCACGATGCGCTGCGACTCCACCACGTCAGGACTGCGCCATCCAGACGCGGCGGCGGCCGGCCTTGGTGCGCTCGGCGGCCATCGCCTGGACCCGGCGGTGCTGCTCGGGCGTCGCGCGGTGCTCGGTGACGGCGACCTCGGCCTCGCGCATCTCGCGCTCGGCGCGCAGCTCCTCGGCGGTGGCCGGGGGCAGCTCGGGCTCCTCGTCGATGCCGACGTCCTGGCCGGGGCCCGGGCGGTAGGGGTTGTCCTCGGGGAGGTTGCCGCTGACCCGGCCGTACAGGCCCAGGGTGAGCAGCAGCAGGCCGACGACGATCGAGAAGATCACGTTGGACATCTCGAAGGCCAGCACGTTCAAGCGGCTGTTGAGCACGAACAGGTGCCAGAAGGCCGAGAGCAGGAAGGCGATCCCGACCCCGGTCATCACGATGCCGGCGATCCGGCCGCCCTTGAGCGCGGCCGCGACGAGCACGGCGGCGGTGAGCAGCGAGATGGCCGACAGCAGGCCGTTGCTGGACAGCCCGGCGACGCTGCCACCGGTGGTGTCGAAGAAGGCCAGGCCGCCGACGAAGCCGAGGAGGCCGAAGACGGCGAGCACCCCGGCGACGGCGAAGGCGCCGATCCGGTGGACGACGACCACCCGGCGTGCGGTGGCGGTGTCCACCACGTCCTCGTGGGCACGCGGCGGTCGTCCTGGGGTGGTGTCCGTGGTGGTCACTGCTTCCTCCTGCGCTCTGGGCTGAACGGCAGAGCGCACCTACCCCCGTGGTGCACCAGGTAACCGCGATTTACGCCGTTCGGGTGCTCACCAGCGGCGTCGGCGGCTGAGCAGGTCCGTGACGGCCTCCTCGGCGGCGGCCCGGGCGTGGCCGTCCCGCTCGACGAGCGCGGACACCACCGTCCCGTCGACCACCGCGACGACGACGGCGACCGGGACCTCCCGGTGCTCCCCGCCGGTCAGCAGCTCCCCGACCAGGCCGTGCAGCCGGGCGCCGGCGGCCTGCAGCACCGGCCGCACGGCGGGGTGCCGCCCCCCGGCCAGCAGGCGTTCGTAGTGCGCCTGCAGGTCGGCGTCGGTGTGCCGCCCGGTCCCCAGCAGGACGTCGGCCACCAGACCCGCCGTGGTGCGCGCGGACCGTCGGCCCCGGCCCGCGGCGGCCACGACGGCCTCGGCGCCGGCGACCTCGGCGGCGGACACCCGGTCGACCGCGGCCACGAGCAGGTCGGTGAGGTCGCGGAAGTAGTAGGTGGTGGCCGCCAGGGGCAGCCCGGCCGCGGCGGCGACCGAGCGGTGGGAGACGGCGTCGGGTCCGTGCCCGGCCACCAGCTCGGCCGCCGCGGCCACCAGCGCCTCCCGGCGGGCCTCTCCCTTGGGCGTGGTGCCCGTGGGGGCCGCCATCAGTGGGCCGACGAGGGGGCGAGGTTGAGGCCGATCACCCCGGCGACGATGAGCACGATGGACAGGATGCGCAGCGTGCCGACCGGGTCGCCGAGCAGCCACATGCCGATCACCGCCGTGCCGGCCGCGCCGATGCCGGTCCACACGGCGTAGGCGGTGCCCACCGGCAGCGTGCGCAGCGCGATGGTCAGCAGCGTGAAGCTGATCCCGGCGCAGACGATGAAGGAGATCGTCCACCACAGCCGGCTGAACCCCTCCGAGTTCTTCAGCGAGACGGCGAACGCGGTCTCGAACAGACCGGCCACGACGACGAGCACCCAGGCCACGACGGCCTCCTTCCGTTGATCGGTACGACCGTACCAGTCATCTGGTACGCCTGTACTGAACAGTCGGGCGCCTACGGTGGGGGGACGACCACCCCCAGGAGGACCTGCGTGCAGAGCGACTGGGCGGGGACCTACGAGTTCACCGCCCCGATCCACCGGCCGACCGACGTCGAGCAGCTGCAGGAGGAGGTGGCGCGGGCGACGGCCGTGCGGGCGCTGGGCACCCGGCACACCTTCAACGGGCTGGCCGACTCACCCGGCGTGCTGCTGGACCTGACCGCGCTGCCCGACCGGGTCGACGTCCGAGACGACGGCACGGTCGCGGTGAGCGCCGGGACGACGTTCGGTGCGCTGGCCCGCGAGCTGCAGCGGCACGGGCGGGCTCTGCACACCATGGGCTCCCTGCCGCACATCTCGGTCGGCGGCGCGGTCGCCACCGGGACGCACGGCTCCGGCGACCGGGCCGGTGCGCTGGCCACCGCCGTCCGGGCGTTCACCCTGGTCGGCCCGGACGGCGCGCTGCGCGAGGTCGCCGGAGCCGACGTCGAGGCGCAGGCCGTCGCACTGGGGTCGATCGGCGTGGTCACCGAGTTGGTGCTGGCCACGGAGCCGACCTACCAGGTCCGTCAGGACGTCTACCGCGGCCTGCCCGTCGCCGGCGTCCACGAGGCGTTCGGCGTCGGCGACAGCGTCAGCGCGTTCACCCGCTGGGAGGGCACCGCCGACCTGTGGGTGAAGACCCGGCTCCCGGCCGACGTGCCCGACGAGGTGCTGGGCGCTCCGCGCGACCCGGTGAGCCGGGACCGGATCACCGACGAGATCGTCGGCAACGTGACCCCGCAGGGCGGGGAGCCGGGGCCGTGGCACGAGCGGCTGCCGCACTTCCGGCACGACGCGACCCCCAGCAACGGCGACGAGATCCAGTCGGAGTTCTTCGTCGACCGGGCCGACGCGGCCGCCGCGATCGCCGCCGTGGCGGCCGTGGGCCACCGGATCCGGGAGCACCTGGTGGTCAGCGAGCTGCGCACGGTGGCCGCCGACCGGCTGTGGCTGTCGATGGCGCACGGCCGGGACTCCCTGGCGGTGCACTTCACCTGGCGCAAGACCGCCGGTGCCCGCGAGGTGGGCATCCCGCTGGTGGGCGAGGTGCTCGCCGCGTTCGGCGCGCGTCCGCACTGGGGCAAGGCGCACGCCGGGGCCGACCTGGCCGCGGTCGTGCCCCGGCTGGCCGAGGCCCGGGCGTTGTTCGACGCCCTGGACCCCGGCCGGGTGTTCAGCTCACCGCACGTCGAGGCGCTCGGCGTCCGCTCAGGCCGGTAGGGGGTCGCGGACCACGGGGCAGCTCATGCACCGTGGTCCGCCGCGGCCGCTGCCCAGCTGGTCCCCGGCGATCGCCACGACCTCGATGCCCGCGGCCTCCAGCGCCTTGTTGGTGACCGTGTTGCGCTCGTAGGCCACGGCGAGGCGGGGGCCCAGGGCGAGGGTGTTGTTGCCGTCGTCCCACTGCTCGCGCTCGGCGGTGACCGGGTCCAGCCCGGTGTCGATCAGCCGGAGCCGGTCGATGCCCATGGCCGCCGACGCGGCGGTGAGGAACGGGGCCGGTCCGCTGACCTGCAGGTCGACGGTGTCGTCGTCGTCGGGCAGGTCGGCCCCGGCGCGCACCGTCCAGGCGACGAGGGTGTCGGCCACCGCGGGGTACATGACCATCGCGTCGACGTCGACCATCGTGGCGATGGTGTCCAGGTGCATGGTGGCCCGCTCCTGCGCGATCGGTACCACCAGCACCGTGTGCGCCAGCCCGCGGGCGAAGACCCGGCGGGCCAGCCGCTCGGCCCCGCCGGCTGTCGTCCGCTCGCCGACGCCCACGGCCAGCACGCCGGGCGCCAGCGCCAGCACGTCGCCGCCCTCCAGGTGCTCCAGGGACGGGTCGTACAGCCGCTGCGGCCCGCCGAAGCGGGGGTGGTGCTGGTAGATCGCCCCGGTGATCGTGGACTCCCGGTGCCGCGCGGGCATAGCCAGCGAGGTGATCGCCACCTGGTCGCCCACCCAGACGCTGGAGTCGCGGGTGAACAGCAGGTTCGGCAGCGGCCGGACGACGAAGTCGCCCTGGCCCATCAGCTCCCAGGCCAGCCCGCGGGCGCCGGGGAGCTCGTCGTGGGCGAGCCCGCCGATCAGCGCCGCGGCCAGGTCGGTCGAGGCCAGCCCGGACAGGTGGTCCACGCAGGCGTGCTGCAGGGTGGCCCCGATCCGCGGGTCGTCCACCGCCGCGGCGACCAGCTGCTCCCGGGCCGCCGGCACGTCGAGCACCTCGGCCAGCAGCCGGTCGACGTAGAGCACCTCGACCCCGCGCTCGGTCAGCGCGCCGGCGAAGGCGTCGTGCTCCTCCTGCGCGCGGGCCACCCACGGCACGCCGTCGAAGAGCAGCTCGTCGTTGTTGCGCGGCGTCAGCCGGCGCAGCTCGGCGCCGGGCCGGTGCAGGACGACGGTGCGCAGCCGGCCGACCTCGCTGGTCACCAGGGGGGAACTCATGGGGGAACGATCCCAGACGGGGCAGACTGTCCCGGTGGAGCCCGAGGAGCAGCAGCAGCAACCCGCTTGGTTCGTCGTCGTCCTGGGCCTGGGGCTGGCCGTCGCGGTGGCCGCGATCTGCTTCTTCGCCCTAGCGGCCCTGGGAGCCCAGCAGGTCGGGACGGGCTTCGTCGTCCTGGTCGGGGTGCTCTCGGCCGTCGTCGGCGGCTTCGCCTCCCGCAGCCTGGCCGACAAGCTGCCCCCGGTGCGCCGGACGCGCTGACCCGACCAGCACCCCGGCGACCACCAGCGCCCCCCAGGCCAGCTCGGGGGCCGACGTCGGCTCGCCGAGCAGCGCCCAGGCGGCGCCGATGCCCACCACCGGGACCAGCATCGAGAACGGCGCCACCGCCGACGACGGGTTGCGGCTCATCAGGGCCGCCCACAGTCCCGAGCCCAGCAGGGTGCCCACCAGGACGGTGTAGACCAGCCCACCCAGGGCGAGCAGGCCGGGGGTCGACGTCAGCCCGGTGAACCCCTGGCCGATCCGCGCCGGGCCCTCGACCAGCAGCGACGCCGCCAGCATCGGCAGCGGCGGCACCACCGACATCCACAGCGTGAGGCGCAGCGGGTGGGGTGCCCGGGCCTGCCGGGTGGCCAGGTTCCCCAGCGCCCAGCCGAGCCCGCCGCACAGCGTCAGCAGCACCGGCAGCAGCAAGGTGCCGCCGTCGACCTCGGCCCGGTGCACCGCGATGCCGCCCAGCCCGACCAGCGCGACGGCCACGCCCAGGCCCTGCCGGCCGGTGAGCCGCTCGCGCAGCAGGACGCCGGCCAGCAGCACGGTGAACGGCGCCGAGGACTGCAGCACCAGCGAGGCCAGCCCGGTCGGCATGCCGACCGCCATCGCCAGGTAGAGGAAGAGGAACTGCAGGACGCCGAACCCCACCCCGTAGCCGAGCACCCAGCGCCACGGGACGCCCGGGCGGGGAACCAGCAGCACCGTCGGGACGGCGATGACCGCGAACCGGAGGGCGACGAGGAAGAACGGCGGGAACTGCTCGAGCGACAGGTGGATGGCCACGAAGTTCAGGCCCCAGCAGACGGCGACGACGCAGGCCAGCAGGCGGTCACGGGTGCTCACACCGGTCACCCTGCGGCCCTCGGGCGTGCAGCACCAGCGAATGCTGCTCACCTGTCGATGTAGCGTCGCTTCATGGACGTTCGGGCGTTGCAGACCCTGCGCGCGGTGCGCACCCAGGGCGGGGTGACCGGGGCGGCCGCCGTCCTGCACCTCACGCCGTCCGCGGTGTCCCAGCAGCTGGCCGGGCTCACCCGGGACGCCGGGGTCCCGCTGACCGAGCGGGTCGGCCGCGGGCTGCGGTTGACCGCGGCCGGCGACGCGCTGGCCGACGCCGCCCTCGACGTGGCCGTCGCCCTGGAGCGAGCCCGCAGCGCTTGCGCGGAGTTCGCCGGCTCGCCGACCGGCACGGTGCGGGTGTCGGCGTTCCAGAGCGCGGCCCGGCTGCTGCTGCCCGGCCTGCTCACCCGGGTCGCGGCCCGCGGCGGCATCGCCGTGGAGTGCGCGGACGAGGACGTCGCACAGGACGCCTTCCCTGCGTTGGCCGACCGGCACGACGTGGTCGTGGCGCACCGGCCGGCCGAGGGCCCGGCGGGATGGGGCGACGGCGTGCGGGTGGTCCCGCTGCTGCGCGAGCCGATGGACGTCGCCGTCCCCGTCGACTCACCGCTCGCCGCCCGGGCGGCACTGGCCCCGGCCGACCTCGACGGCGCCGGGTGGATCGCCGTGCGCGAGGGGTTCCCGGTGGCCCGGGTGCTCGACGACATCGGGGTCCGGGCGGGCACCGTGCCGCGGGTGGTGCAGCGGATCAACGACTTCCACGTCGTGGAGGCGCTGGTGGCCGCCGGGCACGGGATTGCGCTGCTGCCGCGCTACAGCTGCGGGGGGCACCCCGGGGTGCGGCTGGTCCCGCTCGCCGGCGTGCGGGCCGGGCGGCAGGTGGACGCCCTCGTCCGTCCGGACGTCGCCGAGCGCCGGGTGGTGGGCGTCGTGCTCGACGAGTTGGTGGCGCTGGCCGCCGAGCTCAGGCGGGCGTGACGGGGGCCGGCACCGAGCGGAACACCCGGTTCAGCCCGGTCTGGTTGAGCAGCAGCCGCAGCGACGTCGGGGGCTCGATGACCTCGAGCTCGGCGCCGGCCCGCTTCTGCTTGCGGGCCAGGTGCACCATCAGCTCCAGCCCGGCCGAGCTCATGAAGGTGACCTCGCGGGCGTCGACGCGACTGGGCCAGTCGGCCGGGCGCACCATCAACCGGAAGTGCCGGACGACGTCCTTGTCGATCTCGCCGGTGAACACGAGCAGCTGCCCGTCGTCGGCGAGCTCGATGGATCCGTGCCCGGGCGCGCTGTTCTCGACGTCCTGGCTCATGGGCGGCACTGTGTCCACGCTGGGCCCACGCCAAACCCGACACGCGGTCAGGACGGCAGCAGCACCCCCGGGTTGCAGATGCCGGCGGGGTCCAGCGTGGCCTTGACCGCCCGCAGCACGTCGACCCCGCGCGGGCCGATCTCGCGGTCCAGCCACGGCCGGTGGTCCGCGCCGACCGCGTGGTGGTGGGTCAGCGTGCCGCCGGCGGCCAGCACCGCGTCGGTCGCGGCCCGCTTGGCGGTCAGCCACTGCTGGATCGGCAGGTCGTCGTCCCGGTCGGCCAGCACGGTCAGGTACAGCGAGCCGCCGGTGGCGTAGCCGTGGGACAGGTGGGTCATCACCAGCGGCTGCGTGCCGGGGGTGGACAGCGCCTCCCGCAGCGCCCGCCGGGCGGCGTCGTAGACCGTCGGCAGCGCGCTCCAGGTGGCCGCGGTCTCCAGCGTCTCCACCAGCAGGCCGACGTCCAGCAGCCGGTCCCGCAGGTAGGGGGCCTCGAACCGGTGCCGCTCCCAGGACTCGCCGACCCGGGTGCCGGCGCGCTTGCCGCCGTCCTCGCGCAGCAGCGAGGTGGCCGCGCGCTGCCGGGCCCGGACGATCGTCGGGAGCCCCTGCCAGCCGACCACCAGCAGGCAGCCGTCGCCGTGGCCGCGGCCGCGCAGGGCGCCGCGCAGCGCCCGGGCGCCGGCCCCGCTGGCCAGCATCAGGTTGGCCCGGGTCTCGTCGGGGTCGCTGAGCCGGACGACGTCGGGCAGCAGGTCGTGCCGGGCCAGCCGCTGCAGGGCGGCCAGGCCGGCGGCCCAGCTGCGGAAGGACCAGCCCTCGTACTCCTCGGTGCGCGGGCGGGGCCGCACCCGCACGGTGACCTCCGTGATCACGCCGAGGGTGCCCTCGGAGCCCAGGGCGAGCCCGAGCAGGTCCGGGCCGGCCGCGGACGCCGGGGCGTGGCCCAGCTCCAGCACCCCGGTCGGGGTGGCGAGGGTCAGCCCGGTGACCAGCTCGTCGAAGCGGCCGATCCCGGTCGAGGCCTGGCCGGCGCTGCGGGTGGCCGCGTAGCCGCCCAGGGTGGCGAACTCCCAGCTCTGCGGCAGGTGGCCCAGCGTCAGGTCGTGCTCGGCGAGGGCGTCCTCCAGGGCCGGCCCGCGCATGCCGGGGCCCGCGGTGACCAGCGAGGACGGGACGTCGACCGACACCACCCCGGCCATCCGGGACAGGTCGACCACGACCACCGGCCGGTCGTCGACGTCGGTGCCCGACAGCCCGCCGACCACGCTGGTGCCCCCGCCGAAGGGGACGACGACCACCCCGTGCCGGGTGCACAGCTCGAGCAGCGCGGCGGTCTGCGCGGTGTCGGCCGGGGTGAGGACGGCGTCCGGCGCGTCCGTGGCGTCCCCCGACCGCCGGCGCAGCAGGTCCAGGTAGCTCTTGCCCCCGGTGCGGCGCAGCCGGGAGTCCCGGTCGTCGCGGACGTTCTCCAGCCCGAGCAGGGTGACCAGCTCGGCGCGCACCGGCACCGGCAGCCGGCTGGGCGCCAGCTCGATCGAGTCGACCGGCACCGGCGGGGTGCTGCGCGGGGTCCAGCCCAGTTCGCGGGCCAGGTGCTTGCGGGCCGCCTTGGGCAGCGTGCGCTTGACCGCGGCGTCGGCGGTCAGCTCCAGCGCCCCGTCGGCCACGTGCGCGACGCGGGTCCCCGGGGGACCCCAGCCCTGGATGGTCAGTTCGGGTTGCTCGGCCACCGGGACAGTCTGCCCGCTCCGGCCGGCTCGTCCGCCGTCCCGCGCCCTGCCGTCCGGCCGGCTCCTCCGGCATGGGAACCCCTGCACCCCTCCCGGGCCCCGTGAGGGGGTGCAAGGGTTCCCATGCCTGGGAAGGTGGGCGATCGTGACGGGAACCCGGCTGGACGCCGACCGACGCAGCCGCGACCTCGACCGGCTCGGGGCGCGGGTCGACGTCCTCGTCGTGGGCGGCGGGGTGACCGGCGCGGGGGTGGCGCTGGACGCGGCGTCCCGCGGGCTGTCCGTGCTGCTGTGCGAGCGCGCCGACCTGGCCGCGGGCACCAGCCGCTGGTCGTCGAAGCTGGTGCACGGCGGGCTGCGCTACCTGGCCCACGGCGAGGTCGGGCTGGCCCGGGAGTCCGCCCGGGAGCGCGCCGTCCTCATGGGCGTCACCGCGCCGCACCTGGTCGCGCCGCTGCCGTTCTGCGTGCCCGACGCCGCCGGGCGGGACGTCGCCGCGGTCGCTGGCCTGGGCGGCGTGCTCGGCGACGCGGTGCGGACGTCGGTGCGCGGCGGTCGCGGGTCGCTCCCGCGGGCCCGCCGGGTGGACGCCGACCAGGTGGCGGCCTGGCTGCCCGCCGTCCGGCCCGGGGGCGGTGGGGTGGCGTTCTGGGACGGCCAGCTGGTGGACGACGCCCGGCTGGTGGTGGCGCTGGCCCGCACGGCCGCCGGGTACGGGGCCGCCGTCCTGACCGGGGCGACCGTGGTCGGGGTGGCCGGCCGCACCGCGACCGTCGAGGTCGACGGACGGCGGGTGGACGTCGAGGCCGGCGTGGTGGTCAACGCCGCGGGCGTCTGGTCGGCCGGTCTGGACGACGGGATCCGGCTGGTGCCGTCGCGGGGGTCGCACCTGGTGGTCAGGTCGGCCCGGCTGGGCGACCCCACCGCCGCGCTGACCGTGCCGCTGCCGGGCTCCCGGTCCCGCTACGTGTTCGCGCTGCCGCAGGACACCGGGCTGGTGTTCGTGGGGATCACCGACGAGCCGGTCGAGGGGCCGGTGCCCGACGACGACCCGCAGCCCTCGCCCGCCGAGGTCGACCAGCTGCTCGGCACGGTGAACCGGGTGCTGGCCGACCCGCTGACCCCCGCCGACGTGGTCGGCGCCTACGCGGGCCTGCGGCCCCTCGTGCTGCCCGCGTCGGCGGGCACCGGCCCGGGGGACGCGACCGCTGACCTGTCCCGCAAGCACCTGCTGCACCGGTCGGGGTCGGTGCTGACCGTGGTGGGCGGGAAGCTGACCACCTACCGGGCGATGGCCGAGGAGACGGTGGACGCCGTCGTCGCGCACCTGGGCCGGGGAGCCACCCGGTCGGTCACCGCGCGGCTGCCGCTGGTCGGCGCCGCCCCGCGGCGGGTGCTGGACCGGGTCGCGGCCCCCGCCCGGCTGGTCGCCCGGTACGGCACCGAGGCGCCGGCCGTGCTGGCGCTGGGGACGGAACCGGTGGCGCCGGGCAGGCCCGAGACGGTGGGGGAGCTGCGCTTCGCGGTGGCCGCCGAGGGCGCCCGCACGGTCGCCGACCTCCTCGACCGCCGCACGAGGATCGGCCTGGTGCCCGCCGACCGCACCGCGGCCGTGCCAGCCGCGGCGTCCGCCCTCACCTGACCCCCGCCCGCCCCCTCCACCGCGGTGATCATGGGGTTGTGGCCGGTGGACGCGCCGTCCCCGCGTGTCGGACGAGCGACACCTCCATGATCACCGGCGTGGAGGGTGGTCAGAGGAAGGCTTTGCCCTCCCCGCGGTAGGTAGGGGCCTCGCCGACCACCTGGTCGCCGGACACCAGGTGGAGGGTGTTCACCCGCTCGCAGAGCTCGCCGGCCTTGGCGTGCCGGAACCAGATCCGGTCGCCCAGCCGCAGCCCGGGGGCCGGGGCGCCCAGCAGGGGGGTCTGCGCCTCGCCGGCGCCCTCGCGCGGGTTGTACCGCAGACCCGGCGGCCAGGCGATCGTCGGCTGCCGGTCGGCGCCGGGGGGACCGGAGGCGATCCACCCGCCGCCCAGTGCGGTCGCCACCCGGGACGAGGGCCGGCGCACCACCGGCTGCACGAAGTAGGCCGCCGGGCGGGCCCGGAACCGGCGGTAGGAGTCGAACAGGGCCGGGGCGTACAGGCCCGACCCCGCGGCGACCTCGGTGACGGCGGGCTCGGCGGAGGTGGCCTCAACGGAGCCCGTGCCGCCGCCGTTGACGAAGCGCAGCGGGGCCAGCACGGACACCGCGGCGACCACCTCGGCCCGCCGCCGGGCCAGCTCCCGGCTCGACGCACGTTGCATCGCCCGCACCGTGGCTTGGCGGAGCGGGTTCGCGACGACGTCCCCCACCCCGGCGACCTGGCCCTCGTAGGCCATCAGCCCGTCCAGACGCAACCACGGCCGGTCGAGGACCGCGCGGGCCAGCGCCACCGCCTGGGCGGGGGTGCGGACGGGGGAGCGCAGCGGGCCCAGGTGCACCCGGCCGCCGAGCAGCTCGAGCGCGGCGTCGAGGTCCAGGCACACCTTGACCGGGGCGGCGGGGGACCGGCCGACCGCGTGCTCGACGACGTCCAGGGACTCGACGGAGTCGACCATCAGCGTCACCCGGGCGGCCAGCGCGGGGTCGGCGGCCAGCGCGGCGATCGCGTCGGTGTCGACGCTGGGGTAGCCCACGACGACGTCGTCGTGCTCGCCGGCCAGCCAGAGCGCCTCGGGCAGGGTGAGCGCCAGGATCCCGGCGAAGCCGGGCCGGTCCAGGGCGCGGGCGGTCAGCGGGCGGCACCGGACGGACTTGCTGGCCAGCCTGATCGCCGTGCCGGGGGCGGCACGGGCCACAAGGGCGTCGGCGTTGGCGTCGAAGGCGTCCAGGTCCACGACGGCGAACGGCGGCTGCAGGTCGGCGGTGGCCGCCCGCAGGACGGCCAACCGGTCGGAGGTGCTCATGCCCCGGATCGTCGCACGCCCGGCTGGCGGCTATCCCGACCAGTGAGACGGTGTGTTCATTGAGTGGGATGGGCCGGGTGCACGATGACGACGTGGACACCTACACCCACGGCCATGCCGACGCCGTCCTGCAGTCCCACCGCTGGCGCACCGCGGAGAACTCCGCCGGGTACCTGCTGCCGCACCTGCGCCCGGGTCTCGACCTGCTCGACGTGGGGTGCGGGCCCGGCACGATCACCGTCGACCTGGCCCGCCGCGTGGCGCCGGGCCGGGTGCTGGGGGTCGACGTCACCGAGGCGCCGCTGGCCGAGGCCCGTGCGCGGGTGGACGGCGAGCAGGTCGAGTTCGCCGTGGGCGACGTCTACGCACTCGACCTGCCCGACGACTCCTTCGACGTGGTGCACGCCCACCAGGTGCTGCAGCACCTGACCGACCCGGTGGCCGCGCTGCGGGAGATGGCGCGGGTCTGCCGGCCCGGCGGGCTGCTCGCCGTCCGGGAGGTCGACTACGCGGCCACCACCTGGTTCCCGGCCGACGAGGGCCTCGACCGCTGGCTGGACCTCTACCACCGGGTCGCCCGCCGCAACGACGCCGAGCCCGACGCCGGTCGCCGCCTGCGGGCCTGGGCGCACGCCGCCGGCCTGCGCGACCTGACCGCCTCGGCGTCCACCTACTGCTACGCCGACGACGCGGAGCGGCGCTGGTGGGGGGACTCCTGGGCCGGCCGGGCCACCGCCTCGGCGTTCGCCGAGCAGGCGGTGGCCTACGGACTGGCCACCGCGGCCGAGCTGGCCGAGGTCGCCGCCGCCTGGCAGCGCTGGGCCGGCGCCGACGACGGCTGGCTGGGCATGCTGCACGGCGAGCTGCTGGTCCGGGTCGGGTAGCCGCTCAAGCCCGCGCCCCGGCCGGCCGATCAGGTCCAGGACGACGTCGCCACTGAGCCGGGTTACCGGTCGGCTCAGCGGCGGCCCGTCTGGCCGGGCGAGCACCCGCCCGGCGCCGGCGGCTCCGTCAGGTCGGCAGCGAGCCCGCCGCGGCCGACCGGCCCACCGCCACCCACTCCCGCAGGGACGACTCGTCGTCGGCGGCCGCGTCGTCGACCCGCAGCCAGCCGGCCATCTCACGGCCGCGCATCACCATGCGCTGGACGCCGGGCCGGGCGACCAGCTCGTCGGCCAGGGCCGGGTCGCAGCGGACCATCAGCCCGCCGCGTCCGCTGGCGGCCACCGCCAGGGCGCCGTCCACCAGGAAGGCCAGGCCGCCGAACATCCGCTTCTCCGACACCCGGGGCGTGGTCGACAGCGCCGCGCGCAGGCGGTCGGCGAGCTCCTCGTCGTAGGGCACCCGCGCAGGATGGCCCGATCCCGGGCGCGCGGGCAAGGCCCGCCGGGGGTCAGCTGCGGGGGAGCGGGAGGCCCAGGTCCAGCGTGCCCACCCAGCCGTGCACGGGCAGCGGGTGGCCGGTGAGCCAGCCCTGGACGGCGTCGCAGCCCAGCCGGTGCAGCAGCTCCAGGTCGGCCGGTTCCTCGATGCCCTCGGCCAGCGCCGACAGCCCCAGGTCGTGGGCCAGCCGGATGCTGTGCCCGACGATGACCGCGGCGGCCGGGTCGGCCGAGATGCCGGCGGTCAGCGAGCGGTCGAACTTGACCTCGTCGATAGGCAACCGGTGCAGGTAGGCCAGCGAGCTGTAGCCGGTGCCGTAGTCGTCCACCGCGATCCGCAGGCCGATGGAGCGCAGCGCGGTGAGGGTCTGCAGCGCCCGGTCCGGGTCCAGCATGAGGGTGTCCTCGACCACCTCGACGGTGAGCGCGCGGGCGGGCAGGCCGTGCCGGTCCAGGGCGTCGGCGATCCGGTGCGGCAGCAGCTCGTCGTCCAGGTCAGTGGCGCTCAGGTTGACCGCGACCGGCACCTCGCGGTCGGCCCACCACCCGGCGGCGGCGTGCAGCGCCAGGTCCAGGACCCGCTCGGTGACCGCGTCGGACAGGTGGCCGTGCTCGGCGGCGCGCAGCACCTCACCGGGCCCGAGCAGGCCGCGGGTCGGGTGCGCCCAGCGCAGCAGGGCCTCGCAGCCCACGACGGTGGCCACCGAGCCGGTGCCGGTCCCGGCGATCCGGTGCTGGGGCTGGAAGTGCAGCAGCAGCTGGTCGTCGGCGGCGAGCGCGGCGTGCAGGTCGTCGACCCAGGCAAGCACCGAGTCCTGGGTGGTCTGGCTGCAGCTGCCGGCGTCGTGCACGGCGGTGCCGCTGGTGCTGGCCTGCGCCTGCGCGAGCGCCTGGTCCGCGCACCGCAGCAGGCCGTCGGTCGAGGGCCCCCCGGAGCCGCCCAGGGCGTCGCGCAGCAGGTGGCTGACCGCCGTCCCCACGTTGACGGTGAGGTGCAGGCGGTGCCGGTCCAGGTCGAACGGGCGGCCCAGCACGTCGCGGACCTGGGCGGCCAGCAGCGAGGCCCGGGCCGGGTCGTCCCCGAGGAAGGCCAGGGCGTAGTCGTCGCCGTCGATCCGGGCGACCACGGTGCCCGGGGCGGCGAGCTCGGTCAGCTGGGCGGCGACCCGCTGCAGCACCCGGTCCCCGGTCTCGTGGCCGGCCTCCTCGTTGATCCGGCGGAAGCCGTCCAGGTCCACGGCCAGCACGGTGACCGGCTCCGGCCCGACCAGCCAGTGGTCCACCCGGGCGGCCAGGCCGCGCCGGTTGGGCAACCGGGTGAGCGGGTCGGTGAAGGCGTCCTCGAGCTGCTCCAGCGCCGTGCGGGCCACCCGGACGGTCACCTGGAACCGGATCGCGACGACGCCCAGGCAGCCCGCCGCGGCCAGCACCTGCAGCAGCGCCCACCCGGCGGGGACGGGGGCCACCGCGGAGATGACCAGGGCGAGCAGGTTCGCGCCGGTGCCGGCGAAGGGCAGCACGGTGGACCAGGC
Source organism: Klenkia terrae (assembly GCF_037083865.1). Taxonomy (NCBI): domain Bacteria; kingdom Bacillati; phylum Actinomycetota; class Actinomycetes; order Geodermatophilales; family Geodermatophilaceae; genus Klenkia; species Klenkia terrae. The sequence goes on along the minus strand of NZ_JBAPLV010000016.1, from coordinate 40,260 downwards.
GCGCAGCCGGTCCACCGCGCCCAGCGGGACCACCGCGGCGGTGCCGCCCACCGGCCGGGTCACCGCGGCGGCCAGCGCCAGGCAGGCGGCGGCGGTGAGCAGGTAGGCGGCGGGCGGGGAGAGGGCACCGCCGCGGTGCACGGAGTACCCGGCGGTGAGGTCGGCGGCCAGCACCAGGGCGGCGCCCAGCAGCACCGGCAGCACGACGCCGTGCCGGCTCGGGCGCAGCACGGAGAACAGGGCCACCGCGCCGGCCACCAGGACGACGTCGACGCCGGTGAGGACGAGCACCACCCGGGTCGCGAGGTCGGTGCCGTCGTCCCCGATGCCGATCAGCACGACGGTGCCGGCGACGGCGCTCAGGCCCAGCGTCGTGCTGACGGCGTCCAGGCCGAGGCCGGCGACGACGAGTCGGCCGCGCAGCGGGAGGACCAGGGACAGCAGCAGGACGGCGACGCCGAGCTGGCCGGTGAGGTGCAGGCCGTCGAGGACCCAGGTGCCGGGCCCGCGGTGCTCGGGGTGGCTGAGCCGGCCGGCGACCGCGGCGACGGCGAGGGCGGCGAGGCCGACGCCCAGGGCGGTGCGGGGGACGGCGCCGGGGGAGCCCGGCTGCCGGTCGCGCAGCGCCACCAGGGCCGCCAGGCCGTGCACGCCGCCGAGGACGGCGACGTCCAGGGCGACCCGCCAGGGAGCCTGGGCCGGGGTCGTGGCCAGCACGGCGGCCCAGGCGACCAGCACCACGGCCGTCGCGCGGAGCACCCGGCCCGAGGTCGCCCGGTGCAGACCGGGCCGGCGGAGGGGTGGCGCGGCCACGACCGGGGGTGCGGTCGAGGGCGGCGCGGTCACCGGGTGCCGGTGCGGCGGTGCGTGCGGTGCATCGTCGCCCTCCCCGGTCGGGGGGGGGGGCGGGGGGGGGGGGGGCGCCCCCGACGGTTGTCGGTGCGGCGGTGGCCCGGGTTGACCGGTACGGGGTCGTCCCACCCCCGGCGGGTGAGAACGACTCCGTTCCGGTTCTAGGCCTGGCGGGCGGCGTTGGCCACGCAGGCCGTGCCCACGTACCGGGCCAGGCCCGGGGCGATCGCCTCGTAGTACGCGGTGAACCGCTCGTCGGCCACGTACATCTCGCCCAGGCCGGCGTGCATCTCCGGCGAGCAGTCGTAGAACCGGCGGCTGATGTGCTGCCGGTGCTCCTCGGCCAGGTCCATCGCGCGCTCGTCGTCGGCCGGGGCGCCCTCGGTCATCGCGGCGGCGAACCGGCGCTCGACGTCGTCGGACTCGGCCTTGACGTCCAGCCAGTCCTGCTTGGTGTAGCCCGACGTCCGGCTCTGGGACTGCGCCCAGGCCTCCGTCTCGCCCCACCGCTGCTCGGCCTCGTCGGCGTACTCCTCGGGGAGCCAGTCCCCGAACACCTCGAGCTTCTCCTCCGGTGTCATCGCCATGCCCATCGAGCGTGCCTCCATCTCCTTCTCCACGGCCTGCACCATCTGGTCGGTCCGGTCCCGCTGCTCCAGGAGCAGCCGGTGCTGCCGCCGCAGGTGCTCACCCGCGTCGACGTCCGGGTCGTCCAGCAGTGCACCGATCTCCTCGAGGCCGAAGCCGAGCCCGCGGTAGAGCAGCACCTGGCGCAACCGGTCCACGTCGTGCAGGTCGTAGACCCGGTAGCCCGCCGGGGTGCGGCCGGACGGGGTCAGCAACCCGATCCGGTCGTAGTGGTGCAGCGTGCGCACCGTGACCCCGGCCATCGCGGCCAGCTCACCCACCGTGTGGCTCATGCCTCCTCCTCCCTGACACCGACGATGGAAGTGCCTGACGCCGCGTCAGGGTCAACACCCTTCTCGTCGGCCCCCTCGCAGGGGCCCGCGCCGCGCGGAGCGTGGGGTGGGGGGCGAGGGGGTCCTTCTGGCGGCGTGAGGGTCAAGCCCTGCGGCGGAATCAGGCGTCGGCGGAGTCGGTCCAGCCCGCGACGACCTGGACGCCGTCGGGGGTGACCGCGCGGACGGTGGCCTGGCCGGTGAGGGCGAACCGCTGCTCGCGGGCGGTGCCGTCGGGGTCGGTCCAGCTCGCGACGACGGTCGCGGCGGTGCGCCACGTCTGGCCGAACCGCGCCTCCTGGTCCAGGTCGACGGCGCCGTCGACCCGCCAGGACACCCGGCCCGCGGTGTCGTCGGCGCTCGCGTACGCCCCGTCGTCGCAGAAGAGGCGGTCGTCGGCCCGCTCGGCGCACAGGTCGAGGGCCGAGGAGGCGGCGGCGAGCAGGTCCGCCCCGGCCCCGGCGCGGAGCTGCTCGGCGGAGGCCTCCAGGAGCAGGAACGGTCCGTCCTCGCCCACGGCCACCTCCTGCGGGTCCAGGACGACGGGCGCGTCGGGGTCGGGGACCACCCGGTAGGTGCCCGGGTAGAGCGGCACCTCGGTGACCGTGCTGCCGGCGCTCGTGGTGACCGCGGTCGACCCCACCGTCACGTCGACCTCCTGCAGGGGCTGCAGCACCGACAGGCGGGCCGGCTGGGCGAGCGACCCCCGGATCCGCCACTCCGGCCGCAGCCACGAGCCGCCGGTCCGCTCCACGAAGACGGTGCCCGACACCTGCTCCCCGGCGAGCTCGTAGCTGACGTCGAAGCCGAGCGCCCGGTAGTCCGCCCCCGAGTAGGGGGAGACGGAGGTGTCGCGGCCGTCGTCCCCGACCTGGACGGCGCGGACGAGGTCGGCGTCGTCCATCGAGCCGGGCGCGGGCAGGCCGCTGCCGGTGAAGACGCCATCGGTGGCCAGCGCGTTCGCCGCGTCGACGTCACCGGCGGCGATCGCGTCCAGGTAGGCGACGACGAGGTCGCGGGGGTCGGCCCGCTGGCTGGTGACCCACGCGAACGCGGCCAGGGCCACGGCGACGACGCCCGCCAGCACCAGGGCACGGCGGCGCGGGGCACGGCGGACGGCGGCCTCGTCGGTCACGCCCTGCACCCTGGCACAGCCGGGCCCGGGTCGCGGGACTGCCCGGGTACGGCGCACGATCGGGTGATGACGGTGTCACCGGAGGACCGGTACCCCCGCTCGCGGGTCCGGATCAAGGACCACGAGATGGCCTACGTCGACACCGGGGAGGGCGACCCGATCGTCCTCCTGCACGGCAACCCGACGTCGTCCTACCTGTGGCGCAACGTCATCCCGCACCTGGCCGGGCTGGGCCGCTGCATCGCGCCGGACCTGATCGGCATGGGCGAGTCGGACAAGCTGCCCGACCCCGGGCGCGGCACCTACTCCTTCGCCACCCACGCCGAGTTCCTGGCCGACCTGCTGGCGGAGGTCCAGGTCGGGGACCGGGTCACCCTGGTGCTGCACGACTGGGGCGGTGCGCTGGGCTTCGACTGGGCGCGGCGGAACCCCGAGAAGGTCCGGGCGATCGCGTTCACCGAGACGATCGTGACGCCCCTGCTGTGGGCGGACTGGCCGCGGGCGGCCAAGAGCGTCTTCCAGGGCATGCGCTCCGACCACGGCGAGGAGCTGGTGCTGGAGCGCAACACCTTCGTCGAGCGGATCCTGCCGGCGTCCACGCTGCACGGGCTCTCCCCGGAGGCGCACGACCGCTACCGGGCGCCCTACCCGACCCCGGAGAGCCGGTGGCCCACGCTGGAGTGGCCGCGCAACATCCCGATCGAGCACGTGCCGCCGAAGGTGCACGACGTCGTGGACACCTACGGCGAGTGGCTGGCGACCTCCGACGTCCCCAAGCTGTTCGTGGACGCCGACCCGGGCTCGATCCTGGTCGGCCGGCAGCGGGAGCTGGTGCGCCGCTGGCCGAACCTCACCGAGGTGCAGGTGCCCGGCAACCACTTCGTCCCGGAGGACAGCCCCGACGAGCTGGGGACGGCGATCGCCGACTGGCTGCGCGGCCTGCCCTAACCGAGGACGGCGTCGCAGACGGCGACCAACCGCTCCCGCAGGGCGGCACCCCGGGCGGCGAAGCCGCGCTGGGCCGCCGCGTACTCCGCCTTGCCGGCCGCCGTCTCGATCGCGACCGGGGCGTAGCCGTGGTCGGCGAGGTCGTAGGGGCTGGCCCGCATGTCGAGCTCCCGGATGTCCACGGCCAGGGCGAAGCAGTCGGCCAGCAGCTCGCCCGGGACGGCGGGGGCGAGCTTGTAGGCCCACTTGTAGAGGTCCATCCCGGCATGAAGACAACCCGGCTGCTCGAGGGCGGCCTGCGTCTCCCGGGTCGGGGTGAGCGCGTTGCGCGGGGCGGCCGACGGGGTGAAGAACCGGTAGGCGTCGACGTGCGTGCACTGCAGGCGGTGGGACTCCACGACTGCGTCCGTGCCGGCCGACCCCAGCCGCAGCGGGACGGCGTCGTGCCGCGGCGGGGCCTGGTGCACCATCGCCCACTCGTGCAGCCCGAAGCAGCCGAACTGCCCGGACCGGGACGCCGTCGACCGCAGCAACCCCGCGACCCAGCCGGCCGACGTCCCCCGCTTGGCGCGGAACGCCTCGACGTCCAGCCCGACCGAGCCGTCGGGCAGCACGGCGTACATCGGCCAGCCGAGCCGTTCGTCGGCCAGCTCGCCGGTGACCGAGGCGCCCACGCCGGCGTGCCAGCGCAGCACCCGGGCCGGGGCTTCCGAGTAGTAGGTGAACAGGAAGTCCAGGACCGGGTGCGCCTCGTGCCGCCGGCGCCGCTCCAGGTGCGGCCCCACCCAGGTCAGCAGCCGCTCCCGGTGCGCGGCGGCCCGGGCGGCGGCCTCGGCGGCGGGGAGCACGGTCACCTGTGCAGCCTAGGTCGACCTTGACAGTGGTCGAGCGTTCAACCAGTGTCGCGGTCGGCCGTGATCGCGGTCACCTCACCGCAGAGGAGTGCCCCCGTGCCCGTGGAGACCGACGTCCTGGTGGTGGGTTCCGGCCCGGCCGGGGCCGCCAGCGCCCTGTTCCTGGCCACCTACGGCACCCGCGTGCTCGTCGTGACCAAGTACTCGCGGCTCTCGCAGGAGCCGCGGGCGCACATCACCAACCAGCGGGCGCTGGAGACCCTGCGCGACATGGGCGTCGAGCAGACGCTGATGGCGCTGGCCACCCCGTGGGAACTGATGGGGACGACGACCTTCTGCACCTCGCTGGCCGGTGAGGAGCTGGGCCGGATCCCGTCGTGGGGGACCGACGTCGTCCGGCACGCCGACTACGCCCACGCCAGCCCGTGCACGATGCTCGACGCGCCGCAGACGATCACCGAGCCGGTGATCGTGAAGGCCGCCCAGGACCGCGGCGCGACCGTCCGGTTCGACACCGAGTACGTGCGCCACGTGCAGGACGACGAGGGCGTCACCACCACCGTGCGCGACCGGCTCACCGGCCTGGAGTACGAGATCCGCTCGCGCTACCTGGTCGGCGCCGACGGCGCGCGCAGCCAGGTGGCCGCCGACCTGGAGCTGCCCTACGAGGGCCCCGGTGCGGTGGGCGGTGCGCTGGGCATCGTGTTCCGGGCCGACCTGACCCACCTGGTCGAGCACCGGCCGTCGGTCCTCTACTGGATGCTGCAGCCGGGCGCGGAGAAGGAGGGCGTGGGCCTGGGCGTGCTCCGGATGATCAAGCCCTGGACCGAGTGGATGCTCATGTGGGGCTACGCGGTCGCCGACGGCCCGCCGGAGCTGACCGACGAGTTCGTCCGCGAGCTGGCCGTGGGCCTGGTGGGCACCGACGACTTCGAGATGGAGGTCCTGAAGGGCTCACCCTGGACGGTCAACCACCACTTCGCGACCACGATCTCGAAGGGCCGCGTGTTCTGCGCCGGCGACGCCATCCACCGGCACCCGCCGACCAACGGCCTGGGCTCCAACACCTCGATCCAGGACGCCTACAACCTGGCCTGGAAGCTCGCCCATGTGGTCGCGGGGACGGCGGACCCGGCCCTGCTGGACTCCTACGACGCCGAGCGGGCCCCGATCGCGCGGCAGATCGTGGAGCGGGCCAACCAGTCGATCGCCGACACCGGCCGGATCATGGCCGCGTTCGAGCTGACCGACACCACCGACACCGAGGCGCTGGACCGCCAGCTCGCGCTGCGCCGGGCGCCGGGCCCCGAGGGCGACCGGATCCGGGCCGCCGTCCGCGAGGCGATCGCCTACAAGGCCTACGAGTTCGACGCGCACGGCGTCGAGCACAACCAGCGCTACGCCTCGGCCGCGGTGGTCCCGGACGGGACGCCAATGCCGGAGTACCGACGGGACGCCCAGCTCTACGCCCAGGCCACCACCTGGCCCGGCGCCAAGCTGCCGCACACCTGGGTCACCCGCGGCGGCCGCGAGGTCTCCACGCTGGACCTGGCCGGCAAGGGCAGGTTCGCCGTGGTCACCGGGGTCGGCGGGGAGTCCTGGATCGAGGCCGCCGCTGCCCTCGGCGCCGAGCGCGGGCTGGAGATCACGCCGGTCGCGATCGGGCCGGGCCTGCCGGTCGACGACCCGTACGGCACCTGGGCCGACCTGCGCGAGATCGGCGACGGCGGCGTCCTGCTGGTCCGCCCGGACCTCTACGTCGCGGCCCGGCACGCGGCACCGCCGGCCTCGGCCGACGACGCCCGGACCTGGCTGGCCGGTGCGCTGGACGCCGTCCTGGGGCGGGTCGCGACCGGCTGACCGACGCGGTGGGCGGGACCCGACTACCTTCGACGGGCCCGCCCCACCGGAGGAGAACTGCACGTGCCGAGCACCGACCCCCGCCTCGCCGAGGAGCAGCAGCACGTCACCGGTCTCTACGCCCGGTTGGACGCCGCCCGCGAGCTGGCGGTGACCCGCCGGCAGCAGGCCATCTCCGCACCGCTGGTGGACAACCCGCAGGCCATGGGCGAGAAGGAGGCCGCGGTCCGCTTCCACGGCACCCGGATCGTGCAGCTGGACGCCGCCGAGGCCGGCCTGGTGCTCGGCCGGCTGGACCGCACGGAGGTCGAGCAGCCGCTGTACGTCGGGCGGACCGGGCTGCCCGCCGACGACGCCGGCGGCGACCCTGCGCTGGTGGACTGGCGGGCCCCGGCCAGCCGGCCGTTCTACACCGCGACCCCGTTCCGGCCCGAGGGCATCGCCCGCCGCCGGCACATCCGGACGGCGGGCCGGCGGGTCACCGGGGTCGACGACGAGGTGCTGGTGCTCGCCGAGGGCGAGGAGGCCGACGACCGCGGGCTGACCGGCGAGGCCGCGCTGCTGCGGGCGCTGACCGCCGAGCGGACCGGCCGGATGACCGACATCGTGCGGACCATCCAGGCCGAGCAGGACACGATCATCCGCTCGGACGCCCGCGGCATCCTCGTCGTCCAGGGCGGGCCGGGGACCGGCAAGACCGCCGTCGCGCTGCACCGCGCCGCGTTCCTGCTCTACACGCACCGCGACCGGCTGGCCCGCAGCGGGCTGCTCGTCGTCGGGCCGACCCCGACGTTCCTGCGCTACATCGCCGACGTGCTGCCCGCCCTCGGCGAGACCGGCGTGGTCATGGCCGGGCTGGGGCAGCTGCGGCCGGGCCTCTCGACGACGGTGGTGGACGCCCCCGAGGTCGCCGAGGTCAAGGGCCGGCTGGCGATGGCCGAGGTGGTCTCGGCCGCGGTCAAGGACCGGCAGGGCGTGCTGCGCGGCACCCGGGAGGTGGTCGTCGACCGGGAGCGGATCCGGCTGCGCGCCGGGGACGTCGCCCGGGTGCGCACCCAGGCGCGGCGGGCCTCCCGGCTGCACAACCTGGCGCGGCCGGCGTTCTACCGGGGGCTGGTGGACCTCATCGCCCAGCGGCTGGCCGACCGGCTGGGCTCCGACGTCCGCGGCGGGGAGAACCTGCTGGACGCCGAGGACCGGCGCGCGCTGCGCCGGGAGATCGCCGGGGAGCCCGCGGTGGCCGACCTGGTCGAGGAGCTGTGGCCGCTGCTCACGCCCGAGCACCTGCTGCGCGACCTGTTCTCCTCGCCCGAGCGGCTGGCCCGGGCGGCGCGCGGGCTCACCGACGCCGAGCGGGCGCTGCTGGTGCGCGACCGGGGGGCGCCGTGGACGGTGTCCGACGTCCCGCTGCTCGAGGAGGCCGACGAGCTGCTCGGCGTCGACGACTCCGCGGAGCGGGCCGCGGCCGCGCGCCGCCGGCAGGCCGGGGTGGACGAGGCGCAGCGGGTGCTGGACCTGCTGCACGGGTCGCGGTCGCACGACGCGGACGACGACGAGGAGTCCGAGGAGCTGATGGCCGGCGACCTGCTGGACGCCGCCGGGCTGGCCGCGCGCGAGGAGGAGGCCGACTACCGGTCCACCGCCGAGCGGGCCGCGGCCGACCGGACCTGGACGTTCGGGCACGTCGTGGTCGACGAGGCGCAGGAGCTGTCGGCGATGGCGTGGCGGGTGCTGGCCCGCAAGTGCCCGACGCTGTCGATGACGGTGGTCGGCGACCTGGCCCAGACCGGCACCCTGGGCGGGGCGCTGAGCTGGGCCGACGTGCTCACCCCGCACGCGCGGACGCAGTGGCGGCAGGCGGTGCTGACGGTCAACTACCGCACGCCGACCGAGATCATGGAGGTCGCCGCCGACGTGCTGGCCGCCTCGGGCTCGCAGCTGCAGGCGCCGACGTCGGTGCGCAGCAGCGGGGAGCACCCGCGGGCGGAGCGGGTGGCGGCCGGGGACCTGCTGGACCGGGTGGCCGAGGTGACCGCGGACCTGGCGGGCAAGGGCGGGACGACGGCGGTGATCGTGCCGCCGTCGCTGTTCGACGGCGCGGTCGCCGTCCTGCCGGGGGCGACCGCGGGCGCGGACGCCGACTCCTCGGCCGGCCCCGTGCTGCTGCGCCCGGCCGAGGCCAAGGGCCTGGAGTTCGACTCCGTGGTGCTGGTCGAGCCGGCCGCCGTGCTGGCCGAGGGCGTGCGCGGGGACTCCGACCTCTACGTCGCGCTGACCAGGGCCACCCAGCGGCTGGCCGTGCTGCACGCCCGGGAGCTGCCCGACAGCCTGCACCGGCTCACCGACTGACGGCCGGGCCGTCCCACCTGATCACACCGCGGCGGGTGGGGGCACCTGGGCGGAGGCGCCGATGCCGGTGCGGACCTCGTAGAGCTCGGGGAAGAAGGTCAGGTCCAGCGCCCGGCGCAGGAAGGCCGCCCCGGAGCTGCCGCCGGTGCCGGTGGTGAACCCGATCGTGCGCTGCACGGTGCGCAGGTGCCGGAACCGCCAGAACTGGAAGGCGTCCTCGATGTCGACGAGGTCCTCGCAGGTGGCGTAGTCGGGCCAGTGCGCCTCGGTGTCGTCGTAGATCGCCCGCAGGACCGGGACCAGGTCGGCGTGCATCGTCCAGGCCTGCCGGACGTCGCGGTGCAGCACCTCGTCGGGGACGGCGTGGCCCCGGCGGGCGAGGTGGGCCAGGAACGCGTCGTAGACGGTGGGGGAGTCCAGCAGCTCGGCGAGCACGGCCTGCCCCTCGGGGGCCGAGTCGAAGACCTTCAGCATCGCGGCGTTCTTGTTGCCGAGGATGAACTCGACGGCCCGGTACTGGTGGGACTGGAACCCCGAGGAGCTGCCGAGGGAGCCGCGGAACTCGGCGTACTCGCTGGGGGTGAGGGTGGCCAGCACCGACCACTGCTCGGCCAGCGTGCGGAAGATGTGCTTGACCCGGGCCAGGCCCTTGCGGGCGCGCGCGGGGTCGTCGGCGTCGAGGTGGTCGCGGACCGCGCGCAGCTCGTGGAGCACCAGCTTGAACCAGAGCTCGGTGGTCTGGTGCTGGATGATGAACAGCAGCTCGTCGTGGTGCTCGGGCCGGCTGACCGGGTGCTGGGACGAGAGCAGCCGGTCGAGGTCGAGGTAGGCCCCGTAGCTCATCGTCTGCCGGAGGTCGGTGCGGATGCCGGCCTCGAGGGGGCGCTCGCCCGCGTGCTCGCTCATGCCCGCATCGTGCCCCTCGGGTCCTCAGCGGCAGTCGGGCGCGTGCACCCGGGTCGTGCCGGCGGGTGCGGCGGCCAGCTTCTCCGGCGCGCGGGTGGGCCGGAGGGTGAGGTCGCCGCCGCAGTTGCGGCACCGCCCGTGCAGGACGTCGGTCGCGCACGCGGTGCACCAGGTGCACTCGAAGGAGCAGATCCAGGCGTCGGTCGACGACGGCGGCAGGTCGACGTCGCAGCACTCGCAGCCGGGTCGCATCTCGAGCACGCCGCTGTCTACCAGCCCGGCTTCACCGAGTGTGCAACCAGCGCGGTGCCACGGGTCCGTAGGCAGCAGTGGTTGCACACTCGACGCGTCAGGGCTGGGGGGTGAAGACGCAGAACTCGTTGCCCTCGGGGTCGGCGAGCACGTCCCACTCGATGGCCCCGGTGGTGGGGTCGGTGTCCGCGCCGTCGGCCGGGCGGTCGTTGCCGCGCACCAGCGTGGCCCCCTGCGCGAGCAGCTCCTCGACGGACCCGACGACGTCCCAGTGCACGCGGTTCTTCACCACCTTCTCCTCCGGCACCGGCACCACCCAGATCAGGGTGCCGTGTCCGGCGGGGTCGACGATCGGCACCGGCCAGTCCACCGGGCGGGTCCAGTCGTCGTCCGGGTCGGGCTGGGCCGCGTCCTTGCGGACGTACCCCATCGCCGAGCACCACCAGTCGGCCAGCGCCTGGTGGTCGCGGGCGTCGATGCACAGGTCCCTGAACGCAGCAGCCATGCCGGGCACCCAAGCACCCCGCCGGGGTCTCAGGCGACCGAGTTGACCCCGGAGACCCGCAGGAAGTCCAGCTTCTCGGCCGCCGGCGTCCCGGTCGCGGCGGTCATCGTCACGATCCGCAGCTCGGACCCGCTGACGGTGAACACGTCGCAGTCCACCTCGACCGCGCCGACCACCGGGTGGTCGATCGTCTTCTGCTCCGACAGGTGCTCCCCGACCGCACCGCTGCGCCACAGCTGCGCGAACTCCGGGCTGCCGCTCTGCAGCCGCTCGATCAGCGCCCGCAGCGACGGGTCGTGCGGGTGCCGGCCCTGGGTCCGCCGCAGGTCGGCCACCAGCGACGCGCGGAACCCCGCCCCGCCGTCGGGGTACCGGGCGCGGCCGACCTGCCCGACCGCCGCGTCGGCCAGGAAGGCCTGCGCGACCAGGTTGCGCTGCCACGCGGTGCGGCCGGCGGGCTCGCCGAACAGCGCAGCCCAGGTCGGGCTCCAGGTCAGCAGGTCCCACGCTGCGGTGAACACCGCGATCGGGTTGTCGCCCATCCGGGACACCAGCCGCTGCACCCCGGGCGGGATGTGCGTGCCCACCAGCGCCTCGCCGGGCGGCTGCAGGCCGGCCAGCCGGTACAGGTGGTCCTGCTCGTGGCGGTCCAGCTGCAGTGCCCGGCCGAGGGCGGCCACCACCTGCGCGGACGGCGTCCGGGCCCGGCCCTGCTCGAGCCGGACGACGTAGTCCACGCTCACCCCGGCGAGCGCCGCCAGCTCCTCGCGCCGCAGCCCGGCGGCACGGCGCACGCCGTAGGTCGGCGTCCCCACGTCGGCGGGGGAGCGTCGGTCGCGCCAGGACCGCAGCAGCGAGCCGAGTTCTCCGTGCGCGTCGGTCACGGGACCAGTGTCGCCCGGTCGGGGCCGCGCAGCCTGGTACCGGCACTCCACAGGCTGCGCCGGGCCACGCGCGGCCGCTGGGACCGACGCACAGTGGGAGCCATGACCACGACACTGATCACCGGCGGCAACAAGGGCCTGGGTCGCGAGACCGCCCGCCGCCTCCTCGCCGAGGGCCACACCGTGTGGATCGGCGCCCGCGACGAGACCCGCGGCCGGCAGGCCGCCGACGAGCTCGGCGCCCGCTTCGTCCAGCTCGACGTCACCGACGACGCCTCCGTCGCCGCCGCGGCGCAGACCGTCGGCGCCGCGGGCGGGCTGGACGTGCTCGTCAACAACGCCGGGATCGCCGGCCCGCACACGGACCCCGCCGAGCTCACCGGCGCCGACGCGCTCACCGTGCTCGACACCAACGTCGCCGGGATCGTCCGGACGACGTCGGCCTTCCTCCCGCTGCTGCGCGGCTCGGCGGCCCCGGCCATCGTCAACGTGACCAGCGGTCTGGGGTCGTTCCACGCCGTGCACGACGCGTCGCGGATCGAGTCCACGGTGGTCGCGCCGCTGTACACCGCGTCCAAGTCCGCGGTCACGATGCTGACCGTGCAGTACGCCAAGGCGCTGCCCGGCATCCGGGTCAACGCCGCCGACCCCGGCTACACGGCCACCGACCTGAACGCGAACAGCGGGCCGCAGACGGTCACCGAGGGCACCGACGCCGTCGTCGCGCTGGCGCTGCAGGGCGCCGACGGCCCGACCGGCACCTTCACCGACCGCGACGGCACCGCCCCCTTCTGACCCCAGCGTGGATCAGGGGGGTGCGCAGGATTGCGTCCTCCCGCACCAGATCTGGTGCAGGAGGACGGACCATCGTGCACCCCCCTGATCATCGCTACCCACCCGGGCGGGGGAGGGCCGCGGGACGGCGGGGGCCGGGAGGCGGGACACTGATCACCATGGGGTTCAGCTCGGTCTACCGGCACGGCTTCGCGCGCGTGGCGGCGTGCACGCAGCGCACGGCGCTGGCCGACCCGGCGGCGAACGCGGAGAACGTGCTGCGCCAGGCCCGGGCCTGCCACGAGGACGGCGTCGCCGTCGCGGTGTTCCCCGAGCTGACGCTGTCCGGCTACTCCATCGAGGACCTGCTGCTGCAGGACCCGCTGCTGGACGCCGTCGAGGCCGCGCTGGCGACGGTCGTCGAGGGCAGCCGCGACCTGCTGCCGGTGCTGGTCGTCGGCGCCCCGCTGCGGCACCTCAACCGGATCTACAACGCCGCGGTCGTCGTCCACCGCGGGCGGGTGCTGGGCGTCGCGCCGAAGTCCTACCTGCCGACCTACCGGGAGTTCTACGAGCGCCGCCAGCTCGCCCCCGGCGACGACCAGACCGGCGAGACCACGATCAACGGGGAGAAGGTCCCGTTCGGCCCCGACCTCCTCTTCGCCGCCACCGACGTGCCCGGCCTGGTGCTGCACGCCGAGGTCTGCGAGGACATGTGGGTGCCGATCCCGCCCAGCGCCGAGGCCGCGCTGGCCGGCGCCACCGTGCTGGTGAACCTGTCCGGCTCGCCGATCACCGTGGGTCGCGCCGAGGACCGTCGGCTGCTGGTGCGGAGTGCGTCGTCCCGCTGCCTGGCCGCCTACGTCTACGCCGCGGCCGGCGAGGGGGAGTCGACCACCGACCTGTCCTGGGACGGCCAGACGCTGGTCTACGAGAACGGCGTCCTGCTGGCCGAGACCGACCGCTTCCCCGACGGCGACCGGCGCGCGGTGGCCGACGTCGACCTGGACCTGCTCCGCCAGGAGCGCGCCCGGATGGGCACCTTCGACGACAACCGCCGGCACCACGCACCGCAGGTGCGGACGGTCGAGTTCACCCTCGACCCGCCGGACGCCGACCTGGGCCTGCGCCGGGAGCTGGAGCGGTTCCCGTTCGTCCCCAGCGACGACGCCCGGCTGGAGCAGGACTGCTACGAGGCCTACAACATCCAGGTCGCCGGCCTGGCCCAGCGGCTGTCCGCGATCGGCGACCCGAAGATCGTCATCGGCGTCTCCGGCGGGCTGGACTCCACCCACGCGCTGATCGTCGCCGCCCAGGTGATGGACAAGGCCGGGCGCCCGCGCAGCGACATCCTGGCCTTCACGCTGCCCGGCTTCGCCACCAGCGACCACACCAAGGGCAACGCCTGGGCGCTCATGCGCGCGCTGGGCGTGACCGCGGCGGAGCTGGACATCCAGCCCACCGCCCGGCTGATGCTCGACGAGATCGACCACCCGTTCGCCGACGGCGAGCCGGTCTACGACGTCACCTTCGAGAACGTGCAGGCCGGCCTGCGCACCGACTACCTGTTCCGGATCGCCAACCAGCGCGGCGGCATCGTGCTGGGCACCGGTGACCTGTCCGAGCTGGCGCTGGGCTGGTCCACCTACGGCGTCGGCGACCAGATGAGCCACTACAACGTCAACGGCGGCATCCCGAAGACCTTCATCCAGCACCTCATCCGCTGGGTGATCGGCACCCAGCAGTTCGACGCCGAGGTCGGCGCCACGCTGCAGTCGATCGTGGACACCGAGATCAGCCCCGAGCTGGTGCCGGGGGAGACCGCGCAGTCCACCGAGGCCAGCGTCGGCCCCTACGCGCTGCAGGACTTCACCCTCTTCCACGTGCTCCGGTACGGGTTCCGGCCCTCGAAGATCGCCTTCCTCGCCTGGCACGCCTGGCGGGACGCCGCTGCCGGCGACTGGCCGCACGGCCACCCGGAGACCAAGCGGGTCGCCTACGACCTGCCCGAGATCCGGCACTGGCTCGAGGTGTTCTGCCAGCGCTTCTTCGGGTTCAGCCAGTTCAAGCGGTCGGCGATGCCCAACGGGCCGAAGGTGAGCGCCGGCGGGTCGCTGTCCCCGCGCGGTGACTGGCGCGCCCCCTCGGACGGCTCCGCCGCCCTCTGGCTGGCCGAGCTGCGCGCGAACGTGCCGGGGTGAGCATCCGCCCGACCGCCGCCGAGCGCGCCGCGGTCCTGCCCGGGGACGACGTCGTCCCCGGCGCCGAGGTGGTCATGGACACCGCCTTCTCGCTGCCCGCGCCCCCGGCCGACGTCTGGCCCTGGTTCGTGCAGCTGGGCAAGCGGCGCGGCGGCTACTACCTGCCGCGCTGGTTCGAGGCGGTCACCCCGCCGTCCCGGCGCGGACGGCGGCACCTGGACCCCGCGCTGCTGGACCTGCGGGTCGGCGACACGATCCCCGACTGGGGCGGCCGGGAGGCCACCTTCACCGCGCACGAGATGAGCCCGCCGCACGCGCTCGTGCACATCTCGACCCGGGACCACGTCCGGCTCAGCTGGGCGATCGCGCTGCGCCCCGAGGGCACCGGCACCCGGGTCCAGCTCCGGCTGCGGCTGGGCGGCGTCCGGCACCGCACGCTGGCCCGGGTCCTGGGTGGTGCAGCCGACCGGCTCACCGTCGCCGGACTGGCCGTGGGCCTGCGGGAACGCCTGACCAGCGCAAGCGGCGCTGCCGGTGCGGAACGGGTCCGGCCTCGGGAGGATGGGCGCATGGCCACCGTCTCCCGGCACGTCGCCGCCCCGCCCACCGCCGTCTGGGACGTCCTCGCCGACGGCTGGAGCTACAGCAACTGGGTGGTCGGTGCCTCGCACATGCGCGCGGTCGAGGAGGCGTGGCCCGCGGCCGGCGCGAAGCTGCACCACAGCCAGGGCACCTGGCCGGTCACCCTCGACGACGAGGCCGTCGTCGAGGTCTCGAAGCCGGCCAGCCGCCTCGTGCTGCTGGCCAAGGGCCGGCCGTTCGGCGCCGCGCGGGTGGAGCTCGACCTGCGCAGCGAGGACGGCGGCACCCGGGTCACGATGACCGAGGCGCCGGTCAGCGGGCCCGGCAAGATCCTGGACAACCCGCTGGCCGACGCCGTGCTGGCCCGCCGGAACACCGAGGCGCTGTCGCGGCTGGCCGCGATGGCCGAGCGCCGCACCACCCCCGGCGACTAGCCCCTGGGGCGGTCAGCCCCGGCGGGACGGGCCCCGGCGGGCACGCTTGACCCGGTACATGGCCTCGTCCGCGGCGGTGAGCATGGTCTCCGGGGTGGAGTCCGGCCCGCTCAGCGCGGTACCCGTGCTGATCCCGACGGTGTGCTCGACCCCGGCGGCCCGGATGGGCTCGGCCATGGCCGCGGCCACCCGGGCGGCGATGGCGTCCGCGGCGCCGTCGGTGCCCATGCCCGCGCAGACCAGCACGAACTCGTCGCCGCCGATCCGGGCGACGGTGTCCCCGGGCCGGACCGCGTGCGACAACCGGCGGGCGGCCTGGGTGAGCACCTCGTCCCCGGCGGCGTGCCCGTGGCCGTCGTTGACCGCCTTGAAGCCGTCCAGGTCGCAGTAGAGGACGGCGACCTGCTCGCCGGACCGCCCGGCGGCGGCCAGCGCGTGCGCCAACCGGTCGACCAGCAGGCTCCGGTTCGGCAGACCGGTGAGCACGTCGTGCAGGGCAGCGGTGCGCAGTTGCTCCTCCAGGGCGCGCTGGGCGGTGATGTCGGCCATCGCGACGACGGCGCCCAGGACCTCTCCGCCGGGCCCGCGCACCTCGGTGCCGGAGCAGGAGACGGTGCGCGGCTCCGAGCCGGCCGGGTGGATGACCATCTCGGCGTCGGCGATCCGCCCCTCCGCGAACACCCGGGACAGGGGCGTCTGGTCCGCCGGCATCGGCGTGCAGCCGTCGGGCTGGTACAGCGCGCAGGCGTCCGGCAGCTCCGCGGGGGCGACCGAGGTGCCGACCTCGGAGCCGTACCAGCGCCGGCTGACCTCGTTGTACCGCGAGACCCGGTGGTCGGCACCGCCGACCACGATGCCCAGCGGCAGGGCCTCCAGCAGCGCCCGGTCGAAGGCCTGGGCGGCCACCAGCTCCTCGTGGGCGCGGGCCAGCTCGGTGCGGGCGGCCTCGCTGAAGCGGTTGGCCCGTCGGCGCTCCAGCAGGGCGACGACGACGTGGGCCAGGTCGGCCAGCCCGTCGAGCTGCTCCTGCCCCAACGTGCCGGGCTGCTCGTCGAACACGCACAGCGTCCCGATCGGGACGCCGTCGACGACCAGCGGCGCGCTGGCGTACATCCGCACCGAGGCCCACCGGCCGTCGACCCAGGGCAGGTCGGAGAAGCGGGCGTCCTCGGCGCAGTCGTGGACCATGACGACCCCACCGATCCGGCTCGCGCGGTGGCAGATCGACAGGTCGCGCGCGCTGTCCCCGCCGAGGAACCCGACGGTGGAGGGCTGGCACTGGCGCTCGGTGTCCAGCAGGTTCACCGTGGCCGTCGAGGTGCCGGTCATCAGGGCCGCCACCCGGGTCACCGCGTCGAGCTCGGCGTCGCCCGGGAAGTCGAGCAGGTCGACGTCGACCAGCACCTGGTGCTGGCGGGCGCGCAGCGCGCAGTCGTCCACGAGGGCCCATCCGTCGGTGAGCGTCACAGCTGTCGTCCGTCCTCGTCGCACCGCCCCTGGCCGCTCGGGCGGGGTCCTGTGCTGCAGAGGTCGACAACCCGGGCCCGGTCCCTGAGACAGGATCGGACGCATCACCCCCGGAGGGGTGGCTCAGCCGGCCAGCGCGCGGACCGTCTCCACCACGGCGATCACCGCGAAGACCAGGAACAGCCCGGCCGCGACCCGGCGGATCAGCGGGATCGGCAGCCGGTCGGCGAGCTTCCTGCCCAGGAAGACCGCGAGCCCGGAGACGACCAGCAGTGCCGCCCAGGAACCGATGAACACCGACACCGGGGCGTCGTAGCGGGCGGCGAGCCCGGCGGTGGCCAGCTGGGACAGGTCGCCCCACTCGGCGGCGAACAGCACGCCGAAGGAGATCGCGGCGGCCTTGAGGAAGGGCACCTGCTCGCGCTGCTCGGCGGCCTGGCCGCCGTCCTCGGGGCCCTCCTGGGCGCTGCGCCACAGCAGCACGGCCCCGACGACGAACAGCAGCGCCACGATCCCGCTCACCAGCGCCGCCGGCAGCAGCGACAGCAGCGAGCCGGCGGTGACCGCGATCGCCACCTGCACCGCGAACGCCGTCCCGACGCCGACGAACACCGGGAGCGGGGCGAACCGGGTGGCCAGGATCAGGGTGGCGAACAGGGTCTTGTCCGGCAGCTCGACCGGGAGGATCAGGATGAACGCGGCAGCGATGACCGACAGGACCACGAGGGGCTCTCTTCTGTGCTCGGCGCGGCCGGGCGAGGGCACGCAGCCTCCGACCGGCAGCGCCACGGATGGGCTGCTCCAGTCGAAGGTCTCGCCCATCCGGCACTCGCACCGGACCCGCTGACCGGGTGCCCGGGGGCACCAGCATGTCGACCAGCGGACGGGGGGCTACTCCCCTTCTCCGGACGACACCCTAGACCACGCGGCGCCCCGGCCCGGTCAGCGACGGGCGATGCGGGCGGCGAACACCCCGGCGGCGTAGCCGTTGTCGATGCCGGAGACCACGACACCGGCCCCGCCGGAGTTCAGCATCGTCAGCAGGGCACCGATGCCGCCGAACCCGCCGGCCTGCCCGGTCGAGGTGGGGACGGCGACGACCGGGACCTCGGTCAGCCCGCCGATCGTGGTGGCCAGGGCGGCGTCCAGCCCGGCGACCACGACGACGCAGTCGACGTCGGCCAGCAGCGAGCCGTCGGCCAGCAGGGCCTGCAGCCGGCTGCCGCCCACGTCGTCCACCCGGACCGCCTCGGTGCCGGTCACCCGGGCGACGAAGGCCACCTCGGCGGCGACCGGCGCGTCGCCGGACCCGGCGCACAGCACCGCGACCCGGCCGCGCGGCTCGGGCAGCGGGCCCACCGCGGCGGCCATCGCCGTGTGGTCCATCGTCGTGTAGGCGTCGTGCTCGCTGGCCAGGGCGACCAGGGTCTCGGCGCCGGCGCCCACGACGACCGCCGGGCGGTCGGGGTGCTCGCGACGGGCCTCGCGCACCAGGGCCAGGACCTGCTCGGTGGTCCGGCCGGCACCGCGGACGACCTCGGGGCCGGCCGAGGTGACCGGGCTGCGGGTCGCGGCGACCTGGGCACCGTCGTCGGGGGTGGCCGCGTCCTCGGCCGGTCCCACGACCCGGCCGGTGCGCATGGGCCGGGGCCCACCGGGGGCGGGGACGGGCTCGACGAGCAGCCGGCCGAAGCCGCCGGCCGCGTCGTCCTCCTCGTTCCGCGGCGTCGGCACCGGTCGCGGGTCGTCGCCGAACAGGATGTCGGTCGGCCGGGCCGGGGTCGGGTCCACGGGGGGCTGCTGCGTCACGTCCGTGACGGTAACCGGCGCTTCCGGCGACTCCCCGTCACCGGCCGGGGCCGTGTCGGACTCCAGCAGCTCGCCCTCGAAGACCGGCGCGGCCGGCCGCGGGGGCTCCGGCGGGCCGTCCTCGGCCCGGGTCTGGGTCACCCCGGACAACCGGACGACGCGGTCCCGGCCGCTGCGCTTGGCGTCGTAGAGCACGCCGTCGGCCGCGGCGAACAGGGTGCGCCGGTCGTCGCCGCGGGCCGCCGAGGCGATGCCCGCGCTGATCGTGACCGGGACGTCGACGCCCAGCGCCGACCAGTCGTTGGTCGCGATCGAGGACCGGATCCGCTCCATCGCCCGCTCGCCCTGCTCGGCGGTGGTGTCGGGCAGCAGGATGACGAACTCGTCACCGGCCCACCGGCAGACCTCGTCGGTGTCCCGGACGCCGTCGACCAGCAGCTGGGCCACCGCGCGCAGGACGGCGTCGCCACCGGGGTGGCCGGCGGCGTCGTTGATCGACTTGAAGTGGTCGATGTCCACGACGGCCAGCGCGGGGGCGGCGCCGGCGGCCAGCAGGCCGTCCAGGCGGCCCTCGGCGTAGCGCCGGTTGGGGAGATGGGTCAGCGGGTCCTCGTAGGCCTGGCGGCGCAGCTGGCCGGCGGCCCGCTCGGTCTCCAGCAGGCTCTTGCGGCGGCCGAACAGCTCGACCCAGCGGGTGCGCCGCTCGTCGACCCGGTCCAGCTCGTCGGCCAGGTAGGCCTGCAGGTAGGGCAGGGCACGGGCGGCGTCGTCCAGGTCGGCGTGCAGCGTGCACAGCTCCCGCAGGGCGGCCCGGCGGAGGCGGGGGAGGCCGTGCTCGGTGGACAGCGCGAGGGCGTGGGCCAGGTGGTCGTCGGCGGCGGTGCCGTTGCCCTGGCGACGCAGCGCGCGGCCCAGGGCCAGCTCGGCCGAGGCGAGCAGGGCGCGGTCCTGCTCGGCGGGGATCTGGCCGACCACCCGCTGCAGTGCGGTGACCGCGGCGTCGTGCTCGCCCAGCCCGACCAGTGCCGCGCCCAGCACGACCTCGGCGGTGGGCCGGTGCGGGTCGTCGGCGGGGAGCCCGGCGAGGGTCTCGACGGCGAGGGTGCGGGCCTGGGTGAAGTGCGGGTCGGCGGCGTCGGCGATGCCGTCGTCCAGCAGCCCCTCGCCGACCTCCGCGCACAGCGCGGCCAGCCGGGAGGCGCTGTCCCCGACCAGGGCCAGCGACGCAGGGCCCGGCTCGTCCTCGGCCAGCCGCAGCGCGGTGTGGTGCGCCCGGCGCTGGTAGTCCAGGGCCAGCGGCATGAGCTCCAGGTCGGCCAGCACCCCGGAGAGGGCGCCCAGGGTGTGCACCAGCAGGGGGCTGGCGACCAGGGCGGGGTCGAGCAGGCTGGCGGCCTCGACCGCCTCGTCCATGGCGGCGTCCACCCGGCGGGACAGCAGCTCGATGCGGGCGTGCCGGGCCAGGCCGGCCGCGCGCTGCAGGTCGTCGTCGGCGGCGTCGAAGGCGGCGCGGGCGGAGCGGACCAGCGCGATGGCCGTGGCGGCGTCGTCGGCGGTCTGCGAGCGGGTGCCCAGCTCGGCGCCGGTCGCCGCCTCGTCCGCGGTCGGCTCGGCCGGCACCGGGGTCGTGGCGTCGTCGATGGGGTCGCCGAGCAGCGTCAGCCCGGCCATGCGCAGCCGGCGGACCAGCAGCTCGGCGCGCAGCGTGTCCGCCCAGGCCCGGGACAGCGAGGTCAGCGGTGCGCCGGCGGTCGCCGCCGGACCGGGGTCGGCATCGGCGTCGGCGAGCAAGGACTCGGCGACGTCGAGGTGCCAGTTGGTCAGCGCTGAGCTGACCCGCTCGTGCAGGATCCCGGGTGGCACGAGCGCACTGTGCACGTCTGGATGCGTTCTGTCACCTGTTCCGTCGGGGGCGCGCCGGGGGCGACCCGCCCGGCGGGTCACCGGCGCCCCACCGGTCCCGCACGCCCCACCGGAGTCACGGGACGGCGTCGCCGTCGAGCTCGTCGTCGGGGGCGAAGGCCCAGCCGGGCGTGCGCGGGCGGCGGGCGCCCAGCAGCTCCACGACCAGGTCGTCCACCGAGGTGTGCGGGCCGGTGGTCGCCGCGGCGCCCTCGCCGTCCGGCGTCGAGGTCCGGACCCGGTCGCGGCCCGAGCGCTTGGCGGTGAACAGGTGCAGGTCGGCGTCGTCGAAGAGCTCGCGCCAGGTGCGCGGCGCGCTCGGGTGCGAGGTCGCGATGCCGATGCTGACGGTGACGTCGCCGTCCAGCTCGAGCTCGCGCCAGTCGCAGGCCACCACGGCGGCGCGCAGGCGCTCCATGGCGATCACCGCCTGGGCCTCCTGCGCCGCGGGCAGCACCACGAGGAACTCGTCGCCGGCCCAGCGGTAGACCTCGTCGCCGGTGCGGCAGTGCACCCGCAGCAGGTCGGCGAGCCGGCGCAGGACGGCGTCCCCGTGCAGGTGCGAGTGGCGGTCGTTGACTTCCTTGAACCGGTCGATGTCGACCACGGCGAGGGCCACCGGTGCGTCGGCGGTGTCCAGCTCGGCCAGCCGGCGCTCGGCGCTGCGCCGGTTGCCCAGCCCGGTCAGCGGGTCCTCGAGCGCGTGCCGGCGCATGAGCGCGGTCTGCCGCTCGGCCTCGCGCAGCCGGCTGCGCCGGACGAACATCTCGGCCCACAGCTCGCGGCTGCGGTGGTGCATGCGCACGGTGTCGGCCCGGTAGGCCTCCAGCCAGTGCAGGGCCTCCGACGCCCGGCCCAGCGCGGCGGTCGACCGGCCCAGCTCGAGCAGGCACTGCCGGTAGCGCCGCTGGTCGCCGACGCCGGCGAACGCGGTGGCCGCGGCGTGCAGCAGCTCGGCGGCCTCCTCGGCGTGCGGCCCCATCGCGTCGGGCGGTCCGGCGATCCGGGACAGCAGCCGGGACAGCGCCAGGTCGGCGTAGCCGCGCAGCCACGGACCGCCCTCGGCGGCGATCCGGTCCCGCACCCGGCGCAGGGCCGGCAGGGTGTCCTCGAGGTCCCCGGCGAGGGTCAGCGCCCAGCCGTGGACGACGGCGAGCAGGTCGGCCTCGGCGTCGGGTGGCTCCCAGTCGCTCTCCGCGCCCAGCTCGGTGGCGGAGAACGAGCAGCGCAGGGCCACCGCGGCGAGCCGGGCGGCGCGGTCCTCGTCGCCGCGGCGGTGCACGGTCTGGGCCAGCTCGGCGTGCTGCTGGGCGCACAGCCGCAGCAGCTGCCAGCGGGCGGGGACGTCCTCGAGCGCCGCGGCGACCCGGTGCCCGCGCAGCGCCTGGGCGACCGCGAGCTCCTCGAGGTCCAGCCGGGTCAGGGCGAGGGAGAGCCAGTGGTGGGCCTGGTGCAGCGCGCGGCTGGGGGTGTCGGCGGGGACCTGGTCGGTGAGCAGGCTGGCGTCCACGGCCAGGTGCAGCGCGACCTCGAACCGGTTGCCGGTCACCTCGAGGTAGGACAGGTAGGCCAGCAGCAGGGCGCGCTCGGCGTCGGCCGGGCAGTCCTCGGCGGCGGCGCGGGCGGCGACCACCTGGTGGCCGGCGCCCTCGGTGTCGTGCTCGGCGAGCGCGCGGCGGGCGGTGAAGGCGTGCGACCACGCCTGCCAGCGGGGGTCCGCGGCGGCCGACAGGTGGTCCTCGACGGCGGTCAGCAGGTCGGTGAAGGAGTGCGCGTCGTCCTGGTCGCTGGCCGTGAGCAGGTCCCAGCGCAGCCCGGAGAGGGCAGCCTCGTCGACGAGGGGAGGGCTGCCGGTGGTCACGCCGTCCTCCGCTCGCCTGGGGGACGGCGCACGTCGCCGTCCGTTCGGTGGCGATGCGTCTCCCCCCAGGGCGGACACGTGGTCCGCACTGGCCGCACTACCCTCGTCGAATGCCTGCTCAGCCCGCTGGGTCGATTCCGTCGAGCATCGCCTTCCTGGGGCCCGAGGGTACCTTCACCGAAGCGGCACTCCACAGTCTCGGCACCCACTCCGAGGGGGAGACGGTGCCGGCCCCCAGCGTGCCGGCCGCCCTGGCGATGGCCCGCTCCGGCGAGGTGGACGCGGCGTTCGTGCCGCTGGAGAACTCGGTCGAGGGCTCGGTCAGCCCGACCATCGACGGGCTGGCCGCCGGGGACCCCCTGGTGATCACCCGCGAGGTGTTCCTCGAGGTGGACTTCGTGCTGGCCACGCGGCCCGGCGTCGGCCGCGGCGACGTGCGCCGGGTGGCCAGCCACCCACACGCGCTGGCGCAGACCCGGGGCTGGGTCGCGGCCCACCTGCCCGGCGCCGAGGTGGTCCCGGCCGCGTCCACCGCCGACGCCGCCCGGCTGGTCGCCGAGGGCGCCCACGACGCGGCCATCTGCCCCGAGATCGCCGCCGCGCGCTACGGCCTGGACGTGGTCGGCACCGGCCTGGCCGACACCCCCGGGGCGGTCACCCGGTTCGTGCAGGTGGAGCGACCGGGCCGGCTCCCCGCCCCGACCGGGGCGGACAAGACGACGCTGACCTGCTTCGTGGCCGACCGCACCGGCGTCCTGCTCGACCTGCTGACCGAGTTCGCCTCGCGCGGGATCAGCCTGACCCGGCTGGAGTCCCGGCCCACCCGCGAACGGCTGGGCGTCTACTCCTTCTCCGTGGACTGCGAGGGCCACGTCTCCGACCGCCGGGTGGGCGACGCACTGGTCGCGCTGCACCGGCTGTGCGACGAGGTCCGCTTCCAGGGCTCCTACCCGCGGGCCGACGGCCGCGCGGCCGCGCCGGTGCACGAGCGCTTCGCCGACGGGGCGTTCGCCGACGCCCAGGAGTGGGTGGCCAGGCTGCGGGAGGGGTCGGCGGGCTGATCCGCCCGGTCTCCCTGCGTCGGCCACAGCTCCCCAGTCTGCTGATGCCGGGAGCGGGCGCAACCCCCCACGACCACATCGCGTGGCGAGGCGGTCACGGATTCACAGGTAGAGACCGGTCGACTCCTCGATCCGCTCGGCGGCGACCGCGTGCACGTCGCGCTCCCGCAGGATCAGCAGCTCCTCTCCGTGCACCTCGACCTCGTGCTGATCCTCGGGGGAGAACAGCACCCGGTCGCCGACCTTGACCTGCCGGACGTTGCTGCCCACCCCGCGCGCCTCGCCCCACACCAGCCGCTTGGCGATCTGCGCGGTGGCCGGGATGAGGATGCCGCCGGTGCTGCGCCGGTCGCCGTCATCCTTGCGCAGGGAGACCAGCAGTCGGTCGTGCAGCATCTTGATCGGCAACCGGGCGTCGTCGGACATGAGAGCAATGGTGACGTGCTGGAGGTCCTTATCCCCAGCCGAGGCGGTGGAGGGTGGCCTCGTCGATGCCGAAGTGGTGCGCGATCTCGTGCACCACCGTGATGGTGACCTCCTCGGCCACCTGCGCGGCGGTCTCGCAGACGTCGCAGATCGCCTCGCGGTAGACCATGATCCGGTCGGGCAGCTGGCCGGACAGGTCCCACGACCGCTCGGTGAGTGCATAGCCCTCGTAGAGACCCAGCAGGGTCGGCTCGTCGGGGTTGCGGTCCTCGACCAGGACGACGACGTTGTCGACGAGGTCCATCAGCTCGGCCGGGACCTGGTCCAGCGCATCGGCGACCAGGTCCTCGAACTCCGCGAGGGGGAGAGCCCTCACCAGCTGGTCGGCAGCGGGCGGCCCTCCTCGTAGCCGGCCGCGGACTGCACCCCGAGCACCGCCCGCTCGTGCAGCTCGTCGACGGTCCGGGCCCCGGCGTAGGTGCACGACGAGCGGACGCCGGCCACGATCTGGTCGACCAGGTCCTCCACGCCGGGGCGGGCGGGGTCCAGGTACATCCGCGAGGAGCTGATGCCCTCCTCGAACAGGGCCGCCCGCGCTCGGTCGAAGCCGGACTGGGTCGACGTCCGGGCCTTGACCGCGCGGGCCGACGCCATCCCGAAGCTCTCCTTGTACAACCGGCCCGTGCCGTCCTCGTGGACGTCGCCGGCGCTCTCGTACGTGCCGGCGAACCAGGAGCCGACCATCACGCTGGCCGCACCCGCGGCCAGCGCCAGGGCGATGTCGCGGGGGTGCCGGACGCCGCCGTCGGCCCAGACGTGCTTGCCGGCCTCGCGCGCGGCGGCCGCGCACTCCTCGACGGCGGAGAACTGCGGCCGGCCGACGCCGGTCATCATCCGGGTGGTGCACATGGCGCCGGGGCCGACGCCGACCTTGACGACGTCCGCGCCGGCCTCGATGAGGTCCCGGGTGCCGCCGGCGGTGACCACGTTGCCGGCGACGATCGGCACCGAGCCGGCCACCGAGCGCGCGGCCCGCACCGCCTCGACGGCCTTGGCCTGGTGGCCGTGCGCGGTGTCCACGACGAGGACGTCGACGCCGTGGGCGAGCAGCGCCTCGGCCTTGCCGGCGACGTCGCCGTTGATGCCGACCGCCGCCGACGTCAGCAGCTTGCCGGCCGCGTCGAGGGCCGGGGTGTACAGCGCCGAGCGCAGCGCGCCCTTGCGGGTGACGACGCCGACCAGCTGGTCGCCGTCCACGACCGGGGCGGCGTTCACCCGGGCCTCGGACAGCACGTCGAAGACCTTGGCCAGGTCGGTGCCGGCCGGGACGGTCAGCGGGTCGGGGGCCATGACCTCGGACAGCTGGGTGAACCGGTCCACGCCCTGGCACGCGCCGTCGGTGACCACGCCGACCGGCCGGCCGCCGTCCACCACGACCAGCACGCCGTGCGCGCGCTTGGTGAGCAGCTGCAGCGCCTCGGCCACGGTCGCGGTGGGGGCCAGCGTGATCGGGGTGTCGTAGACGGTGTGCCGCGCCTTGACCCAGCTCACCACCTCGCCGACCACGTCGACCGGGATGTCCTGCGGGATCACGGCCAGGCCGCCCCGGCGGGCGATGGTCTCGGCCATCCGGCGGCCGGAGATGGCAGTCATGTTGGCCACCACGACCGGGATGGTGGTGCCCACCCGGTCCGGCGTGGTCAGGTCGACCTCGAGCCGCGACCCGATGGTCGAGGCGTTGGGGACCATGAAGACGTCCGCGTACGTGAGGTCGGTCGCCGGTCGCCGGTCGTCCAGGAAGCGCATGGCCCCATGGTCCCGCACCTCCCACCGCGGACCAACCCGCCGCCGTGGGCGTCTGATTGGCTGGCCGGCATGCGACGTCTGCTGGTCATCGGCATCGGGGCGGGCGACCCCGACTTCGTCACCGTCGGCGCCGTCCGCGCGCTCAACGAGGTCGACGTGTTCCTCGTCCTGGACAAGGGCCCGGCCACCGCCGACCTCACCGCGGCCCGCCGGGCGGTCTGCGAGCGGTTCGTCGAGGGTGCCTACCGCTTCGTGGAGCTCAGCGACCCCGAGCGGGACCGGGACCCGGCGTCGGTCGCCGCCGAGCAGCGCTACACCCGGGCGGTCGACGACTGGCGCACCGACCGCGCCGTCCTGCTCCAGCGGGCGATCGCCGAGGAGGTGCCCGACGGCGGGACCGGCGGCTTCCTCGTCTGGGGCGATCCGTCGCTCTACGACGGCACCATCCGGGTGCTGGAGGAGATCGCCGCGGCCGGCGAGCTGGAGATCGAGTGGGACGTCGTCCCCGGCATCACCGCTGTGCAGGCGCTCACCGCCCGGCACCGGATCCTGCTCAACCGCGTCGGCGGGGCCGTGCACCTGACCACCGGTCGCCGGCTGGCCCAGGAGTTCCCGCCCAACGCCGACGACGTCGTCGTGATGCTGGACAGCGAGCTGGCCTGCCGGGCCTACCTCGACCTCGACCTCGACATCTACTGGGGCGCCTACCTCGGCACCGAGGCCGAGCTGCTGGTCGCCGGGAAGCTCGCCGACGTGGTCGACGAGATCGCCGCGGTGCGGGCGGCCGCGCGCGAGCGCAAGGGCTGGGTGATGGACACCTACCTGCTGCGTCGTCCGTGACCGGATCGACCGTTATCGAACCGTGACATCCAGATCTTGACGTGGCCCCGAACTCCTCGTGATCCCGCGGACGACGCGGACGACCGACACAGGGAGAAACACCGTGAACCTCAACAAGACCACCGCCAAGCGCACCGCCGTCGCTGCCATCGCCATGAGCGCCGCGCTCGGCCTGGCCGCCTGCAGCTCCGGCTCGGACACCTCGGCCACCGACACCAGCACCTCGGCCGCCGCGGCGACCTCGTCGACCGTGAGCAACCCGGCCCCCATCGCCACGATCCCCGCGATCTCCGGCGGCGACACCGCCGTGGCCCTGGACTCCGGCTTCCTCGACGCGCTGACCAGCCTGAACATCACCCCGGGCGTCATCGGCACCGCGACGCTGGACGGCGCGACGCTGGACTTCCCGATCACCGGCGGCACCGCCACCGTCTACGACAAGGACTCCGGCTACCGCCCGTTCGTCCAGGGCGCGATCTTCCACCAGGGGTCGGGCATCTCGCTGACCGCCGGTGAGAACGTCATCTCGCTGGAGAACTTCGTCGTCGTCCCGAGCAAGCCGGCCATCCTGTTCGCCGACGTCTCGGTCAACGGCACGCTCGCCGCTGCCTCGTTCCCGCTGTTCAACCTGAACGGCACCACGCTGGAGCCCATCACCGTGGACAGCTCGGGCAACGCGATCCTGACCGGCACCAAGGTCGAGGTCTCCCCGGCCGCCGCCGAGTTCCTCAACACCACCCTGGGTGCCCCCGGCGCCGTCCCGGACAACTTCCTGGTCGGTGTCGCCACGCTGACGATCCCCACTGCGTGATCTAGCACCCCGCTCCACCAGGACGCCCCCCACCCGCTCGCGGGTGGGGGGCGTCCTCGCGTCCGGGGCCGACCCCGGCACCTACCATCAGCGGGTGATCGACCTGCGCCTCCTCCGCGATGACCCCGACCTCGTCCGCGCCAGCCAGCGCGCCCGGGGGGACGACGAGTCCCTGGTCGACGCCCTGCTCGCGGCCGACACCGAGCGGCGGGCGGCCGTGCACCGGGCCGACGACCTGCGCGCCGAGCAGAAGGCCGCCTCGCAGTCGGTGAAGAAGGCCACCCCCGAGGAGCGTCCCGCCGTCCTCGAGCGGGCCAAGGCCCTCGCCGGACGCGTCAAGGAGGCTGAGGAATCAGTCCGAACCGCCGACGAGGCGCTGCGCACCGCGCACCTGGCGATCGCCAACGTCGTGGCCCCCGAGGTCCCGCCCGGCGGCGAGGACGACGCGGTCACCCTGCGCACCGTGGGCGAGGTGCCCACCTACGACTTCGAGGTCCGCGACCACCTGGACATCGGCACCGCGCTGGGCGCCATCGACATGGAGCGCGGCGCCAAGGTGTCCGGCTCGCGGTTCTACTTCTTGACCGGCCCCGGCGCGCTGCTGGAGTTCGCGCTGGCCCAGCTGGCCATCACCCGCGCCGTCGCCGCCGGGTTCACCCCCGTCGTCGCCCCCGCCCTCGTCGGCCCGAAGGCCATGGAGGGCACCGGCTTCCTCGGCGAGCACGACGAGGAGGTCTACCGGATCGAGCGCGACGACCTGTACCTCGTGGGGACGTCGGAGGTCGCGCTGGCCGGCATGCACGCCGACGAGGTGCTCGACCTGTCGGCCGGGCCCAAGCGCTACGCCGGCTGGAGCTCCTGCTTCCGCCGCGAGGCCGGGTCCTACGGCAAGGACACCAAGGGCATCATCCGCGTGCACTGGTTCGACAAGGTCGAGATGTTCAGCTTCTGCGCCCCCGAGGACGCCGAGGCCGAGCACCTGCGCCTGCTGCAGTGGGAGGAGGAGTTCCTCCAGGCCCTCGAGCTGCCCTACCGGGTCGTCGACATCGCCGCCGGCGACCTCGGCACCAGCGCCGCCCGCAAGTTCGACATCGAGGCCTGGTTCCCCACCCAGGGCACCTACCGCGAGCTGACCTCGACGTCGGACTGCACCACGTTCCAGGCGCGCCGGCTGTCGATCCGCTCCCGGGACGCCGACGGCAAGCCGCAGACGGTGGCCACCCTCAACGGCACGCTGTGCGCGATCGCCCGCACCATCGCCTGCCTGCTCGAGGTGCACCAGCGCGCCGACGGGTCGGTGCACGTGCCGGTCGCGCTGCGCCCCTGGCTGGGCGGGCACGCCGTGCTGAGCCCGGGCATGTCGCTCGTGCCGAGCGCGTGACCGCCCACATCCCCGCCCGTGCCGCGAACACGCTGCCCAAGCACAGCGGGGGCGAGGGGAGCGACGTCGTCCTCGAGCTCGGCGACCTGGGGCCGTGGCGGCCGCAGCTGGTCGCCACCGACCTCGACGGCACGCTGCTGACCAGCCAGGGCACGGTCTCCGACCGCACCCGCGCGGCCATGGACGCCAGCTGGGCCGCCGGCGTCCCCGTCGTCGGGGTCACCGGCCGCGGTCCGCGGCTGCTGGACAGCGTGCGGACGACACTGGGCGGCCGCGGGGTCGCCGTGCTGGCCCAGGGCGGCTTCGTCGTCGACCTGGACGCCGACGAGGTGCTCCGGGCGGTGGGCCTGCCCCGCGACGAGGCGCACGCCGTGGTCGCCGCGATCGAGGCGGTCACCGGCCCGTTGATCATCGCCGTCGAGGACGCCGCCACCCAGTCGGAGGCCTTGACCCCGCTGCGGGTGCAGCACGGCTTCGACTGGCCCTACCCCGAGCCCGCCGACCTGCTGCCGCGCGAGCAGGTGCTGCCCGACGGCCCGGTGCTCAAGGTGTTCCTGCGCTCGGAGACCCTGGGCCAGGACGAGCTGCTCGCCCTGGCGCTGTCGGTCACCGACTCCTCGGCCGCCGAGGTCACCCACGCCGGCCTGGGCTTCATCGAGGTGCTGCCGCCCGGGATCACCAAGGCCACCGGGCTGGCCGTGGCGCTGGAGCGGTTCGGCGTCCCGATGTCCGAGGTCCTGGTGTTCGGCGACATGCCCAACGACCTGCCGATGATCCACGCGGTGAACGCCGCCGGCGGCCGCTCGGTGGCCGTCGCCAACGCCCACCCCGCGGTGCTCGCCGCCGCCACCGGCCGCACCGGCGGCCACGACGCCGACGGCGTCGCCCGCTACCTGGAGGCCCTGCAGAAGTGAGCTGGACCCCGAAGCTGATCGCCAGCGACATGGACGGCACGCTGCTGCGCAGCGACGAGACCGTCGCACCGGCCACGCTGGAGCAGATCCACGCCTGGGGCGACGACGGCGTGCCGTTCGTCCTGGCCACCGGCCGGCCGCCGCGCTGGATGCTGGCCATCCGCGAGGTGCTGGGCACCGGCCGGGCGGTCTGCTGCAACGGCGCCGTCCAGCTCGACCTGGGCCGGTTCGAGGTGCTGCACGAGCACCCGATGCAGGTCGACGTGCTGCGGCACGTCACCGCGGGACTGCGCCGCGAGCAGCCGGGCACCTGGTTCGCCGTCGAGTACGGCCTGGAGTTCCGGCACGAGCCGGTGTACCAGCCGCGGTGGGACCTCGACGCCCCCGGCGTGGCGGTGGCGACGCTGGAGGAGATGGTGTCCGCGCCGGTGGCCAAGCTGCTGGCCCGGCACGAGGACCTGCCGCGCGAGGAGTTCCTGGAGCTGGTGTCGGCGACCGTGGGCGACCTCGCGACGGTGACCAACTCGTCGTCGGACGCGATGGCCGAGATCTCGGCGAAGGGCGTCAGCAAGGCGACCGGGCTGGCCGACGTGTGCACCGACCTGGGCCTGGGTCCCGCCGACGTCGTGTTCTTCGGCGACATGCCCAACGACATCGAGGCGTTCCACTGGGTCCGCGAGGGCGGGGGCCGGGCGGTGGCGATGGGCAACGCGCACCGCGACGTCCTGGCCGCGGCGACCGACGTCACCGCCACCAACGACGCCGACGGCGTCGCCCAGTACCTGGCGGGGCTCCGCTCGTAGGCGGGCGGCGCCGGGCGGCACGTGCCCATGATGGGCCGGTGGTCGCACCCGAGGTGTCCGAGACCGGCTCCGCCGTGCTGTCCGTGGGTGCGGCGGCGGCCAGGCTCGGGGTCGCCCCGGAGACGTTGCGCAGCTGGGGTCGGCGCTACGGGCTGACCCCCAGCGGCCGGACCGGTGGCGGGCACCGGCGCTACGACCCGGCCGACCTGGACCGCCTGCTGCGGATGCAGCGGCTGGTCGCCGAGGGGTGCGGTGCCGCCGAGGCCGCCCGCCGGGTCCTCGCCGGTGCCGACGACGCCGCCGGGCCGAGCTCGCCGGTGCGGCCGCGGCGCAGGTCCGGGGCCGGCGGCACGGTGCTGGCGCTCCCGCACGCCCCGCCCGCGGCGCGCGGGCTCGCCCGGGCGGCGGCCCGGTTGGACGCCGCGGGGGTGCACGAGATCCTCGGTGACCTGCTGGTCGCCCACGGCACGGTCGCCACCTGGGACGACGTGCTGCGCCCGGTGCTCGTCGCGGCCGGGCTGCGGTGGGAGCAGACCGGGGCCGGCATCGACGTGGAGCACCTGCTGAGCGAGGCCGTCGTGGAGTCGCTGCGGGCGCACCGCGCCTGCCAGCCCCGACCGCACCCCGGCCGCGGGATCCTGCTGACCTCGCCACCGGGTGACTGGCACGTGCTCCCGCTGCACGTGCTGGCGGCCGCGCTGGCCGAGCTGCGGGTGCCGACCCAGGTGATGGGCCAGCTCCCGGCCACCGCGCTGGTCTCCGCCGTCCGCCGCACCGGCGTCTCCGGGGTCTTCGTGTGGAGCCAGCGGGCGCGCGGGGAGGACGAGGTGGCACCCCGCTTCCCGGTCGACGCGCTGCCCCGCACCCGGGGCGCCCGGGTGCTGGTGGCCGGCGGACCGGGCTGGGCCGGCCGGGCCCCGGACCCGCAGGTGGTGCTGTCGGCCGACCTGGCGCACGCCGTCCGGCTGCTGGCCGCCGCACCGCGCTGACCGGCCAAACCTGTGCAACTGGACCTGCCGCCGCCATCGGCGTAAACCCCGCTTACCGGAAACGGTCGGCCCCGCCACGAGGCGGGGTCGGGTCTCCCACCCCGTGAGGCACCTCGATGGTCCAGGCAGCCGCCGTCAACATCCCTTCTCTGTCCGCCGGCAACTTCGCCACGGTCTACAACCTGTTCTCCCTCGCCATCGCCTGTCTGCTGTTCACCTCGCTGTACCTCGTGGTGAGCCAGCGGCAGGTGGCGAAGCAGTACCGCAACGCCGTCATCGTCTCCGCGACGGTGTGCGCGATCGCGGCTTACCACTACTTCCGGATCTTCAACAACTTCGAGGACAGCTACCCGCCCGGGCAGACCATCGACTCGGCCCACCAGCTCTCGAACATCGAGTTCAACGAGGGCTACCGCTACGTCGACTGGTTCCTCACCGTCCCGCTGCTCCTGCTGGAGACCGTCGCGGTGCTCGCGCTGGGCCGGGCGGCGTCCAAGAAGCTTTTGTTCAAGCTGATCCCGGCCTCGGCCCTGATGATCGCCCTCGGCTACCCGGGCGAGATCACCAACGAGGTCGTACCGCGGCTGGTCTGGGGGACGTTGTCGACCATCCCGTTCCTCTACCTGCTGTACGTGCTCTTCGTGGAGCTGTCCAAGTCCCTGGAACGCCAGCCCGAGGAGGTCAAGCACACGATCAAGATGCTGCGCATCGCCCTCGTCGGGCTGTGGGGCGTCTACCCGATCGCCTACCTCTTCCCGATCCTGGGCGGGGACTTCTTCGGCGGTGAGGGCGGGTTCGTGCTCAAGCAGGCCGGCTACTCGATCGCCGACATCCTCGCGAAGGCCGCCTACGGGTTGGCGATCTACAAGGTCGCCCGGGTGAAGAGCCGCCTGGAGGACCCGGATTACGACGACCACCCGGACACCGTCCACGGCGACGACGGCCCGGTCCACGACCGGCTGGTCGGTGCGAACGGCACCGGCCGGGTGAACCGGACCGCGCGGACGAGCTGACCCGTGCTGCAGACCACCGGGCAGGACCGGACCCGTCGCGGTCCCGGTCCTGCCCGGCAGGGGCGGCCCTCGGTCGTCGTCGGCCGGGCCCTCGTCCTCGCCGTGCTGCTCGCCCAGCTGCTGGACCCCGACCTGGTCGCCCGGGCCGCCCCGGTGCTGGCGATGGCCGGGATCGTGCTCGGGGTCCCGCACGGCGCGGTGGACCACATGGTGCCGTTCTGGACCGGCGGGCAGCGGCCCACCGCGCGGGCCCTCGGCGGCGTGCTGGCCGGCTACCTGGCCACGGCGGTCGTCGCCGCCGTGGCCCTGGTCGTGGCCCCCACCCCGACGGTCGCGGTCTTCCTCCTCGTCTCGGCCGTGCACTTCGGGCGCGCCGAGGCCGTCGTCTCGGCGTCGGACGCCGGTCGGCCGGTGCCCGGCCTGCTGCAGGACGTGCCGACGACGCTCGCGCACGGCCTGGCCGTCGTCGGCCTGCCGCTGGTGCTGTGGCCGGCGGGGTCCGCGCAGGTGCTCGGCCACCTCGCGCCGGCCTGGGGCAGCCCGCTCCCGGTCCCCGCCCGGGTGGCCATCGCCCTGGTGCTCGCCGCGGCGGTGCTGGTCGCGGGCACCGGCGCGCTGCGGGATGGCCGGCGGGCGGAGGCGGCCGAGCTGGCGATGGTCGTCGTGCTGTTCGCCGTCGTCCCGCCGCTGGCGGCCTTCGGGGTCTGGTTCGCCGGCTGGCACGCCCTGCGGCACACCGCCCGGCTGCTGGACCTGCTGCGCGGCGGCCCTTCGGCGCCCGGCACGGCACGGGCCGCGGGCCGGTTCGCCCGGCACGCCGCGGTGCCGACCCTGGCCAGCCTGGCCGCCGTGCTGGTGCTGGCCGGTCCGGCGTCCTCCCCGGCCGCCGTCGGCGCCGCGCTCGCCGTGGTGCTGGCGCTGACCTTCCCGCACGTGCGCACCGTGACCGCGCTGGACCGGTGGGCCGCCCGACGCGGCTGAGGACGGCCGGGTCGACAGGTCGACCGGTCCGGGACGGTGGCCGCGCTCATCCTGGGTTGGGCTCACGAGCGCGGCGGGCGGTGCCGAAGCACACGGCGATCAGCCCGGCCCGAGCTCAGGAGAACCACCCGGCATGGACGTCATCCCGTTGCCCACCCGCCGTCCCCTCGACCCCAGGTCCTGGGGGGTCCGTGCCCGCCTGCTGGCCGCCATCCTCGTCGTCGCGGCCGTCGCCGTGGGCGTGGCCGCCGCCGGCACCGCACGGATGGCCGCCCTGGACGACCGGGCGGGCGAGGTCTACGACGAGGGGCTGGTGCCGCTGGACGCCGTCCGGACGCTGCAGGCGCTGTGGTGGGAGCAGTCCACGGAGCTCGCCCGGGCCAACATCGTCACGCTGCCGCCGGCGACCATCGCCGAGTCGCAGCAGCGCGCCCAGGAGCTGCACGGCGAGGTCGCCGACCAGGTCGAGCTGATCGCCGGCCTGCCGCTGGACGACACCGCGCGGTCGGCCATGGCGGACTTCACGACGGCCAACGACACCTACGACCAGGCGCTCGGCTCGCTCATCGCCGCGGCGGCCACCACCGACCAGTCCGGCGTCCCCGGCTTCCTGCGGACGATGAGCCAGCAGGAGGACGTCATGGCGCAGGCGCTCACCACCGCCACGGCGGCGGCGGAGCAGACCGCGTCCGCGGCCGAGGTCGAGGCCGCCGACACCTACCGCACCGGTCGCGACCTGGTCGTCGCGCTCGCCGTCGCCGGCCTGCTGCTGGCCGTCGGGCTGGCCCTGCTGGTCGCCCGCAGCGTCACCGGCCCGGTCCGCTGCATCCAGGAGACGCTGGAGAAGGTGGCCGCCGGCGACCTGCGGGTCCGGGTCGCCGCCACCGGCACCGACGAGCTCGGCCGGGTCTCCGCCGCGCTTGACCGCAGCCTGGACGCCATCACCGGCGTGCTCCGGGTGGCCTCGGACTCCGCCCGGCACCTGGCCGAGTCCTCGGGCCGGCTGGCCGCCACCGCCGACGCGATGGGCGAGGACGCCCGCGTCGCCGCGCAGCAGGCCGCCACCGTGCTGGACGGCGCCACCGGGGTCACCGCCAGCGTGGACACCGTGGCCGCCGGGTCCACCCAGATGCGCGCGGCCATCAACGAGATCTCCAGCAACGCCCAGCAGGCCTCCCGGGTGGCCGGCCAGGCCGTCGGCGTCGCCGAGCAGACCACCCAGATGGTCGGCAAGCTGGGGGAGTCCTCGGAGGAGATCGCCTCGGTGGTCAAGATGATCACCGCGATCGCCGAGCAGACCAACCTGCTGGCGCTCAACGCCACCATCGAGGCGGCCCGGGCCGGGGAGGCCGGCAAGGGCTTCGCCGTGGTGGCCAGCGAGGTCAAGGAGCTCGCCCAGGAGACCGCCCGGGCGACCGAGACCATCGCCCGGCGGGTGGAGTCGATCCGCAGCGACACCGCCGGCGCGGTCGAGGCCATCGGCGCGATCAGCACGGTGATCGGCGAGATCAACGACTTCCAGGCCACCATCGCCGCGGCCGTCGAGGAGCAGACCGCCACCACCGACGAGATGAGCCGCAGCGTCTCGGAGGCCGCCGGCGGTTCGCGGCACATCTCCACCGCCATCGCCGGGCTGGCCGAGGGCACCCGGACCAGCACGGCCCGGGTCGCCGCGGCGCAGACCGCCAGCGCCGACCTGGCCCGGATGGGGTCCGAGCTGGAGACCGCGCTGGCCGCCTTCACCGTCTGAGACCGGCGGCCCGCCGTCCGTCCGGGCGGCGGGCCCGGGACTCAGAGGTACTGGCCGCCGCCGGGCTGCTGCTGGGGCATGCCGGGCTGCCCGCCGCCGGGCAGGGCCTTGCGGCGCATCTCCTCCAGCTGGGCGCGCGCGGCCATCTGCTGGGCGAACAGCGCGGTCTGGATGCCGTGGAAGACGCCCTCCAGCCAGCCGACCAGCTGGGCCTGCGCGATCCGCAGCTCGGCGTCGCTGGGGGTCTCGTCGACGGTGAACGGGAGGGTGATCCGCTCCAGCTCCTCGCGCAGCTCGACCGACAGGCCCTCCTCCAGCTCGCGGATGGAGGCGGCGTGGATGTCGCGCAGCCGGTTGCGGCTGGCCTCGTCCAGCGGTGCGGCCCGGACCTCCTCCAGCAGCTGCTTGATCATCGTGCCGATCCGCATCACCTTGGCGGGCTGCTGGACCAGGTCGCCCAGGTCCTCGCCCCCCATCCCGCCGGCCTCGCCGGCGGGCATCGACGCCACGGGCTGACCGTCGGGCCCGACGACGACCACCTGCCGGCCGGGGGTGTGCTCGCCGTTGCCTCCGGGTGCTGTCATGGCCTCCATCCTGCCCGGGAGCCCGTCGTCCGGCTCCGCGACCCCGTCCGTGACGGAGCGGCCCCTCACCGTCACCGACCGCGGTTTAGGGTCTGAGGCATGGGACCGGGGGGCGCGCTGCTGGACGTCGCCCGCGTCCGGGGTCTGTTCCCCGGGTTGTCCGACGGGTTCGTGCACGCCGACGGCCCGGCCGGCTCGCTGGTGCCGGAGAGCGTGCTGCGCGCGGTGTCCCAGGCGATGCGCGTGCCGATCGCCAACCGGGGAGGCGTCTTCCCCTCCTCCGCCCGCGCCGAGCAGCTGGTCGCCGGCGCCCGCTCGGCGGTCGCGGACCTGGTCGGCGGCACCCCGAAGGGCGTCGTCCTCGGGCCCAACATGACCACGCTGACCTACTCGATGGCCCGCACGCTGGCCAAGACCTGGCGGCCCGGCGACGAGATCGTGGTCAGCCGCCTGGACCACGACGCGAACATCCGGCCCTGGGTGCAGCTGGCCGAGGAGGCCGGGCTGCTGGTCAAGTGGGCCGAGGTGGACATCGAGTCCGGCGAGCTGCCGGAGTGGCAGTACGACGAGCTGCTCACCGACCGCACCCGGCTGGTCGCGGTGACGATGGCCAGCAACGCGATCGGGACCCGGCCCGACGTCCGGGCGATCGCCGACCGCGCGCACGCCGTCGGCGCCCTGGTCTACGTGGACGGCGTGCACGCCGCCCCGCACGGCCTGATCGACTTCACCGCGACCGGCGCGGACTTCCTGGCGCTGTCGGCCTACAAGTGGTGCGGCCCGCACGTGGGCGCCCTGGTGGCCGACCCCGCGCTGCTGGAGACGCTGTCCCCGGACAAGCTGGTGCCGGCCTCGGACCGGGTGCCCGACCGCTTCGAGACGGGGACGGCGACCTTCGAGCTCTACGCCGGGGTGGCGGCCGCGGTCGACCACCTCGCCGCGCTGGCCCCCGACGCCACGGGCACCCGCCGGGAGCGGCTGCAGACCTCCATGTCCGCCGTCGTCCGGTACGAGGGCCTGCTGTTCGACCGGCTGGACCGGGCGCTGCGGTCGATGCGGCACGTGCAGGTGCTGGGCTCACCGCTGTACCGCACGCCGACCCTGTCGTTCACGGTGTCGCGGATGACGCCCCGGGCGGTGGCCCGGGAGCTGTCCCGCCGGACCATCTGCGCCTGGGACGGCGACTACTACGCCCGCGAGCTCTTCGACGCCCTCGGGGTCAACGAGCAGGGCGGCGCGGTGCGGCTGGGCATCCTGCACTACAACACGATGGAGGAGGTCGACCACATGGTGGAGTCGATCGCCGCCCTCGCCTGAGCGGAGTCGCAGCGCATCGTTTCCCGAGCGCTCCGACTCCGTCAGTCGTTGACCAGCAGGACCTTGCCGGTGTGCGAGGACTCCTCGAGGATCCGGTGCCCGTCGCCGGCCCGGGCCATCGGCAGCCGGGTGTGCACGACCGGCCGCACCCGGCCGGACTCGACGTCGGGCCACACGTGCTCCCGGACGGCGGCGACGATCGCCGCCTTGCCGTTCGGGCCCTCGACCGGCCGGCCGCGCAGGCCCATGGCGTGCACGCTGCCGCGCTTGGCCAGCAGCGCCCCGATGTCCATCTCACCCTTCCGGCCGCCCTGCATGCCGATGATGGTGATCCGGCCGTCGGGGGCGAGGGCGTCGACGTTGCGGGCCAGGTAGGCCGCGCCCATGTTGTCCAGGACGACGTCGGCGCCGCCGGCGGCCTTGACCACCTCGACGAAGTCCTCGTCCCGGTAGTTGACCAGGATCTCGGCGCCCAGCTCGCGGCAGAACGCCAGCTTCTCGGCGCTGCCGGCCGTGGTGGCCACCCGGGCGCCGGCGCGCACGGCGAGCTGGATGGCCATCGTGCCGATCCCGCTGCCGCCGCCGTGCACCAGCAGCAGCTCCCCGCGGGCCAGGCCGGCCCGCATGAACACGTTGGACCAGACGGTGCAGACCACCTCGGGCAGGGCGGCGGCGGAGGCCAGCTCCACGCCGGAGGGCCGGGGGAGCAGCTGCGCGGCCGGGACGGCGACCTTCTCGGCGTAGCCACCGCCGGCCAGCAGGGCGCAGACCTCGTCGCCGACCTGCCAGCCCTCGACGCCCGGGCCGACCTCGGCGACGATCCCGCTGCACTCCAGGCCCATGACCTGGCTGGCGCCCGGGGGCACCGGGTAGTTGCCCTCGCGCTGCAGCAGGTCGGCCCGGTTGACCGCGCTGGCGACGACGTCGAGGACCACCTCGCCGGGACCGGCGGTCGGGTCTGGGAGCTCGGTCCAGACCATCTTCTCGGGGCCGCCGGGGGAGTCCATCGTGATCGCGCGCATGGGGGCGACCGTAGGCCGCACCCACCCGGCGCGCTGCACCGGGAACCCGCAGGGTGGGACGGTGAGCCAGCTGCCCGTCCCCGCCGTCGCCGACGTCCCCCGGTGGGTGGCGCAGCACCTGGGCCACCTGCACCGCGACGACGCCGTCACCCCCTCCGGCCGGTTCCGCGGCGGGCAGGCCGCCGCGGACACCGCACTCGCCACCCTGGACGTCACCGGCTACGCCGGCCGCCGCAACGAGGTGCTGCCGGAGTCCCGGCGCGGTGCCTCGGCGATGAGCCCCTACATTCGGCACGGTCTGCTGTCGCTGCCGGAGGTGTGGGACGCCGTCGCCGACACCCCGACCCGGGACCGCAGCAAGTACCGCGACGAGCTGCTGTGGCAGGAGTACTCGCGGCACCTCTACGCCCGGCTGGGCACCCGCACCCGGACGGCGCTGCGGGCCGAGCCGGCGCGGGCCCGGGTGCGCTGGCAGGAGCCGTGGCCGCGGGAGATGGCCTGCCTGGACACCGTGCTGGGCGAGCTGGACGCCGACGGCTGGCTGGTCAACCAGACCCGGATGTGGGTGTCCTCGCAGTGGACGGTGCGCGCCGGGCACGACTGGGCCGCCGGCGAGGACGAGCTGTACGCCCGGCTGCTGGACGGGTCCCGCGCGGCCAACCGGGTCGGCTGGCAGTGGACGGTCGGGGCCGGGAACGGCAAGGCCTACGGGTTCTCCCGGTGGCAGGTCCGCAAGCGCGCGCCGGGGCTGTGCGAGCGGTGCCCGCTGGCGTCGGACTGCCCGATCGAGGCGTGGCCCGACGACCAGCCCACCCGCTGGCTGGAGCGCGAGCCGCTGATGGCCGCCGACCCCTCGCCGGAGGTCACCGGAGGTCCCGCCGACGTGGCGACGACGGGGGAGCCGGACGCCGTCTGGCTGACCGCGGAGTCCCTGGGGACGGCGGACCCCGCGCTGGCCGCGCACCCGGACCTGCCGGTGGTCTTCGTCTTCGACGAGCCGCTCTTGGCCCGGCTCCGGCTGGCATCCAAGCGGCTGGTCTTCCTCACCGAGACCCTGGCCGAGCTCGCGGAGGACCGGGAGGTGCAGCTGCACCTGGGCGAGCCCGCGGCCGAGCTGGCCGGCCGGTCCGTGGCGGTGACCCACGCGCCGGTGCCCGGGTTCACCCGTCGGGCCGCCGACGTGGACCCGGTCGAGGTGCACCCCTGGCCGTGGCTGCACCGGCCGCACGCCGGGCCGGTGAGCTCCTTCAGCGCCTGGCGGAAGGGCCTGCCGAAGCGCTAGCATTGCCAGCACGCAGGGGAGGCGATGTGGCAGCACTCAGCATCAGGGATCTGGACGACGCCGTGAAGGCTCGCCTGCAGGTGCGGGCGGCCGGGCACGGACGCTCCATGGAGGCGGAGGTCCGCGAGATCCTGACCGCCGCGGTGACCGAACCGCAGGAGGACGTCGGCCTGGCCCGTGCCCTGCTGGACAGGTTCGGCAGTGCCGGGGGTGCCGACCTGGACCTGCCCGCCCGGAGCGAGCTCCCCCGGGCGGCCGCCGTCGACCTCGGGTCGTGATCGTCCTCGACACGAACGTGCTGTCCGAGCTGATGCGGCCGTCCCCGGCTGCGGAGGTCGTCGCCTGGGTGGGTGGAGTTCCCGGTCCCGAGATCCGGACGACGGCCATCTCCGTGGCCGAGATCCGCTACGGACTGGCCCGACTCCCCGGCGGCGCCCGACGACGGGCTCTGGAGGCGGTGGCAGACGAGGTCTTCGACCTGTTCCGCGCCGAGGTGCTCCCCTTCGACGAGCCGGCGGCCGTGGGCTACGCCCGGATCGTGTCGGCGCGGGACTCGGCCGGGTTGCCGATCAGCGGGTTCGACGCGCAGATCGCGGCGATCTGCGCGGCCCGGGGTGGGGTGTTGGCGACCCGGAACACCCGCGACTTCACCGGTACCGGCATCGATCTCGTCGATCCCTGGGCGGGGTGAGCCGCGGTCCGGTGGTGTGGGGCCCCGGCCACCGGCGGGCCCCCCCCACCGGGGC